>JANNEA010000018.1:0-3443 GCA_031388175.1 Gammaproteobacteria bacterium
CCGCACCGCGCGCGCTGGCGCCAAGGGCGACGCGGTGTCGTTCGCCTGCGAGGAGTTCGCGTTCTCGCTGCCGGAGATCGAGAAGTTCATCAATCACGAGATACCGAAGCAGCGCCAGCACGAAGAGCTGCTGGAGCGCGACATGAGGGCCTCGGCACCGCGCGAGCGCCGACCACGTCCGGCGCACCCGAAAGGCACCAGCGGCGGCGGTCACCGCAGCCGGCCGCAACGGCGCCGCTAGGGGAAATAGGTATCAGAGTCGTTTTCCGCGACGGAAAATGACTCTGATACCTATTTCCCCTCCACGCGGTACAGCTTCCGTCGATATACCTCGCCTGGCCACAGCACGTGTGCCAGCGCGTCGCGCGTCAATTCCGGATCATCGTCAATCGGCGTGAGCGTGGTGCCCTCGATGCGGAAGCTCTGGGCCGGCTTCTTCGGCTGATGCACCACCAAACGATCGCCAACGCGGAAGCCGTGGTTGAGGTCGTACTGCATCAGCGCACGCCCCGGATCATCCGCCGGCAATCGCAGCAGGTCGCGGCCGGGCAGCGGCGTCAACGCGTCGATCCCCAGCAATCCCAGCAGCGTCGGCGCCAGATCGATCTGGCTTGAGACGCGGTCGTAGGCGCCCACTGGCACGCCGGGGCCGATGATGAACGCCGGGATACGGAAGCGGCCCACCGGCACCAGCGGTGCGCCGAACACGCGGGCGTCGTGATCGGCGGCGACCATGAACACCGTGTCCGCGTACCAGGATTCCTTGCGCACCAGCTCGAACAGCCTGCCGACCGCGTGATCCGCGTACTTGATCGCGTTCTCGCGGCTGTACAGCGGCGTGTTATAGGGCTCGATCTTCCCCGCCGGGATCTCGAAGGGTTCGTGGTTGCTGCTGGTCAGTAGCAGGGTGAAGAACGGTTTGGCGCGCGGCGCGTGCAGCTCGGCGACCGCACGCTCCATCAGGTCCTCGTCGGACACGCCCCACGAGGCCACGAAGGCGGGCGCCACGAAGTCGCGCTCCTCGATCACCCGGTCGAAGCCGTTCGCCAGGTAGAACGCGCGCATGTTGTCGAAGTTCGCGGCACCGCCGTAGATGAACTCGGTCGTGTAACCCTGCTGTTTGAGCAGCGCGGCCAGCGTGAAGAACCCGCCCTGCGCGCCCGGCAGCTTGAGCACCGACAGCTGCGCCGACGGCGGGAAGCCCGCGACCACGGCCTCCATGCCGCGCGCGGTGCGGGTGCCGGTGGCGTAGAGCTGCGTGAAATGCATGCCCTCCATGCTCAGGCGGTCGATGTTCGGCGTGACTGGTACGCCGCCGAGGTGGCCGGTGTAGGTCGCACCCAAGCTCTCCTCGAGCACGATGAAGAGGTTGCGTCGCCGCGGCGCGGCGTTGACCTGCTCGCGATGCTGGATCGATTGCGGGCCGGCCCAGGCCGCCGCGGGCAGACCCTGATAGCGCATGACCCGTGAGCGGATCTCGTCCCACGCCATGTCGCCGTAGAGCGTCGAGGAATCCACCTCGTTGCGCATACTGTTGGCGGCGTAGGCGACCGTGTAGGTGGAGTTGAGCGTGAGCTCGTTGACCAACCGATTGGTGCTGAAGCTCGCGGTGCTGATGTTCGCCGGGCGCGGCTCGAGGCTCGAGCGCCCGCCATAGAACAGCACGACCACCACCAGCGGCAACGCGAGCGCGCGCTGCCACCACGGCCAGACCGGCGCCGCCGCCAGTGAGCGCCGGCTGCCGCGCCAAGCCAGCCATGCCGCGAGACCGGCGACCAGCGGCACGCCGAACAGCTCGAGCTTGTGGTTGGCCCACAGCACGCGCAGCACCTCGCGGGGGTAGATCAGGTACTCGAGGAAGATCCGATCGGGTCGCTTGTCGTACTCGGCGATGAACGGCGGCGTGGCGAGCTCGAGGTAGACGATGAGCGCCGCCCACAACGCGAGGTAAGCAGCCACCAGCCAATCGCGCTCCCGCCGCGCCGGCAGCACCGCCAACACCAGCGCCGGCGCCAACAGCAGGTAGCACAGCAGCACTGTGTCCATGCGCAGACCGAGCGGGAACATGAACCACAGATCCTCAGTGCCGGCGATCGCATCGCGATAGGCGAATGCGAACGCCACCCGCATCAGCGACAGGAACGCGGCGCCGACGAGGTAGGCCAGCAGCAACGGTGCGAACGGGCCGAGTCCGCGCTGGAGCGGGCCCCAGACCCGCGCGAGCGCGGCATGGAACGCGGTCATCGGTTCACCGAGGGTGCGACGAGGGCTGCATCGTCGCACGCGGCGCCAGGTCGGCGAAGCCCGCGACCGCCGGCTGCCAGTCGAGCATGCGCGGCGGGAAGCGCGCGTCGGGCTGCGTGATCGCCACCACCTGGCCGATGCCCCAGGCCCGTGCCGCGCGCAGCACCGGCAGCGAATCGTCCACGAACACCGCGGCGGCCGGCGCGAACGGCTCGACCGCGTGCAGACGCGCCCAGAAGCCCGCGCCCTCCTTCGGCACCCCAAACTCGTGCGCCGAGTAGACCGCGTCGAAGTGCTGCTCCAGGTCGGTGTGGTGCATCTTGAGCTCGAGCACGCGGGCGTGGGCGTTGGTCACCAGCACCAACCGCCGACCACTCTCGCGCACCGCGTGCAGGAAGCCGTGCACCCCGGGATGGACTGCGATCAGATGTTCGAGCTCGCGCTTGAGCTCGAGCACGTCCAGCCCGAGTTCGCGGCTCCAGAAATCGGTGCAGTACCAGTCGAGCGTGCCCTCATGGGCGCGGAAGCGCGGCTCAAGCTCGGCCCGTGCCGCATCCAGGTCCAGCCCGCGGCGCTCGCCCCAGCGCAACGGCACATGGTCGCGCCAGAAGCGGTTGTCGAACTGCAGGTCGAGCAGCGTGCCGTCCATGTCCAGCAGCACGGTGCGCACGGGGTCCCAGTCGATGATGGAATCGATGGCGGCAGCGTTCACGCGGCTATGATAGCCGCGCATGACCGACCGCCTGCTCGAACCCCTGCTCGACCTCGCCCAGCGCGCCGCCGCCGAGATCCTCGCGGTCTACGGCACCGAGTTCGCGGTGTCGCACAAGGCCGACGACTCACCGCTGACCGAGGCGGATGCGCGCGCGCATGCAGTGCTGGTGCAGGGTCTGACCGAACTCACGCCGGATATCCCGGTGTTGTCCGAAGAATCAGCGACTGAGGGAGGGGCGGCGATCCCCTGGGCCGAACGCCGCCGCTGGGAACGCTGGTGGCTGGTGGATCCGCTCGACGGCACCAAGGAGTTCATCAAGCGCAACGGCGAGTTCACGGTGAACCTGGCGCTGATCGAGCGGGGAAGGCCGATCGTCGGCGTGGTGCAGGTGCCGGTCACCGGCTTCGCCTACTGCGCGTCCGAGGTTGTGGGTGCGTTCGTGCGCCGCTGCGCGGGCCAGCTCGTACCGTTGCAGGTGCGGGCC
>JANNEA010000075.1:0-24618 GCA_031388175.1 Gammaproteobacteria bacterium
CTGCTGGTGCTGCTCACGGTGCCGATGACGCGCGTGGTGCGTGCCATCAACGCCGTGCGCAACGACCGCTACGCGCTGCTGCGCAACGTGTTCCGCGGCCAGGATGCGCGTCCGCTCGACGCCAGCCACGCGTTCCGCGAGCAGCTGGCCTCGGTCCAGCTCGACGAGCACGCGCGCGCCGCCGGTCGTGCGTTGGGCGAGCTCGGGCTCGAGGGCGTGGTGGTCACCGCGTTGCGCCGCGACGGCATCGTCGGCCGGCAACCAGGCCCCACGACGCGGCTGCGCGCCGGCGACGTCGTGGTCATGTACGGCAAGCCCGAGGACCTCGAGCGCGCCGAAGAACAACTGTTGGGTGGCTGAAGCCGGGGGGATGAAGTGATAACGCTGGGCACACCGCTGTCGAAGACCGCGACCCGCTTGCTGCTGCTGGGCAGCGGCGAGCTCGGCAAGGAGGTCGCACTGGAGGCGCAGCGCCTTGGCATCGAAGTGATCGCCGCCGACCGCTACGCCGACGCACCGGCGATGCAGGTCGCGCATCGCAGCCACGTGTTGTCGATGCTCGACCCGCGAGCCTTGCGCGCGCTCGTGGAGCGCGAGCGCCCGGACCTCATCGTCCCCGAGATCGAGGCGATAGCGACGGCCGAGCTGATCGCACTCGAGCGCGACGGCTTCCGCGTGATCCCCACCGCGCGCGCCACCAAGCTGACGATGGACCGCGAAGGCATCCGCCGGCTAGCGGCAGAAACGCTCGGCTTGCCGACCTCGAAGTTCCGCTTCGCCGCCACGCCCGCGGAGTACCTCGCAGCGATCGGTGAGATCGGCCTGCCCTGTGTGGTCAAGCCTGTTATGAGCTCGTCGGGCAAGGGCCAGAGCCTGGTGCGTTCGGCGAGCGCCGTCGACGCGGCCTGGGAGCACGCGCAGTCGGGCGGCCGCGCCGGTGGCGGCAAGGTGATCATCGAAGCCTTCATCGACTTCGACTACGAGATCACGCTGCTGACAGTGCGCCATCGCGACGGCACGAGTTTCTGCGACCCGATCGGCCACCTGCAGATCGACGGCGATTACCGCGAATCCTGGCAGCCGCAGCCGATGAGCCCGCGCGCGCTCGAACGCGCGCGCGAGATCGCAGCGCGCATCACTGCTGAGCTCGGTGGGCAAGGCATCTTCGGCGTCGAGCTGTTCGTGAAGGGCGACGAAGTCTGGTTCAGCGAGGTCAGCCCCCGGCCTCACGATACCGGGCTGGTGACGCTGATCTCGCAGGACCTGTCGGAGTTCGCCTTGCACGTGCGCGCGATCCTCGGCTTGCCGGTGCCGGCGATCCGCCAATGGGGACCGAGCGCTTCGGCGGTGATCCTGCCGCATGGCGACTCGAACTCGATCGCCTATGCGAACGTCGATGGCGCGTTGGCGGAGCCGGACACGATGCTGCGACTGTTCGGCAAGCCGGAAGTCCGCGGCCATCGACGGATGGGCGTGGCGCTGGCGCGCGACACGAGCATCGAGGCGGCGCGCAGCAAGGCGCGCCGCGTGGCGGAAGCGGTGAAGGTGTTGCTCTGACTAGAGCTGGAGCACGGCGAGCGCGGTGACCGTGACCAGGAAGGCCACGAAGAACGCGCAGCGTACGGCGTTGTAACGGACCGTCATCAGAATCCCTCCATTCAAAGACGGGACATCCCTGTCCCCGCTGTCCCTATCCCATCCTGGGCACCGGCTCCGCCGGCGATCCAACCTCTGCCTACCTTTAGATGCACACGGACCGCATTCCGTTGCGCCCCGTGCCGGTTCCCTAACGCAATTCCAAGCGCAGGCGCGAGACCACCTTGTCGACGCCTTCCGTGCCTTTGGCGAGGCCCACCGCGCGCTCGAGGTCCGCGACGCGCACCAGGTCGCCGCGCAGAGTCACCACGCCGTCGTGGGCACTGACCGTGATGTCGGCATCCTTGAGCGCCGCATCGGCGGCGAACGCATCACGCACCCGCCCGGCGAGCGCACGGTCGCGCGAGTTGTCGTTGGTGTGGATGCCATCCGCGGTGCTGATGCCCTCGTCGCTGATCACGATCACGCAGCCGGTCAAGGCGAAGCCCATCACCAGCGCCAATACCACAATCCTGAAGTCCTTCATGTCCCGTTCCTGTTGTTGTAGTTGCGCGTCAGCGCTTGACGATCAAAGCGTAGATTCCGAACTCGCTCAGTCGATGCGCACGCTGACGTCGCCGACGTTGACCTTGGCGCTGATGTCGTCCTTGCCGCCCTGGCTCGCCGACACGCCGCCGCCGAGCGCGAAGCCGCGTTCGGCTTGGACGCGCTTGTCGCCGATGCGCAGGTCGACATCGCCGATGTTGGCGCTAAGCCGCAGTTCGCCGGGCGACTTGGTCGACGACATCACCTTGATCTCGCCGACGTTGGCGCGCGCGTCGACGCTGCCCGACGGCACGTCGATGCGCAGCTCGCCAACGTTGAGCTCGGCCTCGACGCCGCCGACCGGGCCGGTGACCTCGACCCTGCCGACGTTGGCCTCGACCTCGATCGCGAAGCGCGCCGGGACCTCGATCTCCCAGTGCTCCTCAACGTCGTCGAAGTCGGTACCGCGCGGCAGCTCGAGCTCGAGCTCGAAGGTGGCGCCGACGGCGGTGGCCTTGACCTTGGCTTCCGCAACGGCACGCTCGGCATCCTTGCGCGAGTTGAACCAGCCGTCGTCATGATCGGGCTCGAGCCGCAGACGCCAGCTGATCTGGTCCTTGGTCGTGGTGCGGATCTCGACTTCGCCGACATGCGCCTCGATGCGCAAGGCCTGGTGCGCCTTGGCATCGGCCGTGCCCTTGATCTCGCGCTCGTCCGCGCCTGCGGCAAGACCGAACCCGAGCGCAGCGCAAGCGATGAGTGTCTGTTTGGTGTGGTTCATGCGGGCTCCTTGGCGATGGGCTCGACGATCAGTACGCGGCGTCGTCACGGTAGCGACGCATCCAGATCGCGCCGCCCACGAATGCCACCCCGAGGATCACGCCGACCCACAAACGCGGCTCGAGCAGGTAGTCCGGGCTGAGATGGAATGCGGGTCCAAGGCTCACTTTGTAGCCATCACCCTGCAGCGCCATGTCGGCCTTCGACTGGACATGGAACATCTGCGGCACCAGCGTCTCGAAATGGTCGCCGACCATCTGCAGGAAGCGGTTGGTGTTGAGGAACATCTCCTCGAGCAGCGCAAGGCCAAGTGGCGGCAGGAACGCCCAGAGGAAGGGCGCACGCGGTGCCCAGGCCGAGGCGAGCAACACCCAGCCGATGAACGGCGCGATCACCAGCATCAACCCGAGCTGCGCACCGAGCAGCAGCAGCGCGGCCTTGACCCAGGCGAGCGGGTTCAGGCCGATCCACCAGTAGTCGAAGCCCGCGATCACGCCGAACAGCGCGACCAGGCCGCTCCACACGGCGTAGGCACCGAGCAGGACCGCGAGCGTGGCGAGCGGACCCGCGATCGTCGCGGTCGCCAGTTTGGCAAGCACGGTCTCGCGGTCGGTGATCGGCATCGAGCGCCAGAACAGCACGCTGCGATCGCGACGGTCGGCATACAGGCTGTCGAGCAGATAGAAGAACGCGACGAAGCCCATGATGATCCCGAACGGCGCGGACGCCGCGGTGAAGACCATCGCTGCGGCGTCGGTGCGCGCCAGGAAGCTGCCGAGGTCAACGCTGGCAGCAAGCTTCTCGTTGGCCCGAGCGATGTCGTGCGCATGGTCGCTGCCGAACAGTTCAACGCCCACGCGCAGCAGGGCGAACGTCATCAGCGAGGCGATCACGGTCGGGACCAACCAGAACGCACGGTGCTCCCACAGTTCGCGCCGAATCAGCGCGGACATGGTCTTGAACTCGGTGCTCATGCGGTGACTCCCTTCATCTTGGCGACGAACAGGTCAGCGACGCTCGGCGTGTGGACCTCGCCGAGCCCGCGCAGCTGCTCGCGCGCGACTCCCTCGAACAGGAACAGTTTCTTGCCGAAGACCTCGCGTTCACTCAACGGCTTGAGCGCGCGTGCCGCCTCGACGTTGGCGGCCGGTGCCAGCAGCTCGGCGTAACGCTCAGCGACGTCCTCCATCGAGGCATCCAGCACGACGCGGCCGTGGTTGATGAACATCAAGTGGGTGAGGATCCGCTCGATCTCCTCCACCTGGTGGGTGGTCACGACGATCGTGCGGTTGCCGTCGAAATAGTCGCCGAGCAGCGCTTCGTAGAACGCCTTGCGATAGAGGATGTCGAGGCCGAGCGTCGGCTCATCGAGCACCAGCAGCTTGGCGTCGATCGCCATCACGAGCGCCAGATGGAGCTGGGTGATCATGCCCTTCGACAGGTGGGCGACCTTGGCCTCGCGCGGGATCTCGGTGCGGGCCAGGAAGGCCTCGGCCTTCTCGCGGTTGAAGCGTGGGTGCACATCCTCGACGAAGCGCAGTGCCTGACTCACCTTCAACCAACGCGGCAGTACTGCAACATCAGCGATGAAGCAGACATCGCGCATCAGCGCCTGGCGCGCGACACGGGGGTCCTGGCCCAGCACCTCGAGTTCGCCCTCGTAATCGGTGAGGCCAAGGATGGCTTTGAGAGCGGTGGTCTTGCCGGCGCCGTTCGGGCCGATCAGCCCGACGATCTGCCCCGCTTCGACCGTGAAGTCGGCGCCGGCCAGCGCCAGCTTGTCGCCGTAGCGCTTGGTCAGCCCGCGCGCCTTGATGAGTATGCTCATCGCTTGCCTCCATCCTTCTTGGCGAGCGCCTTGAGCAGCTCGTCGACATTGAGACCCAGGCGCTGGATCGTCTCGGCGACCCTCGGCCATTCGTCGTTGAGGAACTTCGCGCGTTCGTCAGTCATGAGCTTCCCCGTTGCGCCTTCGCGGACGAACATGCCAAGTCCGCGACGCTTCTCGACCAAGCCTTCATCCACCAGTTCCTGGTAACCCTTGAGCACTGTCAACGGGTTCAGTTGGTGTTCGGCGGCAACGTTGCGCACCGAAGGCAGCGAATCCCCCTCGGCCAGGGTGCCGTCGAGGATCATCGCCACCACGCGGTCGCGCAGCTGCCGGTAGATCGGCTGGTCATCAGTCCATTGGAAATCCATCAGTCCTTCCCTCCGTGCGCGGCGCTAGCGTCGCGTCACTGCGTCGGGTTGACGAGCAACGCCGGGACCACGAGGCCGAAGCCACGCGGGGCGATGCTCGCGGCCGCAGCGGCCTTGGTCATGAGGTCGTTGCGGATCGCGGCATCGACGGTGTCCAGGTCACGCACCAAGCTGCGCCGGAGATCTTCGTCGACTGACTGCTTGAGTTCGGCGGCGAACTCAGCCTTGAGCGTTGCGTGGACCTCGGTCCACAGCGGTGCCGGCGTGACCGCGGCGGCTTCACCAGCCCAAGCACCTGCCACCAGGAGGCCGCCGAACGCGAGTGCGCGTACGACCCCGAAGCGAAGCGTGTTGTTATTCATGTCTCGTTCCCTTTGCAGTGCCCCGTCATCCATCAGCCACTAGCGGAGCAGTAGTGGTGTTGTAGTGGACTATAACACTAAACGAGAATATTGCAAGCGGCTACTGGCCCCTTGGAGCGGGCGGGCGGGATACCCAATGAAAACAATGAGTTAACAACGCCTTCTAGGAGTTCGACAGGCCTATTGGCGGTTGGCGCAAGTCCCGCAAAGCCCGCAAAGTACCCGAACCAACTTAGGAATCCCCTTTGCGACCCAACCTGACCAAGATCCTCTATGTAGAGGATGAGCCGGACATCCAGACCATCGCGGAACTTGCGCTGGTGACGCTCGGTGGTTTCCAACTGAAGTCCTGCGCATCAGGTGCCGAAGCCCTCGACGCGGTGGTCGGTTTCGCGCCTGACCTCATCCTCCTCGACGTGATGATGCCGGGCATGGATGGCATCGCGACCCTGGGCGCGCTTCGCGCCAACCCGGCCACCGCGGACATCCCGGTGGTGTTCATGACCGCACGCAGCCAACCTGCAGAGATCGCGCGCTACAGATCGCTGGGCGCACTCGACGTGATCACCAAGCCCTTCGATCCCCTCGTGCTCGCCGACCAGGTGCGCGCGATCTGGCAGCGTGCCCATGTCGAGCCCTGACCTCGAACGCCAATTGGTCGCCTTGCGTGAGGGCTATGCCGAGAGGCTCCCCGCCCGCGCCGAGATGCTCGCGGAAATCGCTGCGGTTCTCGCGCAGCGCTGGGATGCCACTGCTGCCCTCGAGCTCAAGCGCCACCTCCACAACCTCGCCGGCTCAGGTGCGTCCTACGGGTTTCCCGACGTCTCGCATGCGGCACGCGCCGCCGAGGATGCCTGCAGTGCGGCGCTTGCCGGCGGCCCGAGCCCGCCGCTGGTGCCACTCATGTCTGCGCTCGAAGGACTGGCCGTAGCCGTCGCCAAGGCACAGTCGTGAGCACCGAATTCACGGTCCAGATCGCGAGCGATACCGCGGCGCTGCGGGCTTGTTGGCCGGTGATGCGTCAGCTAAGACCGCACCTCGATGAAGCAGGTTTTCTCGAACAGGCCCTGCGCCAACAATCCTCCTGCGGATATCGCATCGCATACGCCAGCGAGGGCGTTGCGACCAGCACAACGCCGGTCCGTGGCTGTGCTGGGTTCCGTGTCACCGAGTTCCTGGCCTGGGGCAGAACGCTGTACGTCGACGACCTGGTCAGCGACGAGGCGCACCGCGGCCAGGGGGTCGGCACCGTCCTCTTGGACTGGCTGGTGGCCGAAGCCCGCCGTGCCGGCTGCGCGCAACTGCACCTCGATTCCGGTGTCCAGCGCTTCGGTGCGCACCGCTTCTACTTGACCCACGGCATGGACATCACGGCCCACCACTTCAGACTCGAACTGTGACCGCTGCCGGCCTGCTCGAGGCCGGGCGTACAATCCCGTCCCCGTTCGCGCCCTTCCCCAATCGAATTGAGGAAACCACCATGGCCAAGCTCAAGAAACCCGTCCGCGTCACGATCACCGGCGCTGCCGGCCAGATCGGCTACCAGCTCGCGTTCCGCGTCGCCTCCGGCCAGATGCTCGGCACGAACCAACCCGTGATCCTGCAACTGCTCGAGGTCCCGGCGGCCCTACCGTCGCTCAATGGCGTGGTGATGGAGCTGCGCGACTGCGCGTTCCCCACGCTCGCCGACGTGGTCGCCACCGACCAGCTCGACGTCGCGTTCCGCAAGACCGATTACGCGCTGCTGGTCGGCGCCCGCCCCCGCGGCCCCGGCATGGAGCGCAAGGACCTGCTCACCGCGAACGCGCAGATCTTCTCGGCCCAAGGCAAGGCGCTCAACGAGCACGCCAGCCGGAGCTGCAAGGTCCTGGTCGTCGGCAACCCCGCCAACACCAACGCCTACATCGCGATGTCGAACGCCCCCCGGCTCGAGCGCCGCAACTTCACCGCGATGACCCGGCTCGACCACAACCGCGCGCTGGCACAACTCGCGGACAAGACCGGTCGGCACACCAGCGACATCCGGCGTATGACGATCTGGGGCAACCATTCGTCGACCCAGTTCCCCGACATCGCTGAATGCCAGATCAGGGGCAAGGCCGCAGCCAAGCTGGTCGAGCCACAGTGGTACAAGGAATCGTTCATCCCGACCGTGCAGCAGCGCGGTTCCGCGATCATCAAGGCCCGCGGTGCGTCGAGTGCGGCATCGGCCGCCTCGGCCGCGATCGACCACATGCACGACTGGGCGCTCGGGACCGCGAAAGGCGATTGGGTCTCGATGGCGGTGCCAGCGGACGGCAGCTACGGCATCAAGAAGGGCGTCATCTATTCCTTCCCGGTCACCTGCGCCAAGGGCAAGTACAAGATTGTCAAAGGTCTCGAGATCGATCTGTTCGCGCGCGAGCGCATGGTCGCGACCGAACGCGAACTGTGGGAAGAGCGTGACGGCGTGAAGGACCTGCTCGGACCCAACGCCTGAACCACGCGCGGCACCAGCGCGGCGCGCGCCCGGGGCTATAGTCCACGCCCATATGGATCTGTACTCGCCGCTCTGGCTGTTCGGCTTCCTGCTGCTCGGCGCCGTGCTTGCCTACCGGCGCAGTGCGCTGCCGACCATCACGATCGCGTTCGCGCTGGCGCTCATCGTCTACAGCGCGACCCGCGATGCCGGTGACGGATGGAAACTGCTGTGCTGGCTCGCGTTCCTGGCGCTGGCGGTGCCGCTCAACGTCCCGCTGCTGCGCCGCAACTGGTTCACGGCGCCAATGCTGGAATCCTACCGGCGGATCATGCCGGACATGTCCGACACCGAACGCGAAGCGCTCGAGGCCGGCACGGTCTGGTGGGACGGCGACCTGTTCACCGGCCGGCCTGACTTCAACAAGCTGCTCGCCTATCCGCGCCCCAAGCTCTCGCCCGCCGAGCAGGCCTTCCTCGACGGTCCCTGCACCGAACTCTGCGCGATGCTCGACGAGTGGGAAATCACCCACACCCTTGCCGACCTTCCCGAGCACGTCTGGACGTTCCTGAAGAAGAACGGCTTCTTCGCGATGATCATCGAGAAGAAGTACGGCGGCCTGCAGTTCTCGGCCTTCGCCCAATCGGAAGTGCTGATCAAGATCGCCTCGCGCTCGCCCACCTGTGCCTCAGTCGTCGCCGTGCCGAACTCGCTCGGGCCCGGCGAGCTGCTGCATCGCTACGGCACAGAGCAGCAGAAGGACCACTACCTGCCGCGCCTCGCACGCGGCGACGACATCCCCTGCTTCGCGCTCACCAGTCCGGTCGCCGGCTCCGACGCCGGCGCCATCCCCGATGTCGGCATCGTCGGCCGCGGCACTTGGCAGGGCAAGGAGACGGTCGGCCTCCGCCTGACCTTCGACAAGCGCTACATCACGCTGGCGCCGAGCGCGACGGTGATCGGTCTGGCGTTCAAGCTCTACGACCCTGAGCACCTGCTCGGCGACCTCGACCGCGAGGCCTACGGCATCACCTGCGCCCTCATCCCGCGCGACACGCCGGGGCTCAACATCGGCCGCCGCCACTTCCCGCTCAACATCCCGTTCCAGAACGGGCCGTTGTGGGGCAAGGACGTGTTCGTGCCGCTCGACGCGATCATCGGCGGACCGAAGATGGCCGGCCAGGGCTGGCGCATGTTGGTCGAGTGTCTGAGCGCCGGGCGCTCGATCTCGCTGCCGTCCAACACCACCGGCGGCGCCAAGCTCGGCGTCTACGCCACCGGTGCCTACGCCCGAATCCGCAAGCAGTTCAAGCTGCCGATCGGCCGCTTCGAGGGCGTCGAGGACGTGCTGGCGCGCATGGGTGGCACGCTCTACGCGATGGACGCCGCGCGCGTGATGACCGTCGGCGCGGTCGACCTCGGCGAGGTGCCATCGGTGCCGAGCGCGATCGTGAAGTACCACATCACCGAGATGGCACGGCAGATCGCGAACGATGCGATGGATGTGCACGGCGGCAAGGGCATCATGCTCGGGCCCAAGAACTACCTCGGCCGCGGCTACCAGAGCGTGCCGATCGCGATCACGGTCGAGGGCGCCAACATCCTGACGCGCTCGATGATCATCTTCGGCCAGGGCGCGATCCGCTGCCACCCGTTCGTGTTGCGCGAGATGCGCGCCGCCGCGCTCGACGACCCGCAGCAGGCGCTGGCGCAGTTCGACGCCGCGCTATGGGGCCACATCGGCTTCGCCATCAGCAACGCGGCGCGCGCCGCCGGCCTGGCTGCGACCCATGCGCGCTACACCGATGTGCCGGTCGAAGGGCCGGTGCGGCGCTACTACCAGCACATCCAGCGCTACAGCGCGGCGTTCGCGCTGGTCGCCGACGCCTCGATGCTGACGCTCGGCGGCAAGCTCAAGATCAAGGAGAAAGTCTCGGCGCGGCTCGGCGACATGCTCTCCTACCTCTACATCACCTCGGCGGTGCTCAAGCGCTGGGAGGACGAAGGCCGGCCGCCGGAGGACCTGCCGCTCGTGCACTGGGCCTGCCGCACGATGCTCTACAACCTGCAGGAGCAGCTGCACTCGTTGCTGCGCAACTTCCCGAACCCGCTGGTCGGAGGTCTGCTGCGCGTGCTGGTGTTCCCGATGGGGCGCAAGTACTCGGCACCGTCCGATGCCACCGGCCGCGACGTCGCCGAGCTGCTGATCTCCAACAGCCGCGCGCGCGAGCGGCTCTGCGCCGGCATCTACATGGGCCGCAACGACGGCAAGGACCACGTCGGGCTGCTGGCCGAGGCGCTTGAGCTCGCGATCGCCGCCGAGCCGATCGAACTGCGACTGCGCAAGGCGCAGAAGGACGGCAAGCTCAGCAGCGATGAGCGCAGCGACCTGCGCGCACTGGCGCTGGAGCAGAAGCTGATCGACGCCACCGAAGCGCGCACGCTGGCGCGGCTCGACGAGCTGATGCGTGAGATCGTCTCGGTCGATCACTTCGATCACTCCGAGCTGCAGCGCACGCCATGAGGATCGGCGGCGCCGCGGCGATCGCCTCCGCGGCCATCGTCCTTGCCATCCCGGCCCCGGCTCTCGCCAACGACTCGGCCGCAGGCATCGCGGCCACGGGTCTCTACCTGAAGGAAGAGCGTTCGATCGCGATGGAATCCGAGGTGCTGCGCATCTCACCCACGCGCATCGCGGTCGAGTACTCGTTCCGCAACCTCACGGACCGAAACGTGACGACCGTCGTCGCCTTCCCGATCCCCGCCTACAGCTACGACATCACCGGCAACTGGGGCCACCCCTACTACGACGACTTCCAGGTGCGCGTCGACGGCCGACCGGTGCCGCACCAGGAAGAGGTCAAGGCGCTGGTGGATGGCGTGGACCATTCCGCGCGGCTCGAACGCCTGGGCCTGCCGATCGCGCGCTTCGATGCCTACGACGACCGGCCGATGGGCGGGCGCCCCCCGCACGACCCGAGGCGGCGCCTCAGCAAGCAACAACTCGATGGACTGATCCGCGACGGCCTCGTCATCCTCGAATGCCCGACATGCATTGCGCCGGCGTGGAGCGTCACCCGCACCTTCTACTGGACCCAGACCTTCCCGGCCAAGGCGGTGGTGCGCGTCGAACATTCCTACACGCCCTATCCGAGCTATGGCGTCACCCCTTCGCGTCCTTGGCTCAGACGGGCAGCCTGCGTTCCCAAGGGGCGCTTCGATGCATGGAACGCGAAGACCAGCGGTGGGAGTTGGCTCCCCCGGTTCAGGTCCATCGACTACATCCTCACGACCGCGAACAACTGGCGCCAGCCGATTGGCTCGTTCCGCCTCGAGATCGACGGCGGGGCCGCCGAAGAGCACGTCTTCGTGTCGAGCTGCTTCGCGAAGGACTGGCGCAAGATCGGACCGAACCGCTTCGAGATCAGCCGCACGGGCTTCGTCCCCGAGCGGGACCTGAAGGTCTACTTCCTCGACCACGGGCGTTCCAGCGATTGACGTCGTTCGGCGATCCCACGTCCCCGCCGGCTACCCACCGCTCGTGCGCCGCGGCGCGCGCGGCAGCCGCGCGCGCCGCTAGCCGCTAGAATCGGCGCCGATGCGACGCGCCCACCACGAACGCCACCGCGCCGAGAACCTCGGCTGGTTGCGCGCGGCCGTGCTCGGCGCGAACGATGGCATCGTCTCGACCGCGAGCCTGATCATCGGCGTGGCCGCGGCCGGCGGCAACCGTGCCACGCTGCTGCTCGCCGGGCTCGCCGGCTTGGTGGCGGGCGCGATGTCGATGGCGGCCGGCGAGTTCGTGTCGGTCAGCTCGCAGGCCGATACCGAGCGCGCAGATCTCGAGCGCGAGCGCGGCGAACTCGCGGCCGAGCCCGAGGGCGAGCTCGCCGAGCTCACCGGCATCTACGTCAAGCGCGGGCTCGACCCGGCGCTCGCGCGCCAGGTCGCCGAGCAGCTCACGGCACGCGATGCGCTCGGCGCGCACGCCCGCGACGAGCTCGGCATCAACGCGATCTACGAGGCACGCCCGGTGCAGGCCGCGTTCGCCTCGGCTGTGGCCTTCGCCGGCGGCGCAGCCCTGCCGTTGGTGGTCTGCGCGCTCGCGCCAAGCGCACGACTGCCACTCTCGGTCGGCGCGACCTCGCTGGCTTTCCTCGCCGCGCTCGGCGCGGTATCGGCACGCATGGGCGGCGCACCGGTCGCGGTCGCCACGCTACGCGTCACGTTTTGGGGCGCCGCAGCGATGATCGTGACCGCCGCGGTCGGCCGCCTGTTCGGCACCGTGGTCTGAGCGCCATGGCGCAGCGCCAGGCACCGAAGGAAGACGCGGTCACCGCCGCCCGGCGCGCCCAACTGGAGCGCGGACAGGGCTACCGCGAGCAGGCGCTCAAGCTTTACCCGCACGTCTGCGCGCGCTGCGGGCGAGCATTCGAAGGCAAGGCCCTGCGCGAGCTCACGGTCCACCACAAAGACCATGACCACGACCGCAACCCGCCCGACGGCAGCAATTGGGAACTGCTCTGCGTCTACTGCCACGACGCCGAGCACCAGCGCCACATGCTCGGCGCCGACCCGGCGGCGGCGGCTGCGCCGGCCATGCACCAACCCTTCGCCGCGCTCGGCGAGCTCCTGAAGAAGAAGTAGCCTCCATGCGCGTCAACAAGTTCCTGGTCGAATCCGGCTACTGCTCGCGGCGCGAGGCCGACGACCTGCTCGCGGCGGGCAAGGTCCAGGTCAACGGCGCGCGCGCCGCGGTCGGCGCGGTGATGGAGGTCGGTGACGAGATCAAGGTCGGCGAGCGGCTGATCAGCGCCCGCACCAAGAAGCACGTCTACATCGCGCTCAACAAGCCGATCGGCGTTGAGTGCACCACCGACCCCGAGGTCAAGGACAACATCGTCGAGTTCGTCGACCATCCGGAGCGCGTGTTCCCGATTGGCCGGCTCGACAAGGATTCCAGCGGCCTGATCCTGCTCACCAGCGACGGCGACATCGTCAACAAGCTGCTGCGCCACGAGCACTCGCACGAGAAGGAGTACTGGGTCACGGTCGACCGGCCGGTGACCACGGAGTTCCTCGCCAAGATGGCGCGCGGCGTGAACCTGCCGCGGCTGCGCGTCACGACCCGACCCTGTCAGACCAGCCGACTCGGCAAGTTCGCCTTCGCCATCACGCTGACCCAGGGCCTCAACCGCCAGATCCGCCGCATGTGCCTCGAGCTCGGCTGCAACGTCAAGGCGCTGACCCGTGTGCGCTTCGTCAACATCGCGATCGGGCATCTCAAGCCCGGTCGTTGGCGCAACCTCACGCCGACCGAGCTCAGCGCGCTGTTGGCGGCCAAGCCGCCCGCGGCCGCGCGGCAACCGCGCCGCGCTCAGCGCCCGCGCCGGAACAGTTAGACTGCGGCACCCCTGAGGGAGCGCGCGATGACCCAAGCGAAGAAGGCCCCCGCGTTCGGCACCCAGTTCACGCCGCAGATGCTGCGGCAGAGCTTCCGCGACGGCCGCTGGCAGCCCGCTGAGATCGTGCCCTACGGGCCCTATGCGCTGTCGCCGGCGAGCGCGGTGTTCCACTACGCGCAGGAACTCTTCGAAGGCCTCAAGGCCTATCGCCAGCCGGATGGCTCGGTCGCGCTGTTCCGCCCCGACCGCAACTTCGCGCGCCTCAACCGCTCGGCCGAGCGCATGTGCATGCCGCATGTCGACGAGCGCCAGGCGCTCGCCGATCTGGTGCGCTTCGTGGCGGCAGAGGCCGCCCAGGTGCCCGACGCGCCGTGGTCGCTGTACCTGCGGCCCTGCATGTTCGGCGCCGACCAGGTGATCCGGGTGAAGGCCGCCGCCGACTACGAGTACTTCATCGTGGCCTGCGTGGTCGGCGACTATTTCGCCGGCGACGATGCGCGCGGCGTGAAGCTGCGCACCGAGACCGAGTACACGCGCGCCGCGACCGGTGGCACCGGTGCGGCCAAGTGCGGCGGCAACTACGCCGCGTCGCTCGCGGCTCAGGCCCGCGCGACCAAGGAGGGCTTCGATCAGGTGGTGTGGCTCGACGCCAAGGAGCACCGCTGCATCGAGGAGATGGGCGGCATGAACATCATGTTCGTGCTCGACGGCACGCTGGTCACGCCCTCGCTCGAGACCGGCACGATCCTGCCCGGCGTGACCCGCATGTCGCTGCTCGAACTCGCCCGCCACCTCGGGCTCAAGACCGAGGAACGCACCATCACCACCGACGAGCTCGGCGCGGCCTTCGCCGCCGGCAAGTTCGAGGAATGCTTCGCCTGCGGCACCGCCGCAGTGATCACGCCGATCCGCGAGCTGCTGCACCGCGGCCAGGTCATCTACCGCAACGACGGCACGGCGCCGGGCCCGATCACGACCAGGCTCAAGACCGCGTTGATGGACATCCAGTTCGGCCGCGCCCCCGATCCGTTCGGTTGGCGACTGCCGGTGCGCTGAGCCATGGCCGGGACCGCCAAGCTGCGTGCGATGGTGCTGGGCGCCGGGTGGGTGATGGCGCTCGCGGTCGCCGCGGGCCCCGCCGTCCCCGCGTCGCCGCCGATCCCCGAGACCATCGCCAACGCGACGGTGATGGAGAACGATCCTCCCGCGGTCCAGCACCCGGTCGCCGCGATCTGGCCCATCACGGTCGAGGCGCGCTTCACCATCGATCGCGTCGGCCACACGCACTCGATTGAGGTCGGACCGGCGGAGGTGTCCAGCGAACTGCAGGCGGCGACGCGCGCGACGATCGAACGCTGGACCTTCTGGCCGGCGCTCGGCGCGTGCCGCCACATAGAGCAGATCGCTCGTGCGCGCATCGTGTTCGATGAGAAACACGTCGACGTCGCGCAGCTCGAGCTCGAGCCGATCGCCCCGCAGCGCACGCTGCCGGCGACGGATTTCGCCTGGCTCGACCCGGCCGACCGCGGCGACACGCGGCCGCGGCTGCGCACCGCGCGCGCCGGATTCGTCGAGACCGTGCCGCTCACGCTGGTGGCGCCACGCTTCCCGGCCAAAGCCTCGCGCGCAGCTTCGCCGGGCTACGCGTTCGTGCTGCTCGAGGTCGGTGTTGACGGCAAGGTCGGCAAGGCCTCCGCCATCGATGCATGGTCCAGGGAACCAGCGTTCGCACCGCAGTTCGGCACCGAGGCGGTGCGTGCGGTCAAGCAATGGCGCTTCCAGCCCGCGATGCAGGACGGCAAGCCGCAACGCCGCTGGGCCTGCCAGCGCGTCCTGTTCAACATGAAGCTCGGCAGGTGACGTGAGCGCAGCAGCGCAGTGCGCGAACTGCGGCGCGGGGCTGACGGGCCGGTACTGCCCCGGCTGCGGCCAGGATTCGCGGCTGAGGATCACGTTCCGCGCGTTCGCCGGCCAGGCGTTTGGCGGGCTGTTCAACCTCGACTCGCGCCTTTGGCGCACGCTGCGCGACTTATGCGTGCCCGGCAAACTCACCGTCGAGTACCTCGCCGGCCGCCGGGCGCGCTACATGCCGCCGGTGCAGACCTATCTGTTCGCCTCGCTGATGTTCTTCGCCGCGCTGGTGCCCGGAGTGGACGCGGTGCTCACCCCTAGTGACCAGCGAGTCTGGGCCAGCGAGGCTGCCACTGCCCGCGGCATCACCATCGATGCGTTGTTCGCAGAGATCGACACCAAGAACCCGCGATGGGTACAGGAGCGGCAGCGCTGGCGGCGGGCGATGTCCACGGTGTCGGTCCTGATGTTCCTGTTGCTGCCGCTGCTGGCGTTGGCGCTCTGGTCCACCCATTACAGCAGCGGACGCTTCTACCTCGAACACCTCGTCTTCACGCTGCATCTCCAGACCTTTGCATTCGCGTTGCTCGGCGTGCTCTTCGCCATCGAGGCATTGCTGTTCGCGCTGTGGTGGCCGAGCCTGCCGCCTGCGCTGTTGATCGGGGTGATCGTTGTTATCGCGGTCTACTCGGTCGTGGCGTTGCGGCGGGTCCACGGTGAACCGTGGCTGGTGACGGCGCTCAAGTTCTCGGGCGCCGCGGCGGTCTATGCCGCACTGCTGGGCGGTGTGATGCGCGTGGCGTTCCAGTTGTCGGAGCGCGCGTGAGCACCGCCACCCACGTCATCTACGAAGTCGCGCTCGAGCTCGACCCGCGCATCGTCGGCGAGTACGACACCTGGCTCGAGCTGCACATGCGCGAGGTGCTGGCCTGCGAGGGCTTCGAGACCGGCCGCGTGTTCGTGCCGGAGGACAAGCTGGCCGACGACGGCTGGGTGCGGCGCACCGTGCACTACCACGTCGCCAGTCGCGAGCTGCTGCAGCGCTACTTCGACGGCCCGGCCGCGGCGCTGCGCGAGCAGGGGCTCGACCGCTTCGGCACCAGGTTCCGCGCGACGCGCCGGGTGTTCGCGCCACGCTCCGAGCTCGCGACGCCAGCGGGCGAGACCGGCGGCACTACCGCCACCGAATGCGCGAACTGCAGCACGCCGGTCAGCGGCGAGTTCTGTGGCCACTGTGGTCAGGAGAACAAGGTCTACCTGCGCGGCTTCCACAAGGTGCTGGCCGACTTCCTCGGCGACCTGCTCAACTTCGACTCGCGCTTCTTCGGCAGCCTGTGGCCGCTGTTCGTGCGGCCGGGCCTGCTCACCAAGGAATACCTCGCGGGGCGCCGCGTGCGCTTCATCCCGCCAGTGCGCATGTATCTGTTCAGCTCGCTGCTGTTCTTCGGCATGGTCGCGTTCTTCGTCTCGAGCGGGAACCTCGACTTCAACATCGACGATGACGCGCCAGCCGAAGCGGCGACGACCCAGCCCGCCGCTGAGACCTCAGGCCCGCAGGCCACGATTGGCGGCCCGGACTTCGGCGTCCTCGTCGACGGCCACAAGACCGAGGTGATGTTCACCGACGCAGACTCGGGCCTGCTGAAGGACGCCGAGGATCGCGCCCACCACAACATAGACAAGTTCCGCAAGGACAAGGACTTCCGCCAGCTGCTCATCGAGCGCGGCGTCGGCAACCTGCCGCTGATGATGTTCCTGCTGCTGCCGTTCTATGCGCTGCTGCTGAAACTGCTCTACATCCGCTCAGGCCGCTATTACGTCGAGCACATCATCTACGCCCTGCACATCCACTCGTTCCTGTTCCTCACGCTCGGCAGCGCGCTGCTCTGGATCCTGACCGCGCCGTGGTTCGGCTACCGCGCGGCACCAGCGGGTCTTCACAACACCGCGTTCGCGATCTGGATCCTGCTCTACGCCTGGTTCGCGATGAAGCGCATGTACGGCCAAGGCTGGTGGAAGACCACGCTCAAGTACCTGTTCCTCGGCTTCTCCTACATCTTCCTGCTGGCGTTTGCGCTAATTGGCGCGATCTTCCTCACGCTCTCCACCTGAGTCCACGAACCTCGCCGGAGGACGCCACGATGCGCCTGCTGCTGCTCACCATGTTGTTCGCCGCGCCGCTCAGCCAGGCCGCGCCCGCGACTCCGCCGCCCGGCGATTCGGAATGGAAGGCGCCGGAGGTCACGGTCTACATCATCGAACCCAAGGACGGCGTGACCGTGTCCAACCCGGTGCGGGTGGTGTTCGGCTTGCGCAACATGGGCGTGGCACCGGCGGGCGTGAACCACCTCAACACCGGCCACCATCACCTGCTGATCGACAGCGACCTGCCCAGGCTTGACCAGCCGATCCCGGCGAGCGAGAAGATCCGCCACTTCGGCGGCGGCCAGACCGAGACTCGCGTGATCCTGCTCCCGGGAACCCACACCCTGCAGCTGCTGGTCGGCGATTACGCGCACATGCCGCACATCCCGCCCATCGTCTCGGAGAAGGTGACGGTCACCGTCAAACCCTGAGCGCTCGGGCGTAGAGTAGTCACCCGACCCCGCGAGGATGGGTGGCCTTTGGATCTCGCTCGCAGCTTCGCTGACAGTCCCAGCCTCGTCGTGCTGCTCCGGCTCGACGACGGCCGCATCGTGGACGCCAATCGGCGTTTCGAGACCGCGACCGGCTACACGATCGCCGAAGCCCGCGGCAAGACACCGAAGGAGCTCGGGCTCTGGGACGATCCGCGCAGCCAGCGCGCCATGTTCGAGCGCATGAGCGCCGAACGCAGCGTCGTCAACCAACCGTTCCGCTTCCGCACCCGCGCGGGCGCGCCGTTCGAGGGCCTGCTGTCGGCTGAGCTGGTGCGCGACAGCGATGGCGCGGTGCTGGTGTTCGGTCTGATCCAGGACATGAGCGCGTTCCAAGCGCGCGAGGCGGCGGTCCGCACCGCCGAAGCGCGCTACCGCAGCATCTTCGAGAACGCGATCGAGGGCATCTACCAGACCACTCCGGACGGTCGCTTCATCGCCGCCAACCCGGCCTTGGCCGAGATCGTCGGTTTCACCTCGGCCGATGACCTGTTGACACGGTTCAACCACGTGGGCCACGACGTCTTCGTCGTCGCGGCCGAGCGCCAGCGCATCCTGGACCTGCTGGAGCAGCGCGACGAGGTCCGCGGCATCGAATTCCGCATCCGCCGCCCGGACGGCTCGCTGCACTGGTTGACCGAGAACGCGCGCGCTGTGCGCGATCCGGCCGGCAAGCTCCTCTACTACGAAGGCACGCTGGTCGACATCACTGCACGCAAGGAGGCCGAGCATGCATTGCACGGTTCGGAGGAGCGCTACCGCGCCTTGGTCGAGCACTCGCAGGACGGCGTCTTCATCCAGCAGGGTGGCAAATACGTCTACGTCAACCCACGCTACGCCGAGATGCTCGGCTACGCCCCCGAAGAGCTGACCGGGCTCGAGTTCATGCGGGTGATCGCGCCCGAGGACCGACCGATGATGCTCGAGCTCTGGGAGCGGCGGAAGAAAGGCGAATGGGAATCCGGCGCCTACGAGGTGCACTTGCTGAAGAAGGACGGCGAGACCCGGGTGATCGCCTCGGTCAGCGCCGGCCCGATCCCCTACCGCGGCGCGGAAGCCTCGACCGGCACGGTACGCGACATCACCGCCGAGCGTGCGCAGCAGCAGGCGCTCGGCGAGGCCCAGAGCAAGTACCGTGCGCTGTTCGAGAACTCGGTGCTCGGCATGTACCAGAGCACGCCCGATGGCCGCTTCATCGAGGCCAACCTGGCCATCGCCAAGATCTTCGGCTTCGAGTCGGTCGAGCAGCTCAAGCGCGAGGTCGTGACGCTGCGCGACTACTACGCCGACCCGAAGCAGCGCGACGTGCTGCTCGCCGACCTGCAGCGCCGCGGCTCGGTCACCGGGCTCGAGTACCGGATCAAGCGGCGCGACGGCACCATCGCCTGGGTCGCGCAGAACGCGCGGGTGGTGCGCAACCCCGACGGCAGCGTGTACTGCTACGAGGGCGTGATGCAGGACATCACTGCGCGCAAGCTGGCCGAAGACTCGCTGCACAAGAGCGAGGAAAAATACCGCGCGCTGGTCGAGACCGCGCAGGTCGGTGTCGCGGTCAACCGCGATGGCCGCTACCTCTACATCAACCATGCGTTGGCGACGATGCTCGGCTACGCCGATCACGAGCTGCTCGGCAAGTCCTACCGCGACGTGGTTGCACCCGAGGACTTGTCGGCCGCCGATGAGCGCCAGACCCGCCGCATGCGCGGCGAAGCAGTGCCGAACGACTACGAGGTGCGCTTGCTGCACAAGGACGGCCAGACGCGGGTGATCGTGATGATGAGCGCGGCGGTGGTCGAACAGGACGGCGCCAAGCTGGTGCTGGCGACGATGCGCGACGTCACCGAGCAGAAACGCATCGAGCGCCAGCTGCGCCACAACGCCACCCACGACCCGCTCACTGGGCTGCCGAACCGCTCGTTCTTCATCGAGCGCCTGCAGCGCGCGATCGCCTACGCCCGGCGCCGCGGCGGCGATGCGCCCTACGCCGTGCTGTTCCTCGACCTCGACGGCTTCAAGGTCGTGAACGACAGCCTCGGCCACGCGTTCGGCGACCAGTTGCTGGTCGAGACCGCGCACCGCATCAAGAAGTGCCTGCGGCCCTGGGACACCATGTCGCGGCACGGCGGCGACGAGTTCACGATCCTGGTCGACCACATGCGTGGGGTCGAGGATGCGCGCGATGTGGCGGAACGCATCCACAAGGAGCTGGCCCACCCGATCCAGCTCGGCGATCACGAGGTCTTCATCAACGCCTCGGTCGGCATCGCGCTCGGCACCGACTACTACACCACCACCGACGAGGTGCTGCGCGACGCCGACACCGCGATGTACCAATCGAAGGCCTCCGGCAAGGCCGGCTTCGCGGTGTTCGACACGCGGATGCACGACTACGCCAAGCAGCGCCTGCGGCTCGAGACCGAGCTGCGCCAGGGCCTGGAACGCGGCGAGTACGTCGCCTACTACCAGCCGATCGTCGACCTCGGCAGTCGCAAGCTGGTCGGCTTCGAGGCGCTGCTGCGCTGGAACCACCCGACCCGCGGCTTGCTGCGGCCCGGCGATTTCCTGAAGGTCGCCGAGGAGACCGGCCTCATCGTGCCGATCGGTTGGTGGATGCTGGATGAGGCCTCGCGCCAGCTCGCGAGCTGGCAGCGCAGCTCACCGAAGGCCCGCGGCCTCTCGGTCGCGGTCAACATCGCCGACAGCCAGTTCGCGCACCAGGAGCTCGCCCAACGGGTCACCGGTGCGCTGGAGCGCTCCGGCTTGCAGCCCGATTCGCTGCATCTCGAGATTACCGAGAACGTGTTCACCGACAATCCGCGCTCCGCAGTCGCACGCCTGCACCAGCTGAAGGCCTTAGGCGTGCACCTGCACATGGACGACTTCGGCACCGGTTACTCGTCGCTGTCCTACCTCAGCCATTTCCCGGTCGACACGCTCAAGGTCGACCGATCGTTCGTGATGGACATCACCGAGAACCGCGCCCACCACTCCATCGCCAAGACCATCATCCAACTGTCGAAGGATCTCGGCCTGAGCACGATTGCCGAAGGGATCGAGACCGCAGAACAGGCCAAGGCGTTGAAGAAGCTCGGCTGCCCGTTCGCGCAGGGGTTCTTCTTCAGCGGGCCGTTGGCGCCCGAAGCGGCGGAACTGTTGCTCGAACAGCGGACCGTGCAGGCCGGCTAGCCAACGACCCGATCGCGGCCGCAGCGCTTGGCCTCGTAGAGGTTCGCGTCGGCACGCTCGAACACGCCGGCGGCATCCATCCCCTGCTGCGCTTCGAACACGCCGATGCTGATGGTGACCATCAGCCGCGGTGCAAGCACGCCCCAGCTGTGGGTAAGGAAGGCGAGGCGGATCTTCTCGCACACCACTCGTGCCCCGGCCAGGTCAGTCTCCGGCAACACCAGTGCGAACTCCTCGCCGCCATAGCGGGCCACCAAGTCGATGCCGCGACAGTGGCGGCGTAGCAACGCTGCGCTGACGCGCAGCACCTCGTCGCCTACCGCGTGGCCGTACTCGTCGTTGACCCGCTTGAAATGGTCGAGGTCGGCGAGCGCGACCGTCAGCGGATGGCCGAAGCGCGTGGCGCGAGCGAGCTCGGCCACGATCTGCTCATCGAGATTGCGGCGGTTGGCGAGACCGGTGAGCGCATCCTCCTTGCTCTGGCGCTCGAGCAGTGTGCTCTTGGTCTTGAGCTCCGCCAGCAACTGCTCGCGCTCGACGCTGGCGGCGGCGAGTTCGGCGGTGCGCTCATCGACGCGCAGCTCGAGGCTCCGGCGCCCCTCCTCGAGCTCCTCGAACAACCGGGCATCGGACAGCGAGGCGGCGATCCGATCGCCGATCGCGGTGATCAGGTGCAGGTCGGCCTCGTCCCAGACCCGCGCCTCGCGGCATTGCACGCTGAGCAGGCCGACCACGGTGCCGGCATGGCGCAGCGGCACGATCATCAGGGACAGGGAATCGTATGCCGTCGGAATCGCGCGCTCCGAAAGTTCCGGTGACGCCTCGCGCCAATCGGCGATCAGCAGGGGCTCACCACGCTGCGCGACCAACCCGAACAGCCCAGCGCCGGCCTGCTTGCGACGCCGCGGCATCATCTGGCCGTCGCTCACGTGCAGTCGGAAGTCGAGCTCGCGGGTGGCCTCGTCCAAGAACACCAGGTAGAGCTGGTCGTAGCGGAACAGCGCGTCGACCTGGCGCTTGACGCGCTCGGCCAGCGCATCGATGCGGCCAGCACCGGACAACGCGCTGCCGGCGGCAGCCGCCTTGTCGAGCGTATCGACCCGCGCCTCGAGCTCGATGCGAGCGCGCGCGACCCGCTCCAGCGAGACCACGAACGCGACCAGCACGGCGACGAACAGCAGGAACGCGCCGGTGTCGAGCACGCCGTACAGGATGGCGGTGAGCGCGCCGAGCGGGACGAACGGCAGGTCGGTCAACGCATAGGCCGGCGTGATCATGCGCCGCAGGTCGCGGCCGTCGAGCCAGAAGAACATCGCCATCAAGGCGAGGTTGACTCCCTGCATCGACAGCGCGAGCGCGAGCAGCGGCAGCAGCGCCGAGGCGTCGAGCCCGGCCAGCGGTCGCGCGCCGCCGAACGCATCGTAAGTCGCGCCCGCAGCCAGGCTCATCAGCGCCGTCATCGCCGCGTTGTGCAGCGCGCGCACCGCTGCGACGCGCAGCGACCCTTGGCTGTAGGCGCGGTTCACGAACGGCCAGGTCATGGAGGCCAGCGCGTTGACGCATGCGCCGGGCAGCGTGCCGAAGGCCAGCACTGCTGCGACCTGCGGCACCCGTTCGATCGACAGCAGGCCGAAGAAGCGCGTCGGGATGCCCCGGTACCAGACGAACAGCGTGAACAGAATCGCGCCCAACGCGGCGCTGAGCGGTGGCCAGATAATCGGCAGACCGCGCACCAGGAACCCGCCGGCCACGATCGCCAGCGCGAGGGCGTAACCCGATTGCCGCATGAGACGGGATGGCATGGCGTGAGTCTAATGCCCCAAACCGGCGTCGCAAGGCGCCGAGGCACGCGGTGTATCATCCGGCCTTAGCCCAACGAGCCCAGGGTGAACAACAATGCAGTGGTTGCGCCGGATTTCGATGATGATCCTCGCCTGCGCATCTGTCGCCGGAGCCTCGCCGAAGGTCGATTTCGATCCCGCCGTGGATTTCCAGAGCTGGCAGCGGTTCAGCTACGTGTTGCCTGCGCCTGAAGCCAGGCCGACCGACCCGCTCGACAACGAGCTGTTGCACAAGCGCGCGCGCAGCATCGCGGTCGAGCTGCTCACCGCGCGCGGTCTGGTGGTGGACGATGCGACGCCGCAGTTCCGCGTCCGCGCCGTTCTGATCGCCAAGCCCCTCGCCAAGAAGAAGTCGAGCCTGAGCTTCGGCCTCGGCGGCGGCAGCTACGGCGGCAGCGGCGGTGTCTCGCTCGGCACCGGCACCACCGTCGGCGGCGACCTCGCGACCGAATACACCTTGCAGATCGAGATGCGCGACGCCGCCACCGGCGAGCTCGCCTGGCAGAGCTGGCGCGAAGTCTCTGACAAGATCGGTGACGCCAGTTCGTCGGCGCTCGACAAGGCGGTGCGCGAGGTGTTGAAGCCTTACCCGCCGAAGCCCAAGAAGAAGAAGTAGTCACCTCATGTATGCCGCGTGGTTCGGGCTCACCGAGCCGCCGTTCGCCATCACGCCGGATCCCCGGTACCTGTACCTGAGCGCGCGCCATAGCGAGGCGCTGGCACATCTCGTCTATGCCCTGACCGACTCCGGCGGCTTCATGCAGCTGACCGGCGAGGTCGGCACCGGCAAGACCACCCTGGTGCGCACGCTGCTGCAGCGTCTGCCCGAGGGGGTCGACGTTGCGCTGGTGCTGAACCCGCGCCAGTCGCCCATCGAGTTTGTGCGCACGATCTGCGAGGAGCTGAAGGTCCCGGTCAGAGGGCTCGACTCGGCCAAGGACCTGATGGATGCGCTCAACCGCCACCTGCTGGAGTCGCATTCGCTCGACCGACGCACGGTCGTGATCGTGGACGAGGCCCAGGCGCTGCCGCCCGATGTGCTCGAACAGCTGCGGCTGCTGACCAACCTCGAGACCGCGACCCACAAGCTGTTGCAGATCGTGCTGGTCGGACAGCCCGAACTGCGCGACACGCTGGCGCGACACGACCTGCGCCAGCTCGCGCAACGCATCACCGCACGCTGGCACCTCGAGCCGCTCGACCGGCGCGAGACCGGTGCCTACGTCCGACATCGCCTCGAGGTCGCCGGCGCCAGCGGCCAGGTGTTCTCGCCGAGCGCGCTGGCCGAGGTGCATCGTTCGACCATGGGCGTGCCGCGCCTGATCAACGCGATCTGCGATCGATCCCTGCTCGGCGCCTACGCGCAGCAGAAGCGCGAGATCGATGGTCCCATCGTCAATCGCGCTGCGGCCGAGGTGCTCGGCAACGGCAAGCCCAAGGTCGAGGCTCGCGCCACAAGCTGGGGTCCGGTGCTGGCGGCGTTCGCCGCCGCCACCGCGATCGGCGCGCTGGTCGGCGGCGCCTTCCTCGCCGGGCGCATGACCGCACCGGCGGCGGCGCGCGCGGCGACGGTGGCGTCAGCCGCGGCGGCACGCGGCGAAGTCGAACGCGCGCAGGAGCTGCCGGGCGAAGCGCCGGCCAGCCAGGCGGTCGAGGCAGCGCTACCGGCGCCGTTGGGCGCGGCCGCACCTGCTGCGCCGCCGGACGCGACATCGTCTGCCCCCGACGGGGCAGCCGTAGTCGCCCGCGCCCCCGCCCCCCCCGGCGGCTGGGTCGCCC
>JANNEA010000134.1:0-3213 GCA_031388175.1 Gammaproteobacteria bacterium
GCCGGCGACCAGGCTTTGATCGCGGTCGCGGGAACGCAGCGGCGCAGCGTCCCCCAGGGCGCGCTGATAGCGCGACACGGCGGCGACGAGTTTGCGATGTTGGTGGCCTGCGCCGAGGCTCAGGTCTGCGCTGAGCGGGCCGCGGCGACGCTCGCAGCCGCGCTCAAGACGCCGCTGCGCTGTGGCGAGCGCGAGCATCAGCTCGGGGTCAGCATCGGCATCGCCCTCGCCCCCGCAGATGCGACCAACGTCGAAGACATGCTGCGCAAAGCCGATCTGGCGATGTACACCGCCAAGCGCGAGCGGCGCGGATCGACCCGCTACTCAGCGAAGCTGTCACATGATCTCGATCAGCGCCTACGGCTTGAACACGACCTGCGGCACGCCATCGATCGCGACCAGCTGCACCTTCGCTTCCAGCCGGTGATCGAGCTCAAGAGCGGGCGCACGATCGGTGCCGAAGCCTTGCTGCGCTGGACGCATCCCGAGCTCGGCGATGTGGCGCCGGCGCGCTTCATCCCGGTGGCGGAGAGCAGCGGGCTGATCGTCCCGATCGGCGAATGGGTCCTGGAGCACGCATGCCGCCAAGCGGCAGCGTGGCGTCGCGCGGGGCTGCCGCCGCTGCGCATGGCCGTCAACGTCGCGCCACAGCAGCTACGCGAAGGCGGGTTCGCCGCGCGCGTCGCCGCCACTCTCGCCGCCACCGGGCTGTCCGGCACCGCGCTCGAGATCGAGATCACCGAAGGCACGCTGCTCGAGCACGAGCGCACGACTCTCGAGAGCCTTGCCGCGGTGCGTGCGCAAGGCGTCAGTGTCGCGCTCGACGACTTCGGGACGGGGTGGTCCTCACTGTCCTATCTGGGGCGGTTGCCGATCGACCGCATCAAGATCGACCGCAGCTTCGTGAAGGGGCTGCCGGCCAGCGCCGAGTCGGGCGCGATCGTGCGCGCGGTGCTGGCGATGGCCGAAGGGCTCGGGCATTCGACCGTCGCCGAGGGCATCGAGAACCAGACCCAACTCGAGTGCCTGCGCGCCGCTGGTTGCCCCGAAGGCCAGGGCTATCTGTTCGCGCGGCCGCTCGACCCGAGCGTATTCGCGGCCCAGTTCGAGCTGCGCACAGCAGCATGACCAGGAGGGACTCGACATGCAGATGAACCTCGCATCCTTCGGCAGCGACCTCGCCGACCTGTCGCGCGTGCTGCAATATTCCGCGACGCACCGGCCGGTGAACCTCGCGGGCCTCGCCCGCTCGATCTTCAGCGAGCTGCGCCGCGAACGACCCGGGCTCGCGATCGCCATCGAAGTCCCGGCACGCCTCGTCGTCGAGGGCGATGCACCACAGTTGCGGGCCTTGCTCGAAGCGCTGCTGGTGCCGGCCTGGCACGAACTCGCGCATCGCCGGCGCGGTCGGATTGAGATCGGAGTCGCGACCAGCGATGCGGGCCGCGTGTTCTTCGTCCACGATGACCCCGGCAACATGGCCACACTGTCGCCGGCCTGCGAAGACGACGATCCGACGCGCGCGACCGAGCTGCAGCGCGCCGCCGACATCGTGGGCCAGCTGGGTGGGCGCCTCTGCACGGTCGGCGTGCCAGGGCATGGCGTGACAGTGCTGTTCACGCTGCCGGATGCGGAAGAACCCATCGAACTGGCCTGCGCCGCCTGAACGCCTCGGCGGTGTGAGGGAATTGCAAAAAGTCCTAAAACACAGGCCAGTTCACAAGTTCTTTGCTTGCTCATCCCAAATCCATGACCCATGCTCTGTCCCGACCGAGCGGAACACCAACCTGGTTCCACCCCCGCCGGCGTACGGAGTCACAGATGAAGACCTTCACCCGCGCCCTCGTGGCGATCACCGTTCTCGGCGCGGCCCCGGCCTTCGCTGCGACGACCATCACCAGCAGCATCAGCGTGACCGCCTCGGTCAGCGCCAACTGCACCTTCGCCGCCACGCCGAGCACGGCGGTGGCGTTCGGCACCTACGACACGCTCGCCGGCGCACCTACGGCCACGGGCACGATCGTGGCGCGCTGCACCAAGAACACGGCCTACACGCTGGCCCTCGGCGTCGGCGCGGGCGCGGGTGCGAGCTACACCGGCCGCTTCATGACCGGCGCTGTCACCAGCGACCTGCTCGGCTACAACCTCTTCACCACCGCCGGCCTGGCCACGGTGTTCGGTGACGGCACCGGCGCGACCAGCACGGTTGGTGGCACTGGCACCGGCTTCGGCGTGGCGTTCAACCAGACCACGAACGTGTTCGGCCGGATCCCGGCCCTGCAGAACGTCTCGGCGGACACCTACAGCGACACCGTCGTCGTCAGCCTGACCTACTGAGCCAAGATGGAACCCCGGTTCCAGCGGACGGCCAGGTGCATGCACCTGGCCGTTCTGCTTCTGGCCTCGCCCGCAGCGCTGGCGGCGAACTTCAGCGTGAGCCCGATCAAGCTCGAGTTCACGCCCGACCAGCGCGCGATCGCGATAACGCTCACCAACGGCGACGACCGCCCGGTGGTGGTCGAAGCCCGCGCCTTCCTCTGGACCCAGGCGAACGGCAAGGATGTGCTGACCCCAACCCCCGACCTCGTCATCAGCCCGCCGCTGGTCGAGGTGCCGGCGAACGGCGTGCAGGTGATCCGGGTCGGGCGGCGCGCGCAGGTGGTGGCCGGTGCCATCGAGAAGACCTACCGCATGATGCTGCAGGAGGTCGTGCCGGCCGCCGAGTCGGCGAAGCCTGGCCTGCACTTCGCGCTGCGCATCAGCATGCCGATCTTCATCGCGCCGCGTCTGGCACGCGATGTGCGCGCCAACTGGACCGCCGACTGGACCGCAGCGCCCACCGCCAACGGCCAGCTCGCGCTCGAACTGCGCAACGGCGGCAACCGCCGCTTGCAGGTGACGCAAGTGACCGTGGAGGACGAGAAGGCCCGGCCGCTGGCGAAGCAGGACGGCATGTTCTACGTGCTGGCCGGACAGAGCCACCCGCTCACGCTCAAGCCGGGCGCCAAGCTGCCACCGCCAGGCAGCCCGCTCGCGATCAAGTCCACCATCGAATCCGGCGACCACCTTGCGCGCGCCACGCTCACCAAGCCGTGAGCGCGTCATCCTGTCCGCGCTGCTGGTCGGCCTCGCGATGAGCGGGCTGACCGCCAGCGCGGATGGCGAGCCCAGCAGCGACGGCCTGGTGGCCGACGCCACCGGCGGCCCGCGCCG
>JANNEA010000154.1:0-2692 GCA_031388175.1 Gammaproteobacteria bacterium
CGGCGCGGCGCCATCGGTCTCGGCGGCGAGCCCGCCCGCGGCGGCGATCCAGCCGGCGTGGCGGCCCATCACCTCCAGCACGAACACCTTGGTCGAGGTCTTGGCCATCGACGCCACGTCGAAGCCGGCCTCGCGGATCGAGACCGCGACGTACTTCGCCACCGAGCCGAAGCCCGGGCAGCAATCGGTTTGGGCCAGGTCGTTGTCCACGGTCTTCGGCACGTGGATCGCCTGGATTGGGTAGCCCATCGTGTCGCCGAGCTGCGAGATCTTGAGGCAGGTGTCGGCCGAATCGCCGCCGCCGTTGTAGAAGAAGTAGCCGATGTCGTGGGCCTGGAACACCGCGATCAGCCGTTCGTACTCGGCGCGGTGCTCCTCGAGGCTCTTCAGCTTGTAGCGGCAGGAGCCGAAGGCGCCGGCGGGTGTGTGCTTGAGCGCGGCGATGGCTTTGACCGACTCCTTGCTGGTGTCGATGAGGTCCTCGGTGAGCGCGCCGATGATGCCGTTGCGGCCGGCGAACACCTTGCCGATGCGCTTCGGGTGCTCGCGGGCGGTCTCGATCACGCCGGCGGCGGAGGCGTTGATCACGGCGGTGACGCCGCCGGACTGCGCGTAGAAGGCGTTGCGGCGCGCGACCTTGTTCTTGCGCTTGGCCATCGGCGTCGACCTCGGGGCAGCGGCGGGCAGGGGGAGGCGGATTCTACTTCGTTGACGGTGGTGGGTAGCGCCGGTAGCCTTCCACCCCCCGACGGAGGCTTCCTCAATGCGCATCGTGCTTCTGGGCGCGCCCGGTTCCGGCAAAGGGACCCAGGCCAAGCTGCTCATCGAGCGCTACCACATCCCGCAGATCTCGACCGGCGATCTGCTGCGCGCCGCGGTCGCGGCCGGCAGCCCGGTCGGCAAACGGGCCAAGGTGGCGATGGAGGCCGGCAAGCTGGTCTCCGACCAGATCGTGCTCGCGCTAATCCGCGAGCGTCTGCGCAAGGCCGACACCCGGCCCGGCTTCATCCTCGATGGGTTCCCGCGCAACATCCCGCAGGCCGATGCGCTCGACAAGCTGCTGCGCAGCCTGAAGAAGCCGATCGACCTCGTGGTCCTGATCGACATCGAGTTCGACGTGTTGCTCAAGCGCCTGACCGGGCGCCGCTCCTGCCCGGCCTGTGGCGCGGTGTTCAACGTGCACATGTCGCCGCCCAAGGTCGCCGGTCGTTGTGATGCCTGCGCCACTGCGCTGGTGCATCGCGCCGATGACAACGAAGCGACCATCACCTCGCGGCTCGAGGTGTTCTCGGCGCAGACCAAGCCGCTGATCAACTATTACAAGGCGCAGGGCAAGCTGCGCAGCGTCAAGGGCACCGGCGACATCAACGCGATCTTCAAGCGCATGGTCGTGGCGCTTGAGGAAGCACCGGCGCCGAAGGCGGCGCGGGCGCGGGTCGAGCGCAAGAGCGCCGCGGTCACCAAGAAGCCGGTGAAGCGCGCGGCACCCCCCAAGCGGGCGGCGAAGCAGAAGATCGTCGCGCGGCGCAGCAGCCCGCGCTGAACGGCTGACGCTGCGCTTGCCGGGGCTTCGGCCCCGGTTCCATCGGGTCAATCCAACTCGGTCAGTTTCCCGTCGCGCACGGCGAGCGCAAGCTTGCCGTCGAGCGCCGCGAGCAAGGCGTTGCCCACGGTCTCGCGCTTCCAGCCGCTCAGCACCTCGAGCTCGCGTTCGCCGAGCACCAGCCGTTCCAGCTCGCGCCGCGTCGCCAGGTTGCCGACCGCCACGCCATGCTCGGCGGCGCGCTTGCGAGTGAGCGCGGCCAGCAGGTCGACCACGCCGTCCTGTTCCGGCGTCAGCCGTGGCCGGGCTGGTTCGAGCACCGGCGCTTCGGCCCCGCCTGCTGCGCTAAGCGCGGCCAGGATCTCGGCGCCGCGACGCTTCACCACCGCCGGCGGCATGTCGCGCAGCTGCGCGAGTTCGGCCTCGTCCACCGGGTTGCGCCGCGCGATGTCGATGATCATGTCGTCCTTGAGCACCCAGCCGCGTGGCCGGTCGACCTCGAGCGCGGTGCGCTCACGCCAGGCGGCGAGCGCGGCGAGCCGGGCGCGTTGCGGCTCGGTCAGGCGCTGCGAACCGCGGACCTTGCGCCAGGCGTCGGCCGGATCGGTGCGGTAGCTGTCGAGCCGGGCGAGCTGTGCGAATTCCGCGTCGAGCCATTCCAGCCGTTCGCGCTGTCCGAGCTCGGTGCGCAACGCAGCGTGCACCGCCAACAGGTAGCGCACGTCGTCGGCGGCGTACTCGATCGCGCCATGCGGCAGCGGCCGGACGCTCCAGTCGATACGGGTGTGGGTCTTCTCGAGCTGCACGCTGAGCAGGCGCTGCACCAGGTTGGCGTAGCCGATCTGATCGCCGAGACCGAGCAAAGCCGCCGCAACTTGAGTGTCGAACAGCGGCGCCGGCACGCTGCCCATCTGCTGGGCGAAGATCTCGAGGTCCTGGCGGCCGGAGTGCAGCACCTTCAGCACCGCGGTGTCGGCGAGCAGGGCATGCAGGGACCCAAGTTCGCCGCAGGCGATGGGGTCCACGACCACGATGCGCTCGGCGTCGGCCAGCTGCACCAGGCAGAGCTGCGCGTGGTAGGTGCGTTCGCGCATGAACTCGGTGTCGAGCGCGATGCGCGGGCTGCGTCGCAGCGCGGCACAGGCTTGG
>JANNEA010000010.1:0-13393 GCA_031388175.1 Gammaproteobacteria bacterium
ACTCGGAGATCTTCTTGCTGCACGGGCACAGGCTGGTGACCGGCACCACTACCTTGACCTTGGTGTCGTAGCGCTCGCCGCAGCGTTCGCCGATCAGGGTGACCTCGTAGTCCATCAGCGACTCGACGCCTGAGACCGGCGCCTTCTTCATCACGAAGTAGGGGAAGCGCATCTCGATGTGGCCCTTCTTGGCCTCGAGCCGGGTGCGCGTCTCCTGCAGCATGTCCTGGAAGGATTCGACCGAGACGTAGCGTTCGTGGTGTTCGAGCAGCACCTCGACGAAGCGCGACATGTGGGTGCCCTTGAAGTTGTGCGGCAGGTCCACGTACATGTTGAAGGTCGCGATCGTGTGCTGTTCGCCGCCGGAACGGTCCTTGACCTTCACCGGGTGGCGGATGTCCTTGATGCCGACCTTGTTGATCGGGATGCGGCGCGTGTCAGGGCTGCCCTGCACGTCGGCGATCTGTACAACTGGAGTCATGGGTTGGGACCTCTGTAGATAGTCTAGCCTGCGGCCTTGGGTGTGGCGGCGCGGGGACCGACGAACTCGAGCACGGCACGGCGGATGGACGCGGAATCGAGACCTGCAGCCGCGAGTACTTCTTCACGGCTGCCATGGGCCAGGAAGCGGTCGGGCAGGCCGAGCTGCAGGAGTTGTACGGCGATCCCGCGCTCGTACAGGCATTCGGCGATCGCGCTGCCGGCGCCGCCCGCGATGCAGCCGTCCTCGACGGTGACCACGCGGGCGTGGGCACGCGCAAGCTCGGTGAGCAACGCGGAGTCGAGCGGTTTCACGAAGCGCAGGTTCACCAGCGTTGCGTCGAGCTCGTCGGCGAGCGCGACCAGGCCCGGCACCATCACGCCGACGCCGACGATCAACAGTTCGCGACCGCGACGGCGCAGCTCCGCCTTGCCTACTGGCAGTGGTCGAACGCCGCGATCCACCGCGACGCCGATGCCGGCGCCGCGCGGGTAACGGACTGCAGCCGGATGACCGCAGCTGAGCGCGGTGTCGAGCATGCGCCGGCACTCGTCCTCGTCGGCCGGCGCCATCACCACCAGGTTCGGCACGCAGCGCAGGTAGGCGAGGTCGAAGGAACCGGAGTGGGTCGCGCCGTCGGGCCCGACGACACCAGCACGGTCGATCGCGAAGGTCACGGGCAGGTCCTGGATCGCGACGTCGTGCACCAGCTGGTCGTAGGCGCGCTGCAGAAACGTTGAGTAGATCGCGACCACGGGCGCGAGGCCCTCGCAGGCCATGCCGGCGGCGAGCGTCACAGCATGCTGTTCGGCGATGCCGACGTCGAAGTACCGATCGGGGAAGCGCTGGCTGAACTCGACGAGGCCGGAGCCCTCACGCATCGCCGGGGTGATCGCGACCAGTTTCGGATCGCGCTCCGCGGCGTCGCAGAGCCACTGACCGAAGATATCGGAGTAGGTCGCCTTCGCCACCTTCACCGGGATCGCGCCGGTCTTGGGATCGAAGGAGCTCGGGCCGTGGTACTTGATCGGATCGGCTTCGGCTGGCGCGAAGCCCTTGCCCTTGCGCGTGACCACGTGCAGGAACTGCGGGCCGCGCATGTTGCGCAGGTTGCGCAGCGTGGTCACCAGCGTGTCGAGGTCATGGCCGTCGATCGGCCCGAGGTAGTTCCAGCCAAGCTCCTCGAACAGCGTGCCCGGGAACACCATGCCCTTGACGTGCTCCTCGCTGCGCCGCGCCAGCTCCCACATCGTGGGCATGTGCGCCAGCACTTTCTTCGAACCTTCGCGCAGCATGTAGTAGGTCTTGCCCGACAGCAGTTTGGCGAAGTAGTTCGACAGGCCGCCGACGTTCTCGGAGATCGACATGTCGTTGTCGTTCAGCACCACCAGCAGGTTGGGGTGCAGCGCGCCGCCGTGGTTGAGGGCTTCGAAGGCCATGCCGGCGGTCATCGCACCGTCGCCGATCACCGCGACCACGCGCTCGGGCGAGTCGCGCGCTGCAAGCGCGATCGCCATGCCGAGGGCGGCGCTGACGCTGGTCGAGGAATGGCCGACGCCGAAGCTGTCGTAGGGGCTCTCGTCGCGGCTCGGGAAGGGCGCCAGGCCGCCTTGGCGACGGATCGTACTGAGCAGGTCACGGCGACCGGTGAGGACCTTGTGTGGATAGGCCTGGTGGCCCACGTCCCACACCAGCCGGTCGTCGGGCGTGTCGAACACATAGTGCAGCGCGACCGTGAGTTCGACGGTGCCGAGGTTCGCGGCGAAGTGCCCGCCGATGTGCGCCAGCGTCTCGACCAGATACCCGCGCAGCTCGCTCGCGACCGCCGGCAGTTCGGCTTCGGGCAGGCGACGCAGGTCGGCGGGCGAGCCGATCGCGGCGAGGCGGGGGAAGCGATCGCTGGGGAAGGCGGGCATGGGGCCGGGATTATACGGGGCGGCGCTCAACTGCTGCGGGTGACGAGGTACTCCGCCAGCCAGCGCAGCGGATCGGCCTCCGGTCCGAAGGGTCCCAGCGCCGCGACCGCTTCCTGTTGCAGCGTGCGCGCCATCTCACGCGAACGCTCGAGGCCCACGACGCTCGGGAAGGTGGGTTTGCTGCGCGCGCGGTCCGCGCCGCTGCGCTTGCCGAGCGTCTCGGTCAGCCCGGCTTCGTCGAGCACGTCGTCGTGGATCTGGAAGGCGAGGCCGATGCGCGCGCCGTAGCGCGCCAGCGCCTCGCGCGCGCGTGCATCCAACGCGGGCTGGAGCGCAGCCGCGATCAGCACGCTGGCGCGGATCAGCGCGCCGGTCTTGCGCGCGTGCATGAACTCGAGCTCGGTCAACGTGAGCGTCTTGCCAACTGCGGCAAGGTCGATGGCCTGGCCACCGGCCATGCCACCGGAACCCGATGCGATCGCCAGCAACTCGATCATCGCCAGGCGCGTGGCGGCGTCGGCCGCGCACCCCTTCGGGTGCGCTGAAGCAGCGAGTCCGGGGTCGCGCGCGAGCAACTCGATCGCCAGCACCTGCAGTGCGTCGCCGGCCAGGATCGCGGTCGCCTCGTCGAAGGCGCGATGGCAGGTCGGGCGGCCGCGACGCAGGTCGTCGTCGTCCATCGCCGGCAGGTCGTCGTGCACCAGCGAGTAGGCATGGAGGCATTCGACCGCGGCAGCTACCGCGTCGAGCCGTGCCGGATCGAGCCCGAGCGTCTCGGCGGTGGCGTAGACCAACAGCGGACGAGCACGCTTGCCGCCACCGAGCACGGCGTAGCGCATCGCCTGGTGCAGGCGGATCGGTTCGGCGGTGGCGGCAGGGAGGCAGCGCTCGAGCGCGCGCTCGACCCGGTCGAGGTAGCCGGGGATGCGGTCAGCGAAGCTCACGGCTCCGTCAGCGCTCGTCGTCGAAGGGTTCGAGCGTCTGCTTGCCGTCGCGCTCGACCAGTTGCTGGACCCTGAGTTCAGCGTCCTTCAGCGCAGTCTGGCAGCGGCGCGTGAGCTCGATGCCGCGCTCGAAGTGCGCGAGCGCCTCCTCGAGCGGCAGGTCGCCCTTCTCCATGCGTGCGACCAAGGCCTCGAGGTCTTCGAGCGCTTGCTCGAAGTCCTGTGCGGCCTTGTTGTCCTTCTTGCTCGGCTCGTTCTTGGTTGGCATTGGCCGGACGCTACACGCGGTGCCGGCGATGGGCAAACCGGCGTTGACAGCCCATGGGAGCAGGGCTAGGTTCGAGACCCGTTTAGAACTTGTCTAAACGAAAACCATCCACACCGGAGGTCGTCATGGCGCTCAAGGGCAGCAAGACTGAAGGCAACCTAAAGGCCGCGTTCGCCGGCGAATCGCAGGCCAACCGCCGCTACCTCTACTTCGCAGCCAAGGCCGACATCGAGGGCTACAACGATGTCGCCGCGGTGTTCCGCTCGACCGCCGAAGGCGAGACCGGGCATGCGCATGGGCACCTCGAGTACCTCGAAGCCGTGGGCGATCCCGCGACCGGCCTGCCAATCGGACCGACCGGCCTGAACCTGAAGGCCGCGATCGCCGGCGAGACCCACGAGTACACCGACATGTACCCGGGCATGGCCAAGACCGCACGCGACGAAGGCTTCGGCGAGATCGCCGACTGGTTCGAGACGCTGGCCAAGGCTGAGCGTTCGCACGCCAACCGGTTCCAAAAGGCGTTCGACACGCTCGGGAAGTGAAAGAAGGCAGCCTCGAAGCGCCGACGCGCCACGCGCTGGATTGGCGGTCGTCGGAGTTCAACGACGCCACGAAGCTCGAGGCTGAGCTCGAGCGGGTATTCGACATCTGCCACGGCTGTCGGCGCTGTTTCTCGCTGTGCAACTCGTTCCCGACGCTGTTCGACCTGGTCGATGCCACGGCCGCGGGCGAAGTCCACGCGGTGGACAAGAAGTCCTTCGCGCAGGTGGTGGACCACTGCTATCTCTGCGACATGTGCTTCATGACCAAGTGTCCCTACGTGCCGCCGCACGAGTGGAACGTGGACTTCCCGCATCTGATGCTGCGGGCCAAGGCGGTCAAGTTCCAGGACCAGGGCGCATCCTTGCGCGACCGCGTGCTGTCATCGACTGACGCGGTCGGCCGGCTCGCCTCGATCCCGGTGGTGGTCCAGGTCGTGAACGCCGCCAACCGCAGCACTGCGGGGCGGGTGTTGCTCGAGGGCGTGCTCGGTGTGCATCGCGATGCGCCGGTGCCCGAGTACCACAGCGACCGGCTCTCGATGCGTCTTGCGCGTCGCGCCGCGCGCAGCGCGGCGCTGGGGTTCGAGCCACTGCCGGCCGAGGGCACTACTGGCAAGGTTGCGCTGTTCGGCACCTGTTACGGCGAATACAACCTGCCCGCGCTCGGCGAGGACCTGATCGCGGTGTTCGAGCACAACCGCATCCCGGTCACGCTGGCCGCGGACCTGCGCTGCTGTGGCATGCCCAAGCTCGAGCTCGGCGACCTCGAGGCGGTTGCTGCGCTGAAGGCGCACAACATCCCCGCGCTCGCCGCGCTGGTCGACGCCGGCTTCGACCTGACCTCGCCGATCCCGTCCTGCACCCTGATGTTCAAGCAGGAGCTGCCGCTGATGTTTCCGCACGACGCAGATGTGGCGAAGGTGCGCGACGCGTTCTACGACCCGTTTGAGTACCTGATGCTGCGATACAAGGCCGGCCTGCTCAGTGTCGATTTCAAGCATTCGCTCGGCAAGATCGCCTACCACGTGCCCTGCCACCTCCGGGTGCAGAACCTCGGCCTGAAGACGCGTGAAGCGCTCGAGCTCGTGCCGGACACGCAGATCGAGGTCATCGAGCGCTGCTCCGGCCACGACGGCACCTACGCGGTGAAGAAGGAGTTCCACGCGAACTCGGTCAAGATCGCGAAGCCGGTGGTCGAGCGGGTGGCGAAGGCCGAAGCCGCGCACTACGCCAGCGACTGCCCGATGGCCGGCGAGCAGATCGGTGGCGGACTGGCCGAGCGCGGCCGTGGTCCGGAGCATCCGTTGTCGCTGTTGCGCGCGGCCTACGGGATCTAGCGGGGCATCCGATGCAGCCCCTGCCATGAGACCACTGACCCGCCAGGACCTGATGTCGCTCGAGACCTACGCCGCCGGGCGGGCCGCGTTCCGCGCCCGCGTGATCGCGCACAAGCAGCCGCGCAGCGTTGCGCTCGGCCCGAACCTGACGCTGCTGTTCGAGGACCGGCTCACCGTGCAGTACCAGGTGCAGGAGATGCTGCGCATCGAACGGATCTTCGAGGCGGAACCCATAGAAGAGGAGCTCGCGGCCTACAACCCCCTGATCCCGGACGGCGGCAACCTCAAGGCGACATTGCTGATCGAGTTCCCGGACGCGGAGGAACGCCGCGTGGCGCTGATGCGGCTCAAGGACATTGAGCACGACCTCGCGCTCGAGGTCGGTGGCGTGCGCATCCCGGCCATCGCGGATGAGGACCTCGATCGCAGCGATGCCGAGAAGACCTCGGCCGTGCACTTCCTGCGCTTCGAGCTCGCTGCAGCCATGCGAACGGCCCTGCAGGGTGGCGCGCCGCTCACGCTACGCTGCGACCATCCCGAGTACCGGCACGCCGTCCAGGCGCCTGAGGTCACGCGCCGCGCGCTGGTGGCCGACCTCGATTGAGGTAGCATCGCGCCCCGCGATGACGAAGAAATACGACGCCTCCTCGATCGAGGTCCTCTCCGGCCTCGAACCGGTCCGCAAGCGGCCGGGCATGTACACCGACACCACGCGACCCAACCATCTTGCCCATGAGGTGGTGGACAACGCGGTGGACGAGGCCTTGGCCGGCCATGCGAAACACATCGCGGTCACGCTGCATAAGGACGGCTCGCTCGAAGTCGACGATGACGGCCGCGGCATGCCCGTGGACGTGCACCCGAAGGAGAAGATCACCGGCGTCGAGCTGATCCTGACCAGGCTGCATGCGGGCGGGAAGTTCTCCGACGAGACCTATCAATACGCGGGTGGCCTGCACGGCGTTGGCGTCTCGGTGGTGAACGCGCTGTCGGCCAAGCTCGAGGTCAAGGTCCGGCGCGATGGCAAGGAACACGCCATGGAGTTCAAGGGCGGCAACCGCACCGGGCCGCTGAAGGTCGTGGGCACGGTCGGCCAGCGCAACACGGGCACCACGCTCAGGTTCTGGGCGGATCCGAAGTACTTCGACAGCCCGAAGATTCACGCCGCCAGGCTCAAGCACGTGCTGCGGGCCAAGGCCGTGCTCTGCCCGGGGCTCGAGGTCGCGTTCGAGGATCGCAACAGCGGCGAGCGTGATCTGTGGCTGTACGAAGCCGGGCTCACCGAGTACTTGAAGGAATCGCTTGCTGGCTGGGAGGCGCTGCCGGACGAACCCTTCGTCGCGTCGATGAGCGCGGAGCGCGAGTCAGCCGAGTGGGCCGTGTCCTGGTTGCCGGAAGGCGGCGACCTCGTCACCGAGTCCTACGTCAACCTGATCCCGACCGAGCAGGGCGGCACTCACGTCAATGGCTTGCGAACCGGCCTGACCGATGCGCTGCGCGAGTTCTGCGACTTCCGCAACCTCGTGCCGCGCGGCGTGAAGCTCGCGCCCGAGGACGTGTGGGAGCGCTGCGCCTACGTGCTGTCGGTGAAGATGAAGGTTCCCCAGTTCTCGGGCCAGACCAAGGAGCGTCTGTCCTCGCGCGATGTCGCGACCTTCGTGGCCGGCGTGTCGAAGGACGCGTTCGCCGCCTGGCTCAACCAGCACCCGGAGCAGGGCGAGGCGATCGCGGCGCACGCCATCGCCAACGCGATGACGCGCGCCAAGGCCGGCAAGGCAGTGGTGCGCAAGAAGATCACGCAGGGCCCGGCATTGCCCGGCAAGCTCACCGACTGCACCAGCGACGAGATGGTCCGCACCGAGCTGTTCCTGGTCGAGGGCGATTCGGCCGGCGGCTCGGCCAAGCAGGCGCGCGACCGCGACTTCCAGGCGGTCATGCCGCTGCGCGGCAAGATCTTGAACACTTGGGAGGTGGATGCCGCCGAGGTCCTTGCTTCGCAGGAGGTGCATGACATTTCGGTGGCGATCGGCGTCGATCCCGGAAGCCCGGACATCAAGCAGCTGCGCTACGGCAAGATCTGCATCCTGGCCGATGCCGATTCCGATGGTCTGCACATCGCCACGCTGCTCTGCGCGCTGTTCCTTCGCCACTTCCGCCCGCTGGTCACCGCCGGCCACGTGTTCGTGTGCATGCCGCCGCTGTTCCGCATCGACCTCGGCAAGGATGTGTTCTACGCGCTCGACGAGGCCGAGAAGCAGGGCGTGCTCGACCGCTTCGTGGCCGAGAAGAAGAAGGGCAAGCCGAGCGTGACCCGCTTCAAGGGCCTGGGCGAGATGAACCCGTTGCAGCTGCGCGAGACCACGATGGCGCCGGACACGCGCCGCCTGGTGCAGCTCACGATCGAGGCCGCCGACCAGACCGACAAGCTGCTCGACATGCTGCTGGCGAAGAAGCGCGCCGGCGACCGCAAGGAATGGCTCGAGACCAAGGGCAACCTGGCGAGCACATGACTCCGCCACGCCGCATCCCGTTCTGGGCCCTGCTCGCTCTCGCCGCGCTGGCGGTGTTCACGCTCACGCGCCTAGCACTCGCGCTCGACGCCGGCCTCGACCGCGCGCCGGTCAGCGGCTGGCCGTTCGCCTTCGGCGTGGGGCTGTGGTTCGACCTCGCGACCGTGGCCTGCCTGGTGGCGCCGTTCCTCATCTACGACGCGATCGCCCCGGCGCGCTGGCGCCACGCGCGCTGGCACATCGTCGCGCGCAGCGTGGTGTTCGGCGCGGCGCTGTTCGCGCTGCTGTTCGGCGCGATCGCCGAGCTGCTGTTCTGGCAGGAGTTCACGACGCGCTTCAACTTCATCGCCGTCGACTACCTCATCTACACCCGCGAGGTCATCGGCAACATCGAAGAGTCCTACCCGGTGCCGGTGATCGTGCTGGCGATCGGGCTGGTCGCGGCCGTCACCGTATGGCGGCTGCGCGCGGCGGTGGCGCGTGCCGACGACCTTCCCATGACCAAGCGCCGCAGGCTCGCCAAGGCCGCGGCCGCCGTGCTGCTGCCGCTGCTGGCCCTTGCGGTCACCAACGTCGACCAGATGTACCGTGGCGACAACGCCACGATCGATGAGCTCGCCGGCAACGGGCTCTACACCTTCTTCGCAGCGGTTCGGCGCAACGAGCTCGATTACGACCGTTTCTACCTGACGATGCCGCAGTCGCAAGCGGATGCGATCCTGGCGGGCCTCGACGTCGAGCGCACGCCGTACACCGCCGCCGATCCATGGGCGATCGCACCCGACGAGAGCGACGAGCCGCTGCCGACATTCCTGCTGCGGCGGCCGCGCAACGTCGTCTTGGTCTCGGTCGAGAGCTTGTCGGCCAGCTTCGTCGGCGCCTACGGTTCGGCGGCGGGTCTCACTCCGAACCTCGACCGCCTGGCGCAGGAGGGCGCTGTGTTCGAGCGTGCCTTCGCCACCGGCACGCGCACGGTCCGTGGGCTCGAGGCCTTGTCGCTAGGCACGCCGCCGGTACCGGGCCAGGCGATCATCCGTCGGCCGCACAACGAGAAGCTGGCGACGCTAGGCGGAGTCCTGCGGCACGAGGGCTACGCCGTGAGCTTCATCTACGGCGGCTACGGCTACTTCGATGACATGAACGCCTACTTCGGCGACAACGACTACGAGGTCCTGGATCGCGTCGCGTTCCCGCCGCAGAGCATCGCGTTCGAGAACGTCTGGGGTGTGGCCGACGAGTCGCTGTACGCCAACGCGCTGGACAAGATCGACGCCGACTTTGCCAGCGGCAAGCCGTTCTACACGCACATCATGACCACCTCGAACCACCGTCCGTTCACCTACCCGGACGGGCGCATCGACATCCCCTCACCGGGCGGGCGCAAGGGCGCGGTGAAGTACAGCGATTGGGCGATCGGCGAGTTCGTCCGACTCGCCGCCGAGCGAGCGTGGTTCAAGGACACGATGTTCGTGTTCGTCGCCGACCATTGCGCTTCGGTCGCCGGCAAAGTCGAGCTGCCGGTGGACAAGTACCTGATCCCGCTGGTGCTGTGGGGCCCCGGCATCGTCGCGCCGACGCGGATCGCGCGACCAGTGAGCCAGATCGACGTGCCGCCGACCATCCTCGATGTGCTCGGGGCCCGAGGGGACGACTACTTCTTCGGCAAGGAGACCGCGGAGCCGGGCGTCGTCCCGGCGTGGCGCGCGTTCATCAGCAACTACCAATCGTTGGGCTACTACAAGCGCGACCAGTTGGTGGTGCTCAAGCCTGGCCGGCGCGTCGAGTCGTTCCGCGTCGACCCGCTGACCTACGAGACCACGCCGGCGCCGCTCGACCCCAAGCTGCGCGATGAGGCGATCGCCTACTACCAGACCGCGGCGCGTTCATTCACCTACGGCCGCCTGCTGGCGCCCTGGTACAAGGACCGCTGATGGCCGGCAAGAAGCCAAAGCCAAAGTCGAAAGCCAAGGGCAAGGCGAAGCCGAAGGCCGCGGACTACGCCGGCGCCGAGCGCCGGGCGACGCTGCGCGTGATCACGCCGGAGTTCGAGCGCGAGCCGCTGAAAGTGTTCGCCGAGCGCGCCTACCTCGACTACTCGATGTACGTGATCCTCGACCGCGCGCTGCCGCACATCGGCGACGGTCTGAAGCCGGTGCAGCGTCGCATCGTATATGCGATGTCCGAACTCGGCCTCGCTGCCGGCGCCAAGCACAAGAAGTCCGCGCGCACCGTGGGCGATGTGATCGGCAAGTTCCATCCGCACGGCGACTCGGCCTGCTACGAGGCGATGGTGCTGATGGCGCAGCCGTTCTCCTACCGCTACCCGATCGTGGACGGGCAGGGCAATTGGGGCTCGCCGGACGATCCGAAATCCTTCGCCGCGATGCGCTACACCGAATCGCGACTCACAAAGTACGCCGACGTGCTGCTGGCCGAGCTCGGCCAGGGCACCAGCGATTGGCAGCCGAACTTCGACGGCACGCTCGAGGAGCCGGTGGTGCTGCCGGCGCGGCTGCCGAACGTGCTGCTCAACGGTGGCACCGGCATCGCGGTCGGCATGGCCACCGACATCCCGCCGCACAACCTGCGCGAGGTCGCGGCGGCCTGCGTGCAGCTGCTGCTGAAACCGGATTCGACGCTCGCCGACCTGTGCAAGCACATCAAGGGTCCGGACTTCCCGACCGCCGCCGAGGTGATCACGCCGGCCGCCGAGATCCGCGAGATGTACAAGACAGGCTACGGCAGCATCCGCCAACGCGCGGTGTGGGAGGCGGACGACGGCGAGATCGTGATCACTGCGCTGCCTTTCCAGGTCTCAGGCGCCAAGATCCTGGAGCAGATCGCGGCCCAGATGCGCGACAAGAAGCTGCCGATGGTCGAGGACCTGCGTGATGAGTCCGACCACGAGGAACCGACCCGGCTGGTGATCGCGCCGCGCAGCACCCGTGTCGATGCTGCGGCTCTCATGGCGCATCTGTTCGCGACCACCGACCTCGAGCGCAGCTACCGGGTCAATCTCAACATCATAGGTCTCGATGGAAGGCCGAAGGTGCGCGACCTCAAGAGCCTGCTCGAGGAGTGGCTCAAGTTCCGCATCGCGACGGTCAAGCGTCGGCTCGAATGGCGGCTGGAGAAGGTCACCAGGCGTCTGCACCTCCTCGATGGCCTGTTGATCGCCTTCCTCAACATCGACGAGGTCATCCGCATCATCCGGCGCGAGGATGAACCGAAGCCGGTGTTGATGAAGAAGTTCAAGCTCAGCGACGAGCAGACCGAGGCGATTCTCGAGCTCAAGCTGCGGCATCTGGCGAAGCTCGAAGAGGTCCAGATCCGCGGCGAGCAGAAGGAGTTGGCGAAGGAGAAGGCTGACCTCGAGGACAAGCTCTCGTCGAAGACCAAGCTGCGCACGCTGGTGAAGGACGAGATCGTCAAGGATGGCGCGACCTACGGCGACGCGCGGCGTTCGCCGCTGGTCGCGGGCGCGCCGGTGGCGCAGGCGATCGACATCGCTGAGTTGACGCCGGCCGATCCGATGACCGTGGTGCTGTCGGAGCGTGGTTGGGCGCGGGCGGCGAAGGGCCACGAGATCGACGGCACCAAGCTCGAGTACAAGACCGGCGACGGCTTCCTGGTCGCGGCGCGCGGCAAGAGCAATCAGCAAGCGGTGTTCCTCGACTCGACCGGCCGCGCGTACTCGCTGCCGGCGCACACGCTGCCGAGCGCGCGCGGTCACGGTGAGCCGCTGTCGGGCCGCCTCGACCCGCCGGATGGCGCGACATTTCGCGGCGCGCTGCTCGGCAACCCCGACGACTTCTGGCTGCTTGCCTCCGACGCGGGCTACGGCTTCATCGTCAAGCTCGGCGAGCTCTATGCGGCCAAGAAGGCCGGCAAGGTCGTGCTGTCGCTGCCGAAGGGTGCGCAGGTCTGCGTGCCGGCGGCGGTCGGCGATCCGCTCGGCGACATGGTCTGCGCGGTCGGCAAGGAAGGGCATCTGCTGGTGTTCCCGGCCAAGGAACTGCCCGAACTCAGCAAGGGCAAGGGCAACAAGATCATCCACATCCCCTCGAAGAAGGTCGTGACCCGCGAGGAGTACATGCTGGCGGTGTGCTGCGTCGATCCGGACGAGGGCCTGGCGGTGCATTGCGGCGACCGGGTGATGACGCTCAAGGGCGCCGATCTGCTCGAGTACCGCGGCGAACGCGGCCAGCGCGGCGGCAAGCTGCCGCGCAACTGGCGCGGCGTCACCCGCCTGCTGCCGGCCGGCAGCGAATCCGCCTAGTCGCTTCTGTATAGAATCCCGGCCGCGGCAGGGCCTTGGAACCCGCCGGCCCACCCCCATGTCCAAGCCATACCCGTTTGCGCAGGCGGTACCTGCGCGGAGAGCCGAAACGATGTTCACCCGCCTGGTCCTGTTCTTCGCCACCAACATCGCCGTGATGGTGGTGCTGACGATCGTCCTGAACATCGCCGGCCCGGCGTTGGGCCTGTCGCGCGATTCCTTCGGCATGCTCATCATCATGGGCGGCGTGATCGGCTTCGGCGGCGCGTTCATCTCGCTCGCGATCTCGAAGTGGATGGCCAAGCGTTCGATGGGCGTGGTCGTCATCACGCAGCCGCGCGACGAGATGGAGCGCTGGCTGATCGCGACCGTGCAGCGCCAGGCTCAGGCTGCGGGCATCGGCATGCCCGAGGTCGGGGTGTTCGATTCACCGGTGCCGAACGCCTTCGCCACCGGCATGAACCGCGACGCGGCGCTGGTCGCGGTCTCGACCGGTCTGCTGCGCAGCATGGGCAAGGACGAGGTCGAGGCGGTGCTCGGCCACGAGATCGCGCACGTCGCCAACGGCGACATGGTGACGCTGACCCTCATCCAGGGCGTGGTGAACACCTTCGTGTTCGTGCTGGCGCGCGTGGTCGGCAACTTCGTCGACAAGGTCATCCTCAAGAACGAGCGCGGCCATGGCATCGGCTACATCGCCACCGTGATCGTGGCCGAGATCGTGCTCGGCATCCTCGCCAGCATGATCGTGATGTGGTTCTCGCGGCAGCGCGAGTTCCGCGCCGACGCCGGTGGCGCCAAGTTCGCCGGCCGGATGAAGATGATCGCCGCGCTCGAGGCACTCAAGCGGCCGCGCGATTCCGAGCCGCTGCCCGACAGCTTCGCCGCGTTCGGCATCGCGGGCGGGACGCCGACGGGGTTCAAGAAGCTGTTCATGTCGCACCCGCCGCTGGACGAGCGCATCGCGGCGCTCAAGGACTCGCGGGAGTTCTGAGCAGCGCGCGCGGGCGCTTCAGGAGTCCTCCACCTCACATGGACCCGGCCTCCTAAGACGCGGACGCGGTACCGTCGGCCGGATCCATGTGAGGTGGAGGACTCTGGACCGAGCAGCAC
>JANNEA010000064.1:0-23177 GCA_031388175.1 Gammaproteobacteria bacterium
TCGACGGCGTGCGGCTGCTCACCTTCCAGACGCCCGGCTCGGGCCAGGCGTTCTACCGCGGCGCCAGCGAGCCGGCCACCGATGACAGGTCTGACACGGTCGACATCGCACGCCTGCAGGCGACGGCAAGGGAAAACCCTCGCGGAGTGGAGCTCCTCGGGCCCCCACCGTTCGCGAACCTCAAGGTCGGCGGCTGACGCCACAAGGAGACGGTCAGTCGCTCAGGCCGTGATCTAGCGACCGAACACTTTCTTGAGCGCGTCGGTACTGAGGGTGATGGCGTGCTCGACGTTGGAGTTGGGCCCGACGTTGCCGAAGTACTGCGGGTCGATGAATGCGATCGCTCGTCCTACTTGTACGTAGGCGTTGATGGCTTGGGGGTTAGCGCCTCCAACGAGGAACGTGTAGTCGATGGTCTGACCGATGATGACCTGCCGGTCGCCATGCGGTGCCACATGCCTCGCAGGCGTTGCTCCAGCTAGTCTCCCCAGTGGCGTTGTTCGGTGAAGGGGTCGCCGTAGTTGTGGTAGCCGTTGCGTTCCCAGAAGCCCGGCGAGTCGCTGTCGCGTAGTTCGAGGGCGCGGGCCCACTTGGCGCTCTTCCAGAAGTAGAGGTGCGGCACCAGCAGTCGCGCCGGTCCGCCGTGCTCGGGATCGAGCGGCTCGCCCTCGGCCTCGAATGCGATCCAGGACTTGCCATCGAGCAGATCCTCGAGCGGCACGTTGGTCGTGTACCCGCCGTAGCTGTGCGCCATGACGTAGTCGTACTCGGACTCCACGTTCTCGAACAGCTTGTCGAGCGGGACCCCGCGCCACGCCATGTCGAGCTTGGTCCAGTGCGTGACGCAGTGGATGTCGACGGTGACGTCCTCGACCATGGCCTGCATCTCATCCCAGGTCCAGGAATGTTCGGTGCCGGTCTCGTCCTTGATCTCGAACTTCCACTCGCCGGTCTCGATGCGCGGAGTGGGACCGGCGCTGAGCACGGGCCAGTCCTCGACGAGGGTCTGACCGGGTGGGAGCCGGTCGTTGTGCTCACGACTCCGACCGGAGAATCCGCGGGTGAACGACGCCATGGTCTCACTGTAGCCAGCCCACATAGAGTGAGGGAATGACCCTGGCCCTCGGGATGCCGGCGCTGCGCCGCGACCCTGCTGCGGCGCCGTCGATCGATGGGCGTCCGGATGTCGACGGTCTCGTCGATCGTTTCGGTCGCGTCGCGCAGGACCTGCGGGTCTCGATCACGGAGAAGTGCTCGCTGCGCTGTACCTACTGCATGCCGGAGGAAGGGCTGCCGCCGATCCCACGGGAAGAGCTGTTGTCGGCGCCCGAGATCTCCCGCCTCGTCGGGATCGCGGCTCGTGATCTGGGTGTCCGCGAGGTGCGCTTCACCGGGGGCGAGCCGCTGACTCGCGGCGACCTCGTCGACATCGTGCGGCTGTCTGCGGAGATGTGTCGGCGTGTCGTCGGGGCGCGGGAAGGGTCGCCGCAGCCACCGCCTCCGCTCTAGCAGCTGAACCGCGGCACCCCTTACGCGCCGCCGACACCACCCAATTCACTCTCCTCGCTCGCCGCGCCACTACCCGCGGCCCTCCTCGGGGTCACACCTCCGCATCCATCCGCACGGCGTCGCGGGACACGACGCGCCGTCGACCCCCGCTCGTCGCGCGGCATCGAGGGTGTAGGTCCAAGACGCGCGAAGGCGCGATGCGTGGCGCTGGTGGCGACGCGCGACGTGAGCGTGTGGGCGCTGAGGGAGGGCGTGGGGAGAGGCGCGGCGCTCGAGGCCACGCGTGATCGGAAGCGTCGACGGCGCGTATGGGGTGTTCTGGGCTTCGTGCCAGAGCGAATCCGGTCGCAGCGGCGACCCTTCCCACGCCCGGACGACACGCGCCCACACGCTCACGGCGTGCGGCGCCTTCGCACTACGTCGTCGCGCCCTTCGCCAGGTTCGTGGCCTCACCCTCGAGCCGCGCGACGATCACCGTGCACGACGCGTCGGCCAATACGTTCACGCTCGTCCGCAGCATGTCGAGGATGCGGTCGAGCACGAACAGCACGCCGATTGCCTCGACCGGCAACCCGACCGCGGTGAGGATCACGGCGATGCCGACCAGCGAACCGGCCGGGATGCTGGCGATGCCCATCGAGGTCACCAACGCCAGCACCACGACCGTGAACTGGGTGGCGAAGCTGAGGTGCAGGCCGTAGGCCTGGGCGATGAACATCGCGGCAGCGCACTCGTAGAGCGCAGAGCCGGCGTGGTTGATCGAGGTGCCGAGCGGCATCACGAACGACGCGACCCGGTTCGAGACCCCGACCCGCTTCTCGAGGCAGTCGAGCGAGACCGGCAGCGTGGATGCCGACGAGGCGGTGGAGAACGCGGTCAGCAGCGCCGGCGACATGCCGCGGAAGATGCCCCAGGGACTGACGCGCCCGGCCACCCAAATAAGCAACGGCAGGACGATGAATGCGTGGAGCGCGAGCCCGACCACCACCACCACGCCGAACTTGCCGATCGGCCCGGCGACGTTGTCGAGCCCAGCCTTGGCCACGGTCTGCGCGACCAGGGCGAACACGCCAATCGGCGCCAGCATCATCACGAAGTCGGTGAACTTCATCATCACCTGGAACAGGCCGGTCCACATGTCGATCAGCGGCTGGCCATAGCGGCTGTCGATGCGCGCGACGAACACGCCGAACAGCACGCCGAAGAAGATGAGGCTGAGCAGGTTGCCTTCGGTCGCCGCCTTGAACACGTTGGCCGGCGCGATGTTCACCAGCATGTCGACCATGCTCGACAGGCCGCGCCCGCCGACCTTGGACTCGACCTCGGCGGCGTTCGCGGTGAGCGCGAGCTGTGGACCGGCCGGCTGGCCATCGACGTAGCCAGGACCGATGGAGTTGACCAGCGTGAGCGCGATCAGCACCGCGGTCAGCGTGGTGAGCACATAGAACGCGAGCGCCCGGACACCCATCCGGCCGACGTCCTTGCCGCCGCCCGCGCTCGCCACGCCGACGATCACCGACGACAGGATCAGCGGGACGACCAGCATCTTGAGCGCGTTCATGAAGAAGCGCCCGAGTGGGTCGAGCCAGGCCATCAATCCCGAGTCGGGACCGACTGCCGAGCCGACGCCGACCGCGAGTGCGATCGCGAGGAGTATCTGTTGCCAGAGCGGGAACCGTTTCATTCGATCCTCCGTCTGCCGGTGAAGATCAGCGTGCCTTCTCGGGCTGCAGCTTCACTTCGGCATCACGCTTGAGCGCATCGGTGTAGGCGGCCTGTGCCAGCCCACCGAAGCGTTGGGCCAACTGGTCGCGGCGCGCATTGCGCTCCGCCTCAGGCAGATCGGTGACGTTGCCTGGGGCCACCGACTCGAGGCGGAACACCATGCGGTCGCTGTTGCCGAGCCGCGTGACACCGACCACCGGCGCGCCGGCCGGGCGTGCGGCCGCGAACAGCGCCTTGGTGACCTCGGGCGGCGCGTCCTGGCTGTTGCGACGCAGCGTTCGCTGTATAGGGCTCGGCAGCTTCTCGCGTTTGGTGATGGCCTCAGGGCTAGCGCCATCGCGCAGTTCGGCGGCGATGGCCTCCGCTTCGGCTTGGGCCAGCGCGCTGGCGCGCGCTTCACGTAATGCAGCAACGACCTCCTCGCGGACCTCGGCCAACGGTCGCAGCGCAGCCGCCACCTGCTCGGCCACGCGCACCACCGCGACTTCAGCTTCGCCCAGCTCGATCACGCCGGAGTTGCGTTTCTCCACCAGCACTTCCGGCGCGAACGCCGCATCGCGCACCTTCTGCTCGGTGGCGATGTCGCCACCGCCGTTGCGCGTGACGCCGCTGACGCGCCCGAGCGTGAGACCCAGCGCCTCGGCGGCCGGCTGCAGCGAGTCAGCGTTGGCATACACCAGGTCGGCCAGCTGCTCAGCCGCCTTGCCGTAACGCTCGGCGCCCTGCTTCTGCTGCCACTCGGCGGCGAGCTGCGCCTTGACCGCTTCGAACGGCTGGTTCGAGCCGGGCTTGATCTCCTCGAGCCGGACCACGTGGTAGCCGAACTCGGATTTGACCGGTCCGCGCAGCTCGCCCACCTGCATCGAGAACAACGCATCCTCGAACGCGCCGACCGTGTCGCCACGCTTGATCAAGCCGAGGTCGCCACCGCTACTGGCGGTGCCGGAATCCTTCGAATACTGCTGGGCCAGCGTGGCGAAGTCCTCACCCTTCTGGATCCGGGCGGTGAGCGCCAGTGCGTCGGCCTCCGTCTCGCTCAGGATGTGCAACGCGCGACGCTGCTCGAGCTGGCGGAACCGGTCGGCGTCCTGCGCGTACAGGTCGGCGAGCTCGGCGTCGGTGGGAGTCGTCGCTTCGGCCGGCAGCACCTCGGGGCTCAGCACGAGGTACTCGAGCGTCACGCTCTCCTCGGTCATGAACCGCGCCTGGTTCACCTGGTAGTACTGCTCGACGTCGCTCTCAGCGACCTGGACCCTCGGCAGGAACTTGACCGCGGGCACCGCGATCCAAGTGGCAACACGCTGCTCCTCGAGCAATGCCGTCGCGCGCTCGACCTCGACTGGCAGCGCGAACTCGCTGGCGCGTATCGCCTCCGACAGCTGCGCCAGCGTCTTGTCGCGGCGCAGGCGCGCATCGAACGCAACTTCGCTCATGCGGATGGCAGCCAGGCGGTCGCGCATCACTCTGCGGTCGAACTTGCCGTCGACCTGGAAGAACTCGAGGCTCTTTATCTCCGCCGCGAGCTCGGCGTCGCCGACGCGGTACCCGGCCGAACGACTGCGTTGCTCGATCAGCGCACGGTCCACCATCTGTTCGAGCACCTGCTCGCGGGTGCGCGGCGTGTCGAACAGTTCGGCGCGGTATTGCGCGCCGAGCATCTGCTGGAAGCGCGCGAGCTGCTGCTGGTATTCGTCGCGGAACTCGGCGACCGTAATCAGATCGCCGTCGATCTCCGCGACCCAATCGCCTTCGCCATATTGGAAGTAGGAGTTCACGCCCCACAGCGCGAACGGGATGATCAGCAGACCGATGATGACGGTCGCGACCCAGCCCTTGATCTGATCGCGGAAACTTTGCAGCATCTTCTGGATCCCTCGCTGCGCGCGGCGCGCAGAAACGCGAAGGGCGCCTCAGGTCAGGCGCCCTTCCTATTGGAGTTGGCGGAGTGGACGGGACTCGAACCCGCGACCCCCGGCGTGACAGGCCGGTATTCTAACCAACTGAACTACCACTCCGTCCCTGATGGTGGGTGCTGAGGGGATCGAACCCCCGACCCTCGCCGTGTAAAGGCGATGCTCTACCAGCTGAGCTAAGCACCCCGCGTTCGAGCAACCAGCTGGCAGCCCAGCGGGCGGCGGATTCTACCGGCCCCTACGCCTGAAAGCCAAGCGGTCGAGATCGAGCGCCGGCCTCAGTGCGCGCGGACCGGGTCGCGGTCGTCCTTGCTCGCTTCGGTGGTCGCTGACGGCACCATCGGTTCCGGCAGGCGCGTCAATGCGACCGCGAGCACCTCGTCGATCCACTTGACCGGACGGATGTCGAGCTTGTCCTTCACGTTGGCCGGGATCTCGGCGAGGTCCTTCTGGTTCTCGTCCGGGATGATCACGGTGGCCATGCCGCCGCGGTGTGCGGCCAGCAATTTCTCCTTCAGGCCGCCGATTGGCAGGACCTCGCCGCGCAGCGTGATCTCGCCGGTCATCGCGACGTCCGCCCGCACCGGGATCTTGGTCAGCGCCGAGACCAGTGCAGTGCACATGCCGATGCCGGCGCTGGGGCCGTCCTTCGGCGTCGCGCCCTCGGGCACGTGCACGTGCATGTCGATCTTCTGGTGGAAATCAGCGTCCAGGCCGAGCATGTTGGCGCGCGAGCGCACGACGGTGAGCGCGGCCTGGATCGACTCCTGCATCACGTTGCCGAGCTGGCCGGTGTGGTTCAGCTTGCCCTTGCCCGGGATCACGGCGGCCTCGATCGTCAGCAGTTCGCCGCCGACCTCGGTCCAGGCGAGGCCAGTGACCTGCCCGACCCGATCGCTCTCTTCAGCGCGGCCGAAGCGGAACCGGCGCACCCCGAGGTAGCGGTCGAGGTCCTCGGGACGGACCGTGACCGGCCCGGTCTCGCCGGTGGTCAGCAGCGCCTTCACGACCTTGCGCGAGACCTTGGCGAACTCGCGCTCGAGGTTGCGCACGCCCGCTTCGCGCGTGTGGTAGCGGATCGCGTCGCGGACGGTCTCCTCGGGGACGATCAGCTCCTCGGGCTTCAAGCCGTTGTTCTTCATCTGCTTCGGGATGAGGTACTTCATGGCGATGTGCGCCTTCTCGTCCTCGGTGTAACCCGGGAGACGGATGACCTCCATGCGGTCGAGCAGCGGCGCCGGGATGTTGAGCGTGTTGGCGGTGGCGATGAACATCACCTCGGACAGGTCGTAGTCGACCTCGAGGTAGTGGTCGTTGAAGGCGTGGTTCTGTTCCGGATCCAGCACCTCGAGCAGCGCCGACGACGGGTCGCCGCGGAAGTCCATCGACATCTTGTCCACTTCGTCGAGCAGGAACAGCGGGTTGCGGTAGCCGACCTTCGACATGTTCTGCAGGATCTTGCCGGGCATCGAACCGATGTAGGTGCGGCGATGACCGCGGATCTCAGCTTCGTCGCGCACGCCGCCAAGGCTCATGCGCACGAACTTGCGATTGGTGGCGCGGGCGATCGACTGGCCGAGCGAGGTCTTGCCGACGCCGGGCGGACCGACCAGGCACAGGATCGGGCCCTTGATCTTCTGCACGCGATGCTGGACCGCGAGGTACTCGAGCACGCGCTCCTTCACCTTGTCGAGTCCGTAATGATCGGCCTCGAGGACTTCCTCAGCGGCCTTGATGTCGTGGCGCACCTTGGAACGCTTCTTCCACGGCACCTGCAGCAGCCAATCGACGTAGTTGCGCACCACGGTGGCTTCGGCCGACATCGGCGACATCATCTTGAGCTTGTTGATCTCGGCCCGCGCCTTGTCGCGCGCTTCCTTGGTCATGCCGGCCTTGGCCACCTTCTTCTCGAGCTCGTCGAGCTCGTTGGTGCCCTCGCCCTCGAGCTCGCCCAGTTCCTTCTGGATCGCCTTCATCTGCTCGTTGAGGTAGTACTCTCGCTGCGACTTCTCCATCTGCTGCTTGACCCGGCCGCGGATGCGCTTCTCGATCTGCATCAGGTCGATCTCGCCCTCGACCAGCCCCAGCACATGCTCGAGCCGCGCGCGCACGTCCTCGATCTCGAGGATCTTCTGCTTCTCATCGAGCTTCAGCTGGATGTGGGCGGCGATGGTGTCGGCCAGGCGGCCCGGCGATTCGATGCCCGCCAACGAGGTCAGGATCTCCGGCGGGATCTTCTTGTTGAGCTTCACGTACTGCTCGAACTGGGCCACGGTCGAGCGCATCAGCACGTCGGCCTCGCGCTCGTCGGTCGGCGCGGCATCGGCGAGCGCGGTCACCTCGGCGGTGAAGAACGGTCCGTCCTTAAGCGATTCGACGCGGGCGCGCTCGCCACCCTCGACCAGCACCTTGACCGTGCCATCCGGCAGCTTGAGCATCTGCAGCACGCTGGCCAGCACGCCCACGCGGTGCACATCGTGCTCGCCCGGGTCGTCGACCTCAGGGCTCTTCTGGGCAACCAGCAGGATCTGGCGGGCGTCGCGCATCGCATGCTCGAGCGCGAGGATCGACTTCTCGCGGCCGACGAACAGCGGGATGACCATGTGCGGGTAGACCACGACGTCGCGCAGCGGCAGCACCGCGACCGACAGGGTCTGAGCGGCAGGCGCCGGCGTCAGCTTCGCCTCTTCCTTCTTGGCGTCGTCCTTGGCCACAGGGGTTCTCTCCAGAAACTCGATCGATTCAGCATGGGGGCTGGCCGTGGGCTTTCAAGCGCCGGCCGGAGCCTCAATCGTCGGCTACCGCACGCTTGGTGTCGGACTGGTAGATGACGTAGGGCCGGGTATCGCCATTGACGACGGTCTCGTCGACCACCACCTTGACCACATCTTGCAGTGACGGCAGGTCGTACATGATGTCGAGCAGCACGTGCTCCAGGATCGTGCGCAGGCCACGCGCGCCGGTCTTGCGGTCGAGCGCCTTGCGCGCGGTGGCGCGCAGCGCGTCCTCGCGGAACTCGAGCTCGACGCCTTCCATGTCGAACAGCTTGCAGTACTGCTTGGTGATCGCGTTCTTCGGCTGGGTCAGGATCGTGATCAACGCATCCTCGTCGAGCTCCTCGAGCGTGGCGACCACCGGCAGCCGGCCGACGAACTCCGGGATCAAGCCGTAGCGGATCAGGTCCTCGGGCTCGACCTCGACCAGCACCTGGCCGATGTTGCGTTGATCGTCCTTGCCCTTGACGTCGGCGGTGAAGCCGATGCCGGTCTTCTCGGTCCGGTTCTTGATCACCTTCTCGAGACCGGCGAATGCGCCGCCGCAGACGAACAGGATGTTGCTGGTGTCGACCTGGAGGAACTCCTGCTGCGGGTGCTTGCGACCACCCTGCGGCGGGACCGAAGCGACAGTGCCCTCGATCAGCTTGAGCAGCGCCTGCTGCACACCTTCGCCCGAGACGTCACGGGTGATCGACGGGTTCTCGGACTTGCGCGAGATCTTGTCGATCTCATCGATGTAGACGATGCCGGTCTGCGCCTTCTCGACGTCGTAGTCGCACTTCTGCAGCAGCTTCTGGATGATGTTCTCAACGTCCTCACCGACGTAACCGGCCTCGGTCAGCGTGGTGGCGTCGGCGATCGTGAACGGCACGTTGAGCAATCGCGCCAGGGTCTCGGCCAGCAAGGTCTTGCCGCTGCCGGTCGGGCCGATCAGCAGGATGTTCGACTTGGAGATCTCGACCTCGTCACCCTTGCCGGCCTTCTTGCCGCGGGTCTCGAGCCGCTTGTAATGGTTGTGCACCGCGACGGCGAGGATCTTCTTGGCCCGCTCCTGACCGATGACGTACTGGTCGAGGACCTGCTTGATCTCGTGCGGCTTGGGCAGCTTGGAGCGCGATTGCTCGGCGCTCTCGGACATCTCCTCGCGGATGATGTCGTTGCACAGGTCGACGCATTCGTCGCAGACGAACACCGATGGCCCGGCGATGAGCTTGCGCACCTCGTGCTGGCTCTTGCCGCAGAACGAGCAGTACAGCAGCTTGCCGTCGTCGTGTTGACCGTGCCGTTCGTCAGCCATCTTTGACCTTGGAGGGCGGACCTCAGGGGGGATTACGACGCCAGTCTAGCGCATCGCCCCTTCAGGCCGCGGGCGGTGCCGGGCGACGGTCGAGCACCGTGTCGATCAGGCCGTAGGCCTTCGCTTCCTCGGCGCCCAGGAACTTGTCGCGCTCGGTATCGGCAGCGATCCGTGCCACCGGCTGACCGGTGTGCTTGGCCAACATCTCGTTCAGCCTGGCCTTGAGGTCGAGGATCTCGCGGGCGTGGATCTCGATGTCGGTGGCCTGGCCTTGGAACCCGCCGAGCGGCTGGTGGATCATGATTCGTGAGTTCGGCAACGAGTGGCGCTTGCCCTTGGTGCCGCCGGCGAGCAGGAACGCCCCCATGCTCGCAGCCTGGCCGACGCAGATCGTGCTCACCGCCGGCTTGATGAACTGCATCGTGTCGTAGATCGCGAGGCCAGCCGTGACCAGCCCACCCGGCGAATTGATGTACAGGTGCACATCCTTGTCCGGGTTGTCCGACTCGAGGAACAGCAGCTGCGCCACCACCACGTTGGCGACGAAATCATCGATGGGGCCGACGATGAAGATCACCCGCTCCTTGAGCAGGCGCGAGTAGATGTCGTAGGCGCGTTCACCGCGCGCCGTCTGCTCGACCACGATCGGCACCAGGTTCAAGGCCTGCGCATCCTGCGCACCGGCTCGATCGTTGCGGTTCATCGCAATGCCCCTCAGTTGCCGTCGGCGCCGAAACGCATGATCTCGGAGAAGTTCGTGGGTTTGTCGCTCGACTTGGCCTTGTCGAGCAGGAAGTCGACCGCCTGCTCCTCCAGCGCGTGGGCCTCGAGCTGGCGCATCACGTCGCGGTTGCCACGATAGGCGCGCAGCGCGTTGTCACGATCCTGGAACTCGCCGACCAGCTCGGTCAGTGCCCGCTCGACGCGTGCCGGCTCGAGCCTGATCTGCTGGCTCTGCAGCAGCTCACCTATAAGCAATCCCAGCTTGACCCGCCGACGGGCCGGCTCTTCGAACATCTCACGTGGCAGGTCGGGTTGGCGGCTGTGATCGAGCAGGCCCATGCGCTGCAACGCGTCGCGCTGCAACCGCTGGATCTCGTCCTCGACCAGGGCCTTCGGCAACTCGACCGTGTTCGCGGCGAGCAGCGCCTCGAGCACCTGCTCCTTGACGCGGCGACGCACGGTCTCGGCCAGCTCACGCGTCATGTTCTCGCGCACGTCGGTGCGCAGCTTGGTGATGCCGCCTTCCTGCACGCCGAACGCGGCGCAGAACGCGTCGTCCACCGCCGGCAGTTCGAGCTCCGCAACCTCGTGGATCTTGACCACGAAGCGCACCGTGCGACCCGCGAGCTGCACGGTGGCGTGATCGTGCGGGAAGTCGACCTCGAAGCTGAGATCCTGGCCGGTCGATTGCCCGACCAGCTTGGGTTCGAAACCGGCGACCATGCGCCCGCTGCCGATCACGACCGGCAGCTTGTCGCCCTTGTTGCCGGGGAAGGGCGCGCCATCGAGCGTGCCATCGAAATCGATGGTGACGCGATCGCCGTCGCGTGCCGCGCGCGCGACTGTCTTCCAGCTGCCACGTTGGCGACGCAGGTTCTCGACCATGCGATCGACGTCGGCGTCGGTGACTTCGGCGACCGGTTTCTCGACCTTGAGCGCATCCAGCCCCTTGAGCTTGACCTCGGGATAGACCTCGAAGGTCGCGGCGTATTCGAGGTCCTTGCCCGGCTCGATCTTGAGCGGCTCAAGCTTGGGACCGCCAGCGGGGTTCAGCTTCTGTTGCACCACGGCTTCGCTGTAGGTCTGGCGCAGCAGTTCGTTCAGCACTTCATCGCGGACCTGCGACCCGAAGTTCTGCTGCACGACCTTGTATGGCGCCTTGCCGGGGCGGAAACCCTTGAGGTTCGCGGTGCGCGATAGCGACTTGAGGCGCGACTCCACCTCGTCCTCGACACGCTGTGCCGGGATCTTCACGGTCATGCGGCGCTCGAGCGCGCCGATCGTCTCGATGGAAACCTGCATCTCGATCCTCGATGGATTAGGTGGTGCGAAAGGAGAGACTCGAACTCTCAAGGGTTGCCCCACCGGAACCTAAATCCGGCGCGTCTACCAGTTCCGCCACTCTCGCGGCCGTCGGCGGCGCGGATTATACAAGGACGCGCGGCTCGTGCCGCGCGTCCAGGGATGATTGGTGGGCCGTGTAGGACTTGAACCTACGACCAATTGATTAAGAGTCAACTGCTCTACCAACTGAGCTAACGGCCCTGAAATCGATCCTGCGAAGTGGGGTGGACGATGGGACTCGAACCCACGACGACCGGAATCACAATCCGGGACTCTACCAACTGAGCTACGTCCACCATCGTCGGTCCTGACACCCGCCTGGAGCTGGCGCGCCTGGCAGGACTCGAACCTGCAACCACCAGCTTAGAAGGCTGGTGCTCTGTCCGGTTGAGCTACAGGCGCCTCTGAACTGGTCGGGGCAGCAGGATTCGAACCTGCGACCCTCTGCTCCCAAAGCAGATGCGCTACCAGACTGCGCTATGCCCCGTTCGGCGGCGGGCATTCTACGGGCCGGGGGCGCCGGATTCAACGCTGGCTCATGCGAGAATCCGCGCCCCGAGGTCCCCATGCCCGCACAGCTGATTGATGGCAAGGCATTGGCCGCACGCATCAAGGGCGAACTTCGCGCCCAGGTCGATGCACGCGTCGCTGCCGGCAAGCGCCGGCCCGGCCTCGCCGTCATCCAGGTCGGCACGCACTCCGCCTCGCGTGTCTACGTGCGCAACAAGCGCCGCGCCTGTGAAGAGGTCGGCGTGACCTCCTTGGCCCGCGACCTTCCCGCCTCGACGACCGAAGAAGGGCTCAACGCGCTCATCGACCAGCTCAATGACGACCCGATGGTCGACGGCGTCCTGGTCCAGTTGCCGTTGCCACCCCACATCGACTCGACCCGGGTGGTCGAACGCATCCATCCGGACAAGGATGTCGATGGCTTCCACCCCTACAACATCGGGCGCCTGACGCTGCGCAATCCACGCCTCCGGCCCTGCACGCCCTACGGCGTGATCCACATGCTGCAAAGCGTGGGCGAGACCTTCTACGGCCGCCACGCCGTGGTGGTCGGCGTGTCCAACATCGTCGGCCGACCGATGACGCTCGAACTGCTCCTGGCCGGCGCGACCGTCACCGCCACCCATCGCTTCACCGCGGAGCTCGAGGCCCACGTGCGCATGGCCGAGATCCTGGTGGTCGCCGCCGGCAAACCGGGGCTGGTGAAAGGCGAGTGGGTCCGTGAAGGCGCCACGGTCATCGATGTGGGGATCAATCACCTGCCCGATGGCACGATTGTGGGCGATTGCGACCAGGCTTCGGTGGCGGCCCGTGCCGCCTTCCTATCCCCGGTCCCGGGTGGCGTAGGACCCATGACGATTGCGATGCTGCTCAAGAACACGCTTACTGCCGTCGAGCTGCGCGAGAAGCGCTAACGATTGGAGCCGCGGGAACCTCGAGACGTCCCCGGCTCCCTAAGACGCGGACGCGATACCGGTCGCCGGGGACATCTCGAGGTTCCCGCGGCAATTTAGAGCGCTACTCAATCAGCCCCGTCGCCAAGTGGACCCTGAGGGCGAGTCCTCGACCACCACGCCCTGCGCCTTGAGTAGGTCGCGGATGCGGTCGGATTCCTTGAAGTCCTTGGACTTGCGCGCCGCGATGCGCGCCGCGACGATTTCATCGATCTGCGTGTCGCTCAACGCCGCAACTGCGCCGAACGCCGAAACGGTGGCGCGGCCCGCTGCTGGGTCGAAGCGCCCAGTCGCTACGCGCTTGAGATATGCGTCGGGGTCCTGCTGCAGCAGGCCGAGGATCGCGCCGAGGCCCTTGAGCACGCCGGCGCGAGCGCGCTTGGTGACGGCGTCCTTGGCGGTGTTGATCTCGGTGACCAGCTCGAACAGCACGGCGAAGGCCTCAGGCGTGTTGAAGTCGTCCTGCATCACGGCGTGGAAGCGCTTCACCGCCGGATCGTCCGCCGGCGTCGCGGCCACGGCATCCGGCGCCGAGCGCAGCGCCAAGTACAGGCGGTCGAGACCGGCCTTGGCCTGGTCGAGCTGCGCGTCGGAGTGGTTCAACGGCGAGCGGTAGTGGCTGCCGACGATCATGAAGCGCACGACCTCGGCCTGGTACTTCGCCAGCACCTCGCGGACGGTGAAGAAGTTGCCGAGCGACTTCGACATCTTCTCGTCGTCGACCGTGACGAAGCCGTTGTGCAGCCAGTAGTTGGCGAAGCCCTTGCCGGTGGCCGCGCGCGACTGCGCGATCTCGTTCTCGTGGTGCGGGAACTTGAGGTCCATCCCGCCGCCGTGGATGTCGAAGTGCTCACCGAGGCAGGCATGGCTCATCACCGAGCACTCGATGTGCCAACCGGGTCGGCCGATGCCCCAAGGGCTGTCCCAATAGGGCTCACCGGGCTTGGCATGCTTCCACAGCACGAAGTCGAGCGGATCGTCCTTGGCTTCGTCGACCTCGACTCGCGCGCCCGCGCGCAGGTCGTCGGGATCCTTGCCCGAGAGCTGGCCGTAGTCGGCGAAGCTCGAGACGTCGTAGTACACGTCGCCGGACTTGCCGGGATAAGCGTGCTTCGAGCCCTCGAGCGTCGCGATCATCCGCACCATGCCGGGCACGTGCTGCGTCGCGCGCGGCTCGAGCGTCGGCTTCTCGACGTTGAGCTTGGCGAAGTCCTCGTCCATCGCCTGGATGAAGCGCGCGGTGAGGGCCTTGTAGTCCTCGCCGTTGTCGGCCGCGCGCTTGATGATCTTGTCGTCGATGTCGGTGATGTTGCGGACGTACTTGACCTCGTAGCCGACCGCCTTGAGGTAGCGCTGGATCACGTCGAACACCACGATCATCCGCGCGTGGCCGAGATGGCAGTAGTCGTAGACGGTGATGCCGCAGACGTACATGCCGATCTTGCCGGGGACCAGCGGCCGCAAGTGCTCCTTGCGACGGGTGAGCGAGTTGTGGAGCGTGATGGTGGGCGGCGACATCGTTGGGGCCTTGCTTGTCAGCGGATGAAACGATCGAAGCGCGCGGCGAGGCGCTCGCGCCCGAGCAGCGGGAACAGCGCGGCGAGCTCCGGACCGTCGAGGCGCCCGGTGACGGCCGCGCGCACCGGCGCGTGCAGCGCCCTGCCCTTGCGGCCGGTGGCGGCGGCGAGCGCCTTGGCGAACGCCGCGTAATCGTGGCCGCTGGTCTCGAGAGCGTCCTTGGCCGCCGCGAAGAACGCGCCGCGGCTCTCTGCGAGCACCGGTGCGGCATCCGCGGCGGGAACGGCCGCGCCGTACAGGGCCTCTGCCCACGCGCGCGCGTCGGCGGGCAGCGTGACGTTGCCACGCACCGCGGCGATGAACGCTGCGCGATCTGCGGTCGGCACCGGCAACTCGTCGATGCCGCACCAAGCACCGAACTCCGTGGGATCGAGCGCCGCGACCGCGAGGCGCTGCCAGTGCTCAAGCTGCACGACATCGAAGCGCGCCGGCGCGCGGCCGAGATGCGCCGCGAGGAACCCGTGGGCCAGGTCGTCGAGCGAGAGCAGTGCCTCCGGATAGCCGCTGTGGCCCAAACGAGCGAGATGGTTCGCCACGGCAAGCGGCAGCCAGCCCGCGGCACGCAGGTCGTGGAGCGTCGCTGCGCCATCGCGCTTGGAGAGCGGCTTGCCTTCACTGCCGAGCACCAGCGGCAGGTGGCCGTACGCAGGTGCGCGATCCGGCAGCGCGCTGAGATCGGCCAGCGCCTTGAGCACGGCCAGCTGGCGCGGCGTGTTCGAGATGTGGTCATCGCCGCGCAGCACATGGGTCACGCCCATCTCGGCGTCATCCACTGCGTTGCCGAACAGGAATGTCGGCACCCCGTCCGAGCGGCGGATGATGAAGTCGCCCATCGTCTCTGCCGATTCGTGATGCGGGCCGTGCACAAGGTCGACGAAATCGAGGCGCACATCCGATGACAGGCGGAAGCGCAGCGATGCGGGATCGCCGGCCCCGCGCCGCGCAAGCACCGCCGCGGCGCTGAGGCCCGCGCAGATGCCCCCATAGCGCGGCGCCTTGCCCGCGGCGAGCGCCGTGCGCCGTGCCACCGCGAGCTCGGTTTCGCTGCAGAAGCAGGGGTAGGCCTTGCCCGCGCGCTCCAGTGCGGCAAGCAGTTCGGCATGACGCGCGACCCGCGCCGACTGGTGCACGACCTCGCCATCCCAGCCCAGACCGAGCCAGCGCAGGTCCTCGAGCACGGCGGCTTCAGCGCCGACCACCGCACGCTCGACGTCAGTGTCCTCGATCCGCAGCAGGAACCGCCCGTCGAGCCGACGAGCGGCCAGCCAGGAGAACAACGCGGTGCGGGCGTTGCCGAGATGCAGCCGGCCGGTCGGGCTCGGCGCGAAACGGGTGACGATTGGAGCGGTCATGCGGGCGCCATGGTAGCCGATGCGCCTGCGGCTGCCGGTCGGATGCTGCTCCGGGTACCATGCGCCGCAATCGCCGAACCTCCTGGAGCCTCCGATGCGCCGCGTGCTGTTCGCTGCCCTGCTCTCGCTCAGTTGCGTCGCGCTGGCGCAACCCGCCGCGCCAACGCCCAAGACCCCGGCGGCGAAGGCCCCGCCCGCGACCGTGCGGGTGAAGCTCACCACCACCGATGGCGTCATCATCCTCGAGCTCGACCGCGCCAAGGCACCGATTACCGTCGACAACTTCGTGCAGTACGTGAAGGACAAGCACTACGAAGGCACGATCTTCCATCGCGTCATCCCCGGCTTCATGGTCCAGGGCGGCGGCTACACCACGGACTTCAAGGAGAAGCCGACGCGCAAACCGATCAAGCTCGAGGTCGGCAAGGGCCTGAGCAACCTGCGCGGCACAATCGCGATGGCGCGAGAGCCGAGCCCCGACAGCGCCACCTCCCAGTTCTTCGTCAACGTGGTGAACAACGGCAGGTCTGGACCGAACGGGCCGCTCAGCCTCGACACGCGCGGCGGTGGCTACGCGGTCTTCGGCAACGTGGTGGAAGGGATGGAGGTGGTCGATTCCATCGTCAGCATCCCGACCGGCCCAGGCGGTCCGTTCCCCAAGGACGTGCCGTTCCGCAACGCGGTGGTGACGAAAGCCGAGATCCTGCCGCCGGCGAAGAGCCCCGTGGAGAAGCCCGCGCCGGCAAAGACCCCGTGAACTCCCCGACGCTGTTCATCTCCGACCTGCATCTGGACGAGCCGCGCCCGCGCGCGACCGATTGCCTGCTCACTTTCCTCGCCGGCCGCGCCCGCAGCGCGGCCGCGCTCTGGGTGCTCGGCGATCTGTTCGAGGCCTGGATCGGCGATGACGACGATGCGCCCTGGTTGACGCCGGTGCTGGATGGCTTTGCCTCTCTTTCCAAGGAAGTACCGCTGCACGTGCTGCACGGCAACCGCGACTTCCTGCTGGGCGCGGCGTTCTGCCACCGCACCGGCGCCAGGCTCGCGACCGAACCCGTCGTGATCGACCTGCATGGCACCAGGACCCTGTTGCTGCACGGCGATGCGTTGTGTACCGATGACCTCGCCTACCAGGCGTTCCGCGATCAGGTGCGCCGACCGGAGTGGCAGCAGGTGTTCCTGGGACAATCGCTGAGCGAACGACGCGCGTTCGCCAGCCAGGCCCGTGCCGCGTCGCAGCGCGAGAACGCGAACAAGGATTCCTACCTGATGGATGTCAACGCCGCCGCGGTCGCGCGCGCGTTCGGCGACAGCGGCGCGATGCGCATGGTGCACGGTCACACCCACCGGCCGGCCAAGCACGCGCTCGAGGTCTACGACCAACCGCGCGAACGCTGGGTGCTCGGCGACTGGCACGACAACGGCTGGGTGATGACGATCGACGCCGGCGGCTGCCGCCAGGAACAGCTCGCGTTCGCCTAGGCGGGGACGCCCGAATGGAACCGCAACTGCGCGTCGGGTGACGCGATGAGCTCGGCCTCGCGCACGCGGAACGCCGCGACCCGGGCCGCGAGTTCGGCCGCATCGGCGCCGAGCGCCGCGAGCATCAAGTAGTCGCCGTAATGGCGTGATTCTGCAGCGCACAGGCCGCGGTAGAAATCGGCCAGGACGGCGGGCAGTCGCGGCACCAAGCGCATGAATCGCTCGCAGGACCGCGCTTCGATGAACGCACCCAGCACCAGCGTGTCGATGCGTTTCGCCGGCTCATGGTCCCGGACCAGGCCGTGCAGCGCTGCACCATAGCGGGCCGGGGCGAAGCGGCGATAGCGCAGCCCCCTCGCCCGCATCACCTTGAGTACCTGTTCGAAATGACGCAGCTCTTCGCGCGCCAGGCGCGAGAGCTTGTCGAGCAGCAGCGGGTCCTCCGGGTAGCGATGGATGAGCGCCAGCGCGTTGGTCGCCGCCTTGCGCTCGCAATGCGCATGGTCGAGCAGCAGCGTCGGGAGGTCGGCGACCGCCGCGTCGAGCCAGGCGTCGGGCGTCGGACAGCCCACGAAGTCCTGCGGCGGGAGGACGGCAGCAGCAGTCATGTCCGCGTCTCGCCGACATGCGCGATCACCAGGTCGGCGACGTTGGTGCCGGTCGGGCCGGTATCCACCAGCTCGCCCGCTGCCGCGAGCACGCTGCCGGCATCACAGCAATCGAGCGCTGCCGCGATCGCGAAACCTGCATCGGCGACCCGAGCTGCGGTGCCGCCATCCACCAGCGCGCCGGCCGCGCTGCCAGGGCCATCACGACCATCGCTGCCTACCGCCAGCAGCGTGAGGTCAGAGCCTGCAAGCGCCGCGGCGGCGGCCAGCGCCAACTGCTGGCAGCGCCCGCCCCGCCCATGCGTTGGCGGCAATGCCACCGTGCATTCACCGCCCCACACATGGATCCCGCGCGGCGCCGCGCGCAGCACGGTGGCGATGAGCTCGCCGGTGGCGCGCGCATCAGCGCCGATCTCGCCGCGGTCGATGCAAGCGAGATCGTTAGCGGCAGCCCAGGCCACCACGGCCGCACGCGCCTGGCGGTTGTCGGCGATGCGATGGTGCGGGATCGTCGGTACGCCGTCGTGACAGGGACCCGAGCCGACCACCGAGGCATCGGCATCGCCTACGAGACCGATCACGTCGGACATGTAGAAGGTCATCGTCGAGCGTGGCGCCAGGCGCCGGGCCAGGCCGCCGCCCTTCAGCTGTGAACGCGCGGCGCGCGCACGGTTCTGCACTGCGATCGGCGCTCCGCTCGCCAGCAGCTCGGCATTCAATGCGATGAGGTCGGCGAGCGACACGCCGTCCCGCGGCAGCTCCAGCAGCGCAGAGGCACCGCCCGAAAGCAGCACGATGACCCGTGCATCGGCTGGCGCCCCATCCACGAGCTCGGCGACCGCCCGCCCGGCGGAGAGGCTGCCCGCATCCGGCAACGGGTGGCCGCCGCGATGCCAGTCGATCCGCGCATCCCCCGCGAGGTCCGCGGGTGCGGCGGTGATCGCGGCCACCACCGCGCTGCGGAGCTCGAGCTCGGAGTTGTCCAGCAGTGCGCGCAGCATCCCTTCGGCGGCCTTGCCCGCGGCGATCGCGTACACCGGCCCCGGGGTGAGCGCAGCCAGCGCTGCGCGCGTGCAGCGGCGCGCATCGACGGCCGCGAGCGCGGCGGTGAAGGAATCGAGCAGAAGTCGGCGCGGTGCGGGCACTGCGCGATGTTACCCTCTGGCACATGAAAAACTGGAAGCGTTACCTCGTCGGCGGCCTCGCCGTGTTGTTCACCGCCGCGTCGGTCTGGGTCGTGAACCTCATCTGGTTCAAGCCCTTCGACATCGACCTGTTCTACGACCGCTCCTTCGTGCGCTTCGTGTTCCACAGCCCCGAGTTCCTGAGCTCGATGCGCATCGTGCCGCCGACGCTTGAGTGGTACGAGGACGACCTCAGCGACCGCTCGGTCGCCGAGCAGGAGCGCGGCGCCGCTGAGATGCGTGACACTCTGGCCACGCTGCGCAGCTACCCGCGCGCGGATCAGACCCCGTCGCAGCAACTGTCGACCGACATCCTCGAGTGGTTCCTCGACCAGCAGGCCAAGGGCGAGCCCTTCATGTGGCACGCCTACCCAGTGACCCAGCTGTTCGGCATCCAGAACGACCTGCCCGAGTTCATGATCGAGACCCACCAGATCAACTCGCGCGACGACGCCGAGGACTACGTCGCCCGCCTGTCGAAGTTCGGCGTGGCCTTCGACCAGACCATCGAAGGCATGGCGCTGCGCGAGAAAAAGGGCATCTTCCCGCCCGACTTCGTGGCCGAGAAGGTGTTGATCGGCATGCGCAAGTTCGTCGCCACGCCGGTGCAGGAGAACGCGCTCTACACGTCGTTCGTCGAGCGCGCCGGCAAGGTCGAGGCGCTCGACCCGGCGGCGCGCCAAGCGCTCGCGGCACAAGTCGCGATGCAGATCGAGACCACGGTCTACCCGGCCTACGGCAGGATGATCGCGTTCTTCGAGCGCATCCAGCCGAAGCTGAACCACGATGCCGGCGCCTGGCGCCTGCCCGACGGTGACGCCTACTACGCGCACGAGCTGCGTGGCTACACCACCACCGACTACACGCCCGAACAGGTCCACCAGCTCGGGCTCGACCAGGTGGCGAAGATCAGTGCCGAGATGCGCAGCATCCTCGATTCGCAGGGCCACAAGGGCGGGACCGTCGGCGAATGGATGGCGAAGCTCAACGAGGATCCCAGGTTCCTCTACCCGGACACCGACGAGGCGCGCGCGCAGATCCTCAAGGACTACCAGACGATCATCGATCAGGTCGATGCCGGCATGGATGCGGCGTTCGCGGTCCGGCCGAAAGCCAAGGTCGAGGTCAGGCGCGTGCCCGAGTTCCGCGAGAAGACCGCACCCGGCGCCTATTACAACGATGCCGCGCGCGACGGATCACGGCCCGGCGTGTTCTACGCCAACCTGCGCGAGGTCAAGGAGATTGCCAAGTTCGGCATGCGCACGCTCTCGTACCACGAGGCGATCCCGGGCCATCACTTCCAGATCTCGATCGCCGCGGAGCTCGAAGGCGTGCCGCAGTTCCGCACCTTCGGCTTGTTCACCGCCTACACCGAGGGCTGGGCGCTGTACGCCGAGCAGCTCGCGGCCGAGCACGGTTACCTCGACGACCCCTACGACCGCCTCGGCCATCTGCAAGCGGCGCTGCTGCGCGCCACGCGCCTGGTGGTCGACACCGGCATGCATTCCAAGCACTGGAACCGCGAGCAGGCGGTCGACTACATGCAGAGCACCACCGGCATGACCGAGACCGATGTGGTGGCCGAGATCGAGCGTTACATCGTGTGGCCGGGCCAGGCCTGCGCCTACATGGTGGGCAAGCTCAAGATCCTCGAGCTGCGCGGCAAGGCCCAGGCCGCGCTCGGCGCCAAGTACGACGAGCGCGCCTTCCACGACGTGGTGTTGAAGAACGGCGCGGTGCCGCTCGCGATCCTGGAGCAGCTGATCGACGGCTGGATCGCCGCGACCACCGCCGCGCCGCACGCCGCCGGCTGATCAGCTTGGGCTGATCAGCCGCCGACGACCCGCGCCTTGCGCGCCTTGGCCAGGTCGTTGCGCTCGGTCTCGAGGGTGCTCAGGTATTCGGGGGTGACGTCGCCAGTGACGTAGTCACCGGAGAACACCGCGTCCTCGAAGCGGGCGATGCCGGGGTTGCCCTTGCGCACCGCTTCACGAAGGTCGTCGAGGTCCTGATAGATCAGCCGATCGGCGCCGATGTAGCGCTCGATCTCGTCGATCGAGCGGCCGTGCGCAATCAGCTCAGTGGCCGAAGGCATGTCGATGCCATAGACGTTCGGATAGCGCACCGGCGGCGCGGCCGAGGCGAAGAACACCTTGCGCGCGCCGGCGTCGCGGGCCATCTGCACGATCTGGCGCGAGGTGGTGCCGCGGACGATCGAGTCGTCCACCAGCAGCACGTTCTTGCCCTCGAACTCGAGGTCGATGGCGTTGAGCTTCTGGCGCACCGACTTCGAGCGCTGCTGCTGCCCCGGCATGATGAAGGTCCGCCCGATGTAGCGGTTTTTCATGAAGCCCTCGCGGTACTTCACGCCGAGCTGGGTCGCGAGCTGCAGCGCGCTGGTGCGGCTGGTGTCGGGGATCGGGATGACCACATCGATGTCGAGCTCGCGGTGCTCGCGGGCGATGCGTTCGCCGAGCTTGTCGCCCATCCGCATCCGCGCCTTGTAGACCGAGACCTCGTCGATGATCGAATCGGGTCGGGCGAAGTAGACGTATTCGAAGATGCAGGGCGAGAGCATCGACGAGACCGCGCACTGCGCCGAGTGCATGTGACCGTCGCGCGTGACCAGCACCGCCTCGCCTGGCGCCACGTTGCGCAGCAGCTCGAAGCCGAGCGCATCGAGCGCGACGCTCTCCGAAGCGAGCATGTACTCCGGACCTTGGTCGGTGTCGCGGCGGCCGACCACCAGCGGGCGGATGCCCCACGGGTCGCGGAACCCGACCACGCCGAAACCGTTGATCATCGCGATCACGGCGTAGCCACCACGGACCCGGGTGTGGACCTGGCCGAGCGCGGCGAACACATCGGCCGGTTCGAGCTCGCGACGGTTCAGCCGCTGCAGCTCGTGGGCGAAGACGTTGAGCAGCGTTTCCGAATCGGAACCGGTGTTGAGGTGACGCAGGTCCTCGCTCTCGAGCAAGGCGCGCAGCGCCGCGGCGTTGGTCAAGTTGCCGTTGTGCGCCAGCGTGATGCCGTAGGGCGAGTTGGTATAGAAAGGCTGCGCCTCGGCCGAGCCCGACGAACCCGCGGTCGGATAGCGGCAGTGCCCGATGCCCATGTTGCCCTTGAGCCGCAACATGTGCCGCTCCTGGAAGACATCGCGTACAAAGCCGTTCTTCTTGCGCAGCTGGACCCGATCGGCGTCGTAGGTCGCGATGCCCGCCGCGTCCTGGCCACGATGCTGCAGCACGGTCAGCGCGTCATAGATGGCCTGGTTGACCGGCCCGCGCCCCACCATTCCGACGATCGCACACATAGCGGGCCCCTCAGCCGAAGTTCGGCGCGTCGTCGAGATGGCCGCGCAGCCAACCGACGACAGGTTTGAAGTACGGCAGGAACCTGCTGTGCTGCCAGGAGTCGCTGCGATCGGCATGCAACTGACCAGCGAACAGCAGCAGGATCGCGACCAAGCCGACGCCGCGCACCAGCCCGAAGGCGCCGCCGAGCACGCGGTCGAAGCCCTGCAAACCGGCAGCCTGGATGCTCTTGGCGAGGAAGTGGTTGATGACGGCGCCGATCACCAGCACGCCGACGAACAGCAGCAGGAACGCGAGCACCGAGGCGAAGCCGCCGGCGCCGATGCTGCCTTCGAGCTTGTGCGACAGGGTCGATCCATAGGCCAGCGCAGCCCAGAAGGCGAGCACCCAGGCCGCGAGCGACAGCGCTTCCTTGACGAAGCCGCGCCAGATCCCGAACGCAGTCGAGAGACCCAGGGTGCCGAGGATTAGGTAGTCGACCCAGACCATCCGTGCCTCGCGTCGCGGCGGCTGGGCCGCGGAGGCGCGCATTCTACCTGAACGAGCCCAACGCTAAGGATGGCGGACGGGTCGTGCCGCTTGGCCGGTCTGCTGCGTGATCTTGCTGCCGAGCGCGTCGGCTGCCTCGCGCGTCGTCACCGGGCCGACGCGGACGCGGTACAGCGTCTTGCCGCCCTCGCGGTGCTCCATCACGAACGCCTTGAACCCGCGGCGCTTGAGGTCGGTGGCGATCGCCTGGGCGGTCGCCTCCTTGGAGAACGAACCGACCTGCGCGGCCCAGCCACCGTTGTTCGTGGCGGCGGTGCTGATCCGCGGTGCGGCTTCCGGCTTCACAGGCGCTGAAGCCACGGTCGGCAGGGGTGCGGCAGCAGCGGTCTTGGGCGCTGTCGCCTTGGGTGCTGTCG
>JANNEA010000089.1:0-1736 GCA_031388175.1 Gammaproteobacteria bacterium
GTGGTCGAGGCGGGTGGGGGTCATGCGGGCCGCGATGATAGCGGGTCACCGGGTTTGCCGGAGCGGGGCGCACAGGCCACAATACCGGCGCCCTATGGATCAGCCCGCACTCGAACCCGTTCCCCAGATCCCGGCCGAGCCAACGCCGCCACCGATGGAGCACGGTGGGCGCAAGGGCCTCGAGCCCACGCGCTATGGCGACTGGGAGAAGGACGGACGATGCATCGACTTCTAGGAGCGCCGTGATCGTGCAGCGACCGCTGTCACCGTTCTGGATCTACCGCCTGGGCTGGACGATGGGCCTGTCGGGTTCGCACCGCGTCACCGGCATGCTGCTGTCGCTCGGCGCGCCGCTGTTCGTGGGCTGGCTGCTGGCGATCGCCGCCGGTCCGGACGCCTACGCGCGCTTCGCCGGCGGCATGCTGCATCCACTCGGCATGCTGGTCTACGCCGGCTTCATCTTTTGCATCGCCTACCACCTGTGCAACGGCATGCGGCACATGGGTTGGGACCTGGGCAAGGGCATGGACGTGCCCACCGCCAAGAAGACCGGCGCGCTGGTGGTGATCAGTTCGCTAGCGCTCACGGTGCTCGTGCTCTGGCGCACGTTCGGGAGCCTGGCATGAGCGCTGCCGCGCCCAAGCTGCGCAATCCGATGAAGACCGCACGCGGTCTTGGATCGGCGAAGTCGGGTCTGCACCACTGGCTGGCCCAGCGCGTGAGCGCAGTGGCGCTGGCGCCGCTGTCGGTCTGGTTCGTGTGGCAGGCGACCTGGCTGTTCAGCACCGACCACATGTCCGCTCAGGCCTTCCTCGCCCGGCCGCTCAACGCGGTGCTGATGGCGGTGTTCGCCGTGACGCTGCTCTACCACTCCTACCTCGGCCTGCAGGTGGTGGTTGAGGACTACGTCGCCGATGAGTTCAAGAAGCTCGCCACTCTGGTGGTGTTCCAGTTCGTCCATGTGCTGCTCGCGGTCGCCGCGGTGTTCGCCGTGCTGAAGGTGGCCCTCTAGATGAAGATCATCGACCACACTTACGACTGCGTGGTGGTGGGTGCCGGTGGCGCCGGGCTGCGCGCAACGGTCGGGCTGGTGGAGCTCGGCTTCAAGACCGCGAACATCACCAAGGTGTTCCCGACCCGCAGCCACACGGTGGCAGCGCAGGGCGGCATCTCCGCGGCGCTCGGCAACATGGGCCCGGACCACTGGACCTGGCACATGTACGACACGGTCAAGGGTTCCGATTGGCTCGGCGACCAGGACGCGATCGAGTTCATGTGCAAGGAAGCGCCGCAGGCGGTGATCGAGCTCGAGCACTACGGTGTGCCGTTCTCGCGCACCGAGGACGGTCGCATCTACCAGCGGCCGTTCGGCGGCATGACCACCGAGTTCGGCAAGGGCATCGCCCAGCGCACCTGCGCCGCCGCCGACCGCACCGGCCACGCCATCCTGCACACGCTCTACCAGCAGTCGCTGAAGAACCACGCCGAGTTCTTCATCGAGTATTTCGCCCTCGACCTGATCATGGACGAGGGCGTCTGCCGCGGCGTCATGGCGTGGAACCTCGACGACGGCACCATTCATCGCTTCCGCGCCCACATGGTGGTGCTGGCGACCGGCGGCTACGGCCGCGTCTATTTCACCGCCACCTCGGCGCACACCTGCACCGGCGATGGCGGCGCGATGGTGCTCCGCGCGGGCCTCCCGCTGCAGGATATGGAATTCGTCCAGTTCCACC
>JANNEA010000119.1:0-18757 GCA_031388175.1 Gammaproteobacteria bacterium
GCGCTGCCGCACCTCACGGTGGACGAGCCGACCATCAGCATGATGTTCGAAGTGAACAACTCACCGCTCGCCGGCAAGGAAGGCAAGTACGTCACCTCGCGCCAGATCCGCGAACGGCTGCTGCGCGAAGCGCTGCACAACGTTGCGCTCAAGGTCGAGGAGGGCGACGACGCCGACAAGTTCAAGGTCTCGGGCCGCGGCGAGCTCCACCTCTCGGTGCTGCTTGAGAACATGCGACGCGAGGGGTTCGAGATCGCGGTCGCGCGGCCGCAGGTGATCATCCGCGAGATCGACGGGCAGAAGCAGGAGCCTTACGAGGCGGTCGCGGTCGACGTCGAGGAGCGCCACCAGGGCGCGATCATGGAATCGCTCGGTGCCCGCGGCGGCGAGCTGCGCGACATGCGCCCCGACGGCCGTGGTCGCGTGCGCATCGACTACCGCATGCCGGCGCGCGGCTTGATCGGCTTCCAGACGCTGTTCCGCACCCTGACCTCCGGCTCCGGCCTGCTCTATCACGTGTTCGAGAGCTACGGCCCGGTGCGTGCCGCGGGCTCCAGCCAGCGCGCCAACGGCGCGTTGATCTCGAACGGCGACGGCGAAGCGGTCGGCTACTCGCTGTTCAACCTGCAGGAGCGCGGCCGGATGATGGTCGGGCCGGGCGACGAGGTGTACGAGGGCATGATCGTCGGCATCCACACCCGCGACAACGACCTCACCGTGAACGTAATCAAGGCCAAGCAGCTCACCAACATCCGCGCCGCCGGCAAGGACGAGAACACGCTGCTGACCCCGGCGGTGCGCATGACGCTCGAGCAGGCGCTGGAGTTCATCGACGACGACGAGCTGGTCGAGGTCACGCCGGCGTCGATCCGCGTGCGCAAGCGTTTCCTCAAGGAACACGCCCGCCGTCGCGCAGGGCGCGAAGCGGTCTGAAGCCTCAAGGGCAGCCGGCAAGCGTGACGGACGTCAAATTTCCGGCCGTCGCCTCAGGCTAGGATGGCCCGTGCCCGCTCCGGGCACGCTGCGGAGACCGACCCATGTTGAGCACCCTGCGTCGAAACCTGCGGGCTCCGGCGACCATCGCCTTGCTCGCGTTCACCACCCTCACCATGGTCGCGCCTGTCGCCCAGGCCGGCATCGTCAGCACCGAGGTCGCGCTCTCGGGCGCCGCACTCGACGCCGACCGCGCCCGACTCAACGATGCATTCGCCCGCGACGACGTGCGTGCGATGCTGATGGCGCGCGGGGTGGACCCTGCGGTCGTCCAGGAGCGGCTCGCCGGGCTCACGGCCGACGAGGTCCAGCGCTTGAACACCCAGATGGACCAGATGCCGGCCGGCGGCGAGGTCCTCGGCGTGTTGCTGACAGTCTTCATCATCCTGCTGATCACGGACCTGCTCGGATGGACCGACGTGTTCCCGTTCACCAAGAAGGGCGCGATCGCCAATTGATGCCTGCAGCGCGCTGCCGCAGCCTCCTGCGCTGCGGCGGTGTGCTGCTCTTGACTGTCGCGCTCGCGGCTTGCAGCCCGGTGCCGCCGCGTCCTGCGGCGTTGCTCGATGCCGCCCCGACCGAGCTCACGACCACACCCTTCTTCCCCCAACGCGAACACGAGTGCGGCCCGGCTGCGCTCGCGACTCTGCTGGTTGCCGCCGGTCGCGAGGCCTCGCCCGAGGCGCTGGCGCCGCTGCTGGTCGTTCCGGGGCGCGAAGGCTCGCTGCAACCTGAGCTGCTGGCGCAAGCTCGGCGCCACGGTTTCATCGCGCTGCCGATCGCGCCTGAACTCGCATCGCTGGTCGCCGAGCTGCGTGGCTCGCGCCCGGTGCTGGTGCTGCAGAACAACGGCCTCGACTGGTACCCGGTGTGGCACTACGCGGTCGTGATCGGCTATGACCCGGCGGGCGACGAGGTCGTGTTGCGCTCCGGTGTGACCGAGCGCCGCGTGATCTCACGCACGACCTTCGAACGCACCTGGGCGCGCGCTGAACGTTGGGGGTTCGTGCTGCTGGCGCCGGGGCAGCTGCCGGCGAAGAGCAGCGTGCCGGAGTACGCACGCGCGGTCGCCGCGTTCGAAGCGGCGGGCGCGGCGCCAGCGGCCGCGGCTCGCGCCTGGGAAGCGGGCCGCGGCCGCTGGCCAGAGAGCTGGGAGCTCGCCTTCGGTCTCGGCAACCGGCGCTACGCCGATGGCGCGCTGTCGCAGGCGCAGGCCGCATTCGGTGACGCGACCCGGCTCGCACCGCAGTTCGCGCCGGCATGGAACAATCTGGCCGTGACCTACATGGACGCCCAACGCTGGCACGAAGCGCTCGCGGCTGCGGAACGCGCCGCGGGCTTGAGCGACGCGCCGGAGATCGCCGCCACGCTGCGCGAGGCGCGCTGCCGTCGCGCGCCGGAGTGCCAATGACGGTCGCGCCACCACGATCGGCCCCGTCGCAAGCGCCCCGGCTCGATCGCCGCCTCGCAGTGGCGCCGATGATGGATTGGACCGACCGGCATTGCCGCGTGTTCCTGCGCCTGCTGTCCCGCAGGGCGCTGCTCTACACCGAGATGGTCACCACTGGCGCGCTGCTGCGCGGCGATGCGGCGCGCCACCTGCGCTACGAGTCCTGCGAGCACCCGGTCGCGCTGCAGTTGGGCGGCAGCGACCCGAAGGCGCTGGCCGCGGCGGCCCTACTCGGCGCCGAGGCCGGTTACGACGAGATCAACCTCAACTGCGGCTGCCCGAGCGACCGGGTGACGACGGGTCGCTTCGGCGCCTGCCTGATGGCCGAGCCGGACCTGGTGGCCGAGGGCGTCGCGGCGATGCGCGCCGCGGTCGGTCCCGGAGTGCCGGTCACGGTCAAGACGCGCATCGGCATCGACGACCTCGATTCCTACGAGCATCTGCAGCGCTTCGTGCGCACTGTCGCCGAGGCCGGCTGCGACGTGTTCATCATCCATGCGCGCAAGGCCTGGCTCGCGGGCCTGTCGCCCAAGGAGAACCGCGAGATCCCGCCGTTGCGCTACGAGGTCGCGGCCGCGATCAAGCGCGATTTCCCCATGCTTGCGGTGGTGCTCAACGGCGGCATAAAGACGCTGGAGCAGGCTGGCACACAGCTGTGCGAGTTCGACGGCGTGATGATCGGGCGCGAGGCGTACCACAACCCGTGGTTGCTGGCGCGCGTGGACTCGACGCTGTTCGGCGAGACCGATCCGGCCGCAACCCGCGTCGAGGTGATCGAGCGCTATCTCGAGTTCGTGGCCGCGGAGCTCGCCGCCGGCCAGCCGCTGGCGCGGATGATGCGCCACACGCTGGGCTTGTTCGCCGGTGAGCCCGGCGCGCGGCGCTGGCGGCGCACGCTGTCGGAGCGTGCACCACGCGCGGGCGCAGGGATCGAAGTGGTGCGCGCCGCGCTGGCCGAGGTCAGCTAGTTAGGGTTGCCACTCGCAGGGCGAGACGTCGCTGACCGGCTGCGGCCAGGTCCGCGACAGCGGCGCGAAGCGCGTCTCGCGGTCGGCGAGCTGCCAGATCACGGTGGCATAGGCCGCCACGTTGAACGCCAGCGCCTTCGGGTCCACCCGATCGATGGTGTCGGCTTCGGTGTGGTGGATCTCGAAGTAGCGGGTCGCATCGTGCTGCAGGTCGAACACCGGCACGCCGCGATCACGCAGCGGGCCGATGTCGGCCCCGCCACCGGCGGTGTTCGAGACGAAGCGCAGCCCGAGCGGCGCCAGCGCGTCGGCCAGGCGGATCGCGGCGGGAAGGTCCTCGGGCATCACCTTCGATTCGAACTGGAACACCCTGGCGGCACCGAGGTCGGCTTCGATCGCGGCCACGTGCTGCGCCAGCTCGCTCTCATGCGCCAGCGCGTAGGCCTTGCCACCGGACAGACCGAACTCTTCGTTCGCGTACAGCACCACCCGCAGGCTGCGGCGCGGGTGCTCGGCCAATTCACCGATGCGCCGCGCGGCCTCGATCACGGTGACCACGCCGGCCCCATCGTCCTGCGCACCGGTGCCGACATCCCAGGAATCGAGGTGCGCGGCCAGCAGCACGAACTCGTCGGGTTTCTCGCGGCCGACGATCTCACCGATCACATTGGCGCTCTCGGCAGTGCCCTCGCAGCGCGCGTCGCTCGCCAGCTGCATCCGCACCGGGCCACGGCCGAGCCGGTCGATCACGCGCTCAGCATCACGAGTGCCGATCGCGAACGCTGGGATGCGCGGCACGCCGTTGGCGTAGCGCATGCTGCCGGTGTGCGGCCGGGACTCGTCTTCGGTGCCGACCGCGCGGATCACCACCGCCAGCGCACCGAGCTTGGCCGCTTCGATCGCGCCGTGCGCGCGAATCTGAACGGTCGGGCCGTAGTCCATGCCATCGGCTGCCGGCAGCATGCGGTCGTAGAGGAACACGATCTTGCCGTTCACGCGTTCACGCGACAGCGCCTTGAGCTCGTCCACGGTCGTGACCGCGATGACCTCAGCCTCGATGCCGCCGGCCGGCGTGCCGACCGAGCCGCCAAGCGTGAGCGCGGCGAACTCCACGCTGTCGGCCCCCACCACGCGGACGCTGGCCTTGCCGCGGACCCACTTCGGCACGGTCACCGGTTCGGCACGGACGTTGGCGAAGCCCTGCTCGCGAAGCGTGCGCAGCGCCCAGGCCACGGCCTTCGCGTCGCCAGGACTGCCGGCCAGGCGATGGCCGACTTCGGTGGTCAGGCTCTTGAGCGTGGCATAGGCGCGCTGGTCCTTGAGCGCTGCTTTCTGCAGCGCGTCGAGCGGAGCGGGCGAGGCGAAGGCGAGGCCGGTGATGAGACCGGCGAGAAGGGTCAGGCGCATGCGCACTCCGGCGTTGGGCCGTTGCCTCAGGTTCGGGCGTCGGCGCGGCGATTGTATAGGACGAGCGCGGCCGCGACGGCGAGCATGAGGAGTTGGGCGCCGAGGGTTTGCAGCGTGGGGAACACCCCGAGCAGATCGATGCGCGGGAACGCGACCGGGTCCAATGGCAGCCGACCGGCCTCCTGCAGCGCGGCCACGCCCTTGCCGGCGAACACCACGGCCAGCGCGATCATCAGCCCGGCGCTGATGGCGAAGAACTGCTTCAGCGGCAGCCGCATGCCGAGCGCGAAGATCGCCAGACCGAGCGCCCCCAGCAGCAGCAGCGCCGCCAGCGCACCACCGAGGATCGCGCCGCGCAGCTCGCCGCCCGGCGCTTGCGCCCACAGCGCCTGATAGAACAGCACGGTCTCGAACACTTCGCGGTAGACCGCGATGAACGACAGCAGCGCCAGCGTGGCGCGCGAGCCCTGGCTGATCGCGCCCTGCACCTGTTCCTGCAGGAACTGCTGCCAGCGCTGCGCCGAGAGCTTGTCGTGCATCCAGAAGCCGACGTAGAACAGCACCACCGCCGCGATCAAGGCCGCGACGCCTTCGGTTGTCTCGCGGGTCGCGCCGCTGATGGCGATCAGCCAGCTCGACACCACCCAGGTGAGACCGCCGAGCAGCAGCGCCACGATCCAGCCGCCGTGGATCGCCGGCAGCGCCGCGCGCTGACCGGTCTTGATCAGCACGGTGATGATCACGCCGACCAGCAGCAGCGCCTCGAGTCCCTCGCGCGCGAGGATGAAGAACGAGGCGCCGAAGGCCATGCCCGGGGAGAGCGAGGTCGGCGCCGCAGCCAGCGCCTGGAGCGCGGCGAGCTCGGCGTCGAGCGCCAGGATGCGCGGGCGCAGGGTCGCGGTGTCGGTGGTAGTGAGCGCCGCGCGGACCGCCAGCATCTCGGCTTCGGTGGCGCGGGCGCGTTCCGGCGCCAGCGTGAACAGCGAGGCTTCGGCCAACTCGTAGCCGTCGAGGTAGGCGGCGAGCGCGAGCGCGTAGGCGCCGGGTCGATCGCCGGCGGCGTGTGCGTTGAGTGCGGCGGCCAGCTTGGTCCGCGCGATCAGCAGCGGATTATTGGCTGCGGTGAACAGCGGTGCCGGATCGAGTCGCAACGCGGCGATGGTGGTGGTGGTGACGCCGGCCGCGACCAGTTCGAGCGGGCTCTTGGTGGCATAGCTGCGCAGGTCGGGCAGCGCGCCCGCGCTCGGGGTCGTGGCCGCTCCGGCGACATGCAGGCCGCCTACGTACCAGGCCAGCGCCCAGCGCTGGTCGGCCGGCAGCGCGTCGAAGGACTGCATCGCAGTGCCGTCGACGCCGCGCGTGATGGTGGCGTAGAGGCCTTGGATGCTGCGCTGGCCGGCCCGCGCCGCGTCGGTGAAGGCAGTGGGCGGCGGGTCGAGCGTGGCCGCCGCTGGTCCGCGACCATCGCCGTTCGCCCCGTGGCACCCGGCGCAGGACGCGGCATAGACGTGCGCGGCACGCACGAGGTCGGGCCGATGCGCGGGCACGAGCTCAAGCGGGAAGCCGTTGAGCAGCGCGGCGCGGACCTTGGTGGCGGCGGCCCGCACCGTGGCGACCGGCGCGCGAGCATCGATCGCGGCGACGAGTTCGGCGGCGGCGGGCAGGGCCTGGCCCTTGGCCGCGCCCTCGGGCAGTCCCGCCGCGAGCGTTGCCGCCCGCGCGGCGAATTCGCGCATCTCCGCGTACTCAGGCAAGGACATCACCTTGCCATCGACCACCGCGACCGGGTAATCGACCGCGATGTAGTCCACCAACTGCAGCAGTGCATCGGGATCGCTGGCGTTGGCGGGCCAGGCGCAGGCCAGGACGAGCGCAGCGAGAACTGGGCGCAGGGGGCGGGTCATCGCGGGCGATGTTACGGACGGCACCCCAGAAAGTAAATGCGAATCATTCGCACCTTTGTCGGGCTAGAATCTGCGCCCGTCCCAGCCTTCCCGGAGCCCAAGGCCATGACCCATCGCCGGACCAAGCGTCCGACGCTTGCTGCGCGCGCCGATCGCCACCGCCTCTACGAGGCGGCGGTGCAAACGCCCGATGTCGAGTGCGAGTTCATGGAGGCCGTATATAAGGAGCGCGTTGGTCGTGCCCCGCAGCGCTTGCGTGAGGACTTCTGCGGCACCGGCGCGATGGCCGCGGAGTGGGCACGGCGTGGCGCCAAGCGCGTGGCCTACGGCGTGGACCTCGATCCGGCGCCGCTGGCCTGGGGCAGGGCGCATCACCTTGGCAGGCTCACACCGGTCCAGCGCCGGCGCGTCCATCTGCAGCGGGCCGATGTACGCACCGCACGCACGCCGCCCGTGGACATCGTGGTCGCGCTCAACTTCAGCTATTGGGTGTTCAAGGATCGCGAGACCTTGCGCGGCTACTTCGCTGCGGCGCGGCGCGCGCTGGCACGCGACGGGATGCTGGTGCTGGATGCGTTCGGCGGCCCGGATGCCTACCGCATGTTGCGCGAGCGCAGCCGGCTGCGTGGTTTCGAGTACGTCTGGCATCAGCAGGACTTCGATCCGGTCAGCGGCGACTACACCTGCCACATCGGCTTCCGCTTCCCCGACGGCTCGGCGCTGCCACGCGCGTTCAGCTACCACTGGCGCTTGTGGACGCTGCCTGAGATCCGTGAGTTGCTGGTCGAAGCCGGCTTCAGCCGGGTGGCGGTGCAGATGCAGGGCTACGACGCTGCGGGCGAGCCGGATGACGAGTATCGCGAGGTCGCGCGCGGCGAACCCGATCCCGCGTGGATCGCCTACGTGGTGGCGGAACGCTGACTCAGTCGGCGCCTTCGATTAGGTCATAGCGCACGGCGTCTTCCGATTCGCGGGTCAGGGATTGACCCAGACCTAGCGCACCCGAACCCTTGAGCGTGAACGCATCGCGCCGGACGAAGGCTTCTTCGCCTTCGTTGGTGCGCACATAGGTGCCGTTGATGCTCTGGTCGGTGAGGATGAAGTTGCCCTTGCGGAACTCGACCTTGGCGTGCAGGCGCGAGATCAGGTTGTGCTTGACCACCAGATCGTTGCCTTCCTGCCGGCCCATCACCACCGCGGTGTGGTCCTCACCGCATTCGGCCTTGATGCCCTGGTACTCCAGCACCATCCGTGCATGCTTCTTCTGCGAGCTCGGAGTCTGGAACGCCATCGTGGCCATGCGCGTCACGTTCTCGCGCTGCCACAGGATCTCGTACATCGCGATCTCGTCCTTCTTGCCCTTCAACTGCGCCAGGTCCACCTGACGGGTCGAGGCCTGCCAGATGTCCGACAGCGAGGTCAGCGTCAGGTTGGTGGTCAGGATCTGACCGGCCTTGGCCTGGCCGGCCATGCGCGCCGCGACGTTGACCGCGTCGCCGAACACGTCGTTGTTCTCGAGCAGGGCAGGGCCGAAGTGGAAGCCGATGCGGATCGCCAACGGCTTGCCGTCGACGTTCATCCCCTCGGTGATGCCTTCCTGCATCTCAGCGGCGGCCTGTGCAGCATCATCGGCGGTGTCGAAGGTCGCCATGACCTCGTCGCCGATGGTCTTGACGACCCGGCCACCCTGATGGGTCGTCGCCTCTGACATGAGGTCGACGCACTTCGCGATCGCTTCGCGCGCCTTCGCGTCGCCGTGCACTTCGTACAGCTTGGTGCTGCCGCAGACGTCGGCGAACAGGATGGCGAGTTGGACCTCTTTAGGCATCCGTCAGATCCTCACTTGATGGTCACGCCGAGGCGTTCGGCGAACGCCCGGAGCCTGATCGCCTCGGCGTCGGCTGCGCCGCCCGCATCGAGGCCGGCCAGTGCACTCTGATCCTCGATCCGCAGCCGCAGCTCGTTCTCGAGCCTGCCGAATGCGGCGTGGGCACGCGCTTCGGCCTGCTGCGCAGGGTCGAAGGCCTCCCAGCGCGCTTCGAACGCGTTGGTCCCGGCCGAACTCCAGTCCGCAGACTGCAGGAATTCCTCAAGGGTCGCGACTGCGGGCGCCTTGGGGGCAACGTTGATGGTCGGCGTCGGCGCCGCGGTCTGGGACTGCAGGTAGAACCAGCCGCTCGCACCGACTGCCACCACCAGCGCGATCGCGCCGAGGATGATCGGAATCCGCCGTGCCTCGGGCTCGTCGTCGCCGACGTCCATGATCACGGTCGGGGGCGCCGCCGGCTTCGGCGGCGTGATCACGCGGTAGTCGATCTGCAGCTTCCCGGCCGCCACCTCGTCGAGCATCACGCCGCGTTGGCGGCGGTACTCGTCGCGCGCGACCTGGCCTGCCGAGTACTGGCGGGCGAGTTCGCGGAGCTGGGAGAACTTGGCAGACATCCCGGGCGCCTCAGTCGATGTCGCGGCTGATGCGGAAGCCGGTGACTGCGTCCGCCGCGCCGCTGGTGGGCTTCACCAGGTCGATGCCGCAGATCGAGAGGCTGTCGGTGTAGGCACCGCCGCGCAGCGAGCCGGCAGCGCCCTTCAGCACGAACTCCTGCGCGTTGCCGACGTAGTTGGTCATGCCCCAGGGGTTGGCGGAGCCGGTGCGTGCTTCGTTCATGTTCAGGCCCTTGAGCACCTGATCGCCTTGCATCACCCGGCAGTTGAAATCCCTGACTGCCGCAGCGTTGGTCGCGGTCGCGGCGTAGAGCCATTCCGCTTCGCCGGCCACGCGGTACTTCTTGCCGGTGGTATCGGCCAGCCATGTGGCATAGGCCTTCGCGTTGTCGAGCGACATGTTGGTCGCCGGCAGGTTGGGGTCGCCGGCCACCGCGGCACACTTGCCGCTGGCGCGGCAGCCCGCATTGTATTCGCCGACCGTGACCTCGAACTTGCCGATCGCGAACGGTGCGGCGAACGCGCCACCAGCCGGCACGACCACCATCGTCGGACCACGACCGCCAGCGGGCATGTCGAAGCACTCGGCGCGGCCTTGCTTGCCGTAACCGGCGAGCGAAGCCTGGCAGGGCTTGCTGCCGTCGGCGGCCTTCACCGCTGCGGTAGTGACGGCGAAATTCTTCTTCTGCTCATCGAGGAAGGTCGGGTTGTCGCTCCAACGGCGCAGCGCGTCGGACAGTGCGGTTTGTGCGCCGGGCTTGTTGCCCTGCGCCATGAAGGTCTTGAAGGTCGAGAAGACCTGGTTCGCTTCGGTCTGCTTGCGGTTGAGGTCGCGCTCGACGAGCAACACATCCTCATGGTTCGGTTCGCGCGCCTTGGCGTCGTTGAGCGCAGCCTGGGCTGCGCTGATCTTGGTGCCAGCAATCATCTCGCGGATCTTAGGCGTGTACTGCGACGGCCGCGGCGGTGACCTGACCGAGAGTCCGGTGATGGGGCGCTCGTTCGGGAACAACTCCTTGGCCACAGCCCAGAGGTCGTTGGCGGCGCCGACATCGCTGGACTCGAGATCCTTGATGCGGGTCGCGAGCCGCTTCACGGTCTCGGCCTGGATCTGTGCCTGTTCGGCGGGGAAGGCGGCACGCGCGGCGTTCAAACGCTCGGGCAAGCCGCGCACGCTCTGCACCGATGCTGAGCTTGCGAGGTTGTAGGCCGCCGACTTCTTGACGTCGCCGGCCATGCCCGACTGCATCTCCTTGAGTTCCTTCAGCGCGGGGGCGTAGCTCAGCCCCTTCTCGATCATCTGCATCGCGCCGTCGGTGTTGTTGGTCTCCTTCAGCCGCTTGGCGCGGGCCGCGAACATCGTGCCCATGCGATTCGAGCCTTCGCTCTTCATCCAGGCGTCGTCGGCGGGCAGCTTCTCCTTCAGGCTGGCGAACAGCTGTTCGGCCTGCGGGATGTTCTGCGCGCCAGCGGCGGCGACCATCGTGCCCTTCTCCTGCTCGATCACCGCAAGGCGCTGCTTGTCGGCCAGCTCGGTCTTGAAGTCGCTCTCGGCGGCGCTCAGGTCATTGCGGGCCTTGGCGAAGCGATCGAGTCCGGGGGCGAAGCGCTCGCCGCTCTCGAGCGCATTGCGCGCCGCGTCATAGCGATCCTCGTCCATGTACTTGTCGGCGCGCGTGAGGTACGCGTTCAAGATCGTGCCGCGGGTCTCCTCGAACCAGCTGTTGCCCGGGCGCATCAACGCCGCAAGTTCCTTGAAGCTGCGCAGCAGCGTGTGGTCCATATCTGAATCGAACTTGGCGCCAGCCAGCGCGTCGGTGATCTTCTTGCGCCGTTCCTCGACCTGCGCGGTCTGCGCGGTCTGGTTGGTCGGGGCCCAGCCCACGCCGACCTCGGCCTTGGACAGCGCATCGCGGCGCGCGAGGAGATCGGGCACGGCGAGCAGCTGGGCGTAATCGAGCACCAGTTTCTCGGCCTGTTCCCATTGCTTGGCGGCCACGGCGCCAGTGATGCCCTGGTCGATGGCCGCCAGCAGCGGCTTGTTCAACTCGGCGATCAACGAATCCTCCGGCCGCAGCTCGTTGAGCTTGAGCAGGTCGTCGCGGGCCTTGGCGAAGGCCTCGACGCTGAGCAGGCCGGGCCGCTGGTCGGTCAGGCGCTTCTTGACGTCGGCGACGAGCTGCGCGTCGGCCTGGCGCTTGAGCTCGCGCTGCACCGTGTCGTTCAAGCCCAGCAGCGAGGCGTCCTTCGGCGCGAAGCCGAGCACCAGGTCGAGCACCTCGTCGGCGCGCTTGTATTCGCGGGCCTTGATCTGGTCGTCGACGAGTTCCGCGTACGCCTTGGTCATGTTGGCGTTGGTGAGCATCTGGTTCGTCGGTTCGACCCCCTTGAGCGTGGTCAACACGTCGGTCAGGTCGCGCGCGTCGCTCGGCAGCAGCGAGGCCTTGTCCTTGATCAACTTGTTGAACTCATCTGCCAGCGAGAACACCAGCGCATCCTTGTCGCGCGCCAGCTCGGCGTTGATCGCCTCGAGCTTGGCGGAGTCGGGGTAGTACTTGCTGGCGTCCTTCACGATCTGGATCGCTGCCGCGTAGTTGTACAAGCCCTTGGACTGGTTGGCCTGCGCCGTGGCCTGGTCCTGGAAGAACGCGATGATGTCGTCCTTCGCGCCGTCGAGGATCATCGTTCTCGAGCGATCATCGTAGGCGTCGATCTGCTTCAGCACTTCCGGGATGAGCTTCGCGCCGCCGGCCTTCACGCTCTCGATGATCTGGTTATTGCGCCGATCCTCGAAGCCTTCCTTGACCGGTTTGTAGAGCAGGCCGCCGAACAACAGCAGCGCGACGGTGGCGCCGCCGGCGATCTGCAGCGTGTAGTCCTTCTTCGGCCGGATGTCTTCCCAGAACTCGGTGGTCTTCTGGGTGCGGTTCTCGCGTTTGAGCGCGAGCCCCTTCATCAGGCCGCGGTTCTGGCGCTTGGTCCAGCCCGGCTTCTGGATCGGCGCAGGCGCCAGACCCTTCTCGAGCACTTTGGGCGCCGAGAGCTTGTTGAACGGATGCTTGCCGCCGATCAACTCGTAGGCGACGCAGGCCAGCGCATAGATGTCGTCCGGTGGTTCCGGATCCATGCCCTCGAACATCTCGATCGTGGCGTAGGCGGGCGTCAAGGCGCCGAGCTGGCCCGGGTCGAACACGGTGGTCTCGCCGGCGGCGTCGGCCTTGGTCTTCGAGGCGCGCGCGATGCCGAAGTCCATGATCTTGACGGCGCCGTCGTTGAGGATGAACGCGTTGCCCGGCTTGAAGTCGGAATGCACCAGGCCCTTCTCATGCGCGTAGGCGAGGCCGTCGCAGAGCTGATGGATGATCTTCATCGCTTCATCGACCGGCAGGCCGCCGGGCGGGAGCTTCTTGATGAACTTGGCGAGCTCCTGGCCTTCCAGGACCTCCATCGTCATGTATACGGTGCCGGAATCGCGGTCGAAGTCGAACACCGTGGCGATGTTCGGGTGCGCCAGGCGCTGGGCCTTCGACGATTCGCGCTGCAGCGCGATGAACGACTCGGGGTGGTTGCGGAAGTCGCCCGACAGCAGCTTGACCGCGATGTAGGGGTTCTTGTCCTTGGCTTCGACCTTCAACAGGTCGCGTGCCTTGTAGACCACGCCCATGCCGCCTTCGCCGAGCGGGCTGATCAGTTCGAAACGGTCCTTGAGGATGGTCCCCGGGCCGATCTGCTTCTGCACGCCGCCAGCGCCGCGGCCAGGCCAGGCAGTGCCGCCGGTGCCACCCGTCTTGTTCTCGGTGCGCTGGCTGTCCGCTGCGAACGGATCGAAATCACCACCCGCCGCGACGCCCGCCTGCTGCTGGGTGCGATCGGAATCCATGACCACGGTGCGGTCCGAATCCATGACCACGGTGCGATCGGAGCCGGGTTGGTCGACGGTCTGGGTGCGCTCCTCACCGCTGACCACCTGCGTCTTCTCTTCGCTGCCGGTCGGCGCGAGCGTCATGTTGAAATCGACGACCGTCTTGTTCGGGTCGTTGGTGGTGTCACCGGTGTACTTGCCGATCTGCTTGCGCAGCAGGTTCGCGACCGGGCCGGGGAGGGCGGCGCTCTCGACTTGCGCGAGCAGGTCCGCCGGTTCGGCGGAGCCGCCGACGCAAGCCTCGTCGATGAACGCGCGCGCCGCGTCCAGGTTGCCGCGACCTTTCGCCAGTTCCGTCAGCATCCCCTTGAAATCAGCCACGCGGAACTCCTAGTTCGCTTCGACGGTCACGACCGTCACGTTGTCTCGTCCGCCCTTCGCGAGCGCCACGGCGACGGCGGCCTTGGCCGCGTCACCCCCGTTGGAATTCATCAGCAGCTCGCCGATGTCCTTGTCGGACATCTCCTTGTAGAGGCCGTCGCTGCACATCAGGAAGCGGTCGCCCGCGTTCACCTGGTAGACCTCGAAGTCCACGAACAGCGGCTCGCCGGCACCGATCGCGCGGGTGATCCGGTTCGCCTGCGGATGCTTCTCGGCTTCTTCGCGCGTGAGCAGTCCGACCGTGACCAACTCCTCGACCAGTGCATGGTCCTGGGTCAGGCATTCGAACTGGCCGCCACGAGCACGGTAGAGGCGGCTGTCGCCGGCCCAGGCCACCAACGCGTGGTCGCCGCGCACGCACATCGCGACCACGGTGCAGCCGATCGTCTTCTTGCGCGAATCCTTGGCGAGCTTGACCAAGTCGGTGTTCGCCTTCTCGAGGCGCTGCTCGAGTTCCTCGGCGACCTTGGACAGCGAACCATCCGCAGGCAGACCAGAGAGGATCTCGATCACCATCTGACTTGCGACATCGCCGGCCGCATGGCCGCCCATGCCATCGGCCACGACCCACAACCCGAGGTCGGGGCGATCGAGGTGCGAATCCTCGTTAACTTTGCGCACCTTGCCCACATCAGTGGCGGTGCAGGCGGACCAGCGGAGGGACATAGGGTGGCGGCCTTCGCTTGACCTTATATAGGGAGAGTGGCGCGGACGCTACGCCCGCGCGTGGCGGCCAAAGATATGCGTTCCCGTCGCGGAACGCCATAACTTGAACCGGGTCCTAGCGCACTGCTTGCCCCCCCCGCAGGCCCTCGCTGTTGCAGGACGGCAATCCCTCGAAAACCTTGGTTGCAAGGACTGCGGGCCGAGTCTATCGTGAGCCGGAGCGGACGTGCGCCTGTTGGGCGCGCGCACCGTTGCGCGTACTGAACACGTATGCGTTGTGTGGCGTCGGGACCGCGGGAACACCCGCTGTGTCGCAGCAGCGCAACGCGGTCTCAGGTGAAGGGGGCTTATGGACACGCGGACATCTCTCCACGCGCTCGGCCGCACGGTCTCGCCCCTCCCGGGGATCGCACGCGTAGCACTCGCGAGCCTCGCGCTCATCACCACCCACGCATTCGCACAGGCGCCGCCGCTCCCGGCCGCCGCCCAGACTGGTGGCGCACAGCCCCGAGTCAGTGAACCCGAACTTCAGCTGCCCGAAGACAAGGGTCCGACCTTTTCGATCCCGCCCGTGTACGAACGCCCGCTCGGCGTGGAAGAAGGCGACCGCGTCCTCGTCACGGGCTTCACGCTGCGTGGCATCCAGGACGACCTCGCCTCCGGCATCAACTCATCCGAGATCGAGGCCCGCGTCCAGGCCCGCTTCGACGAACTGTCGAAGTTGATCGAAGGCCTGCGCATGACGCGCCAGAACCGCGACAAGATCGACGCCGACGGATTCACTGCCGAGGAGAAGGCCAAGGTCCTCTCCTTCATCCAGAGCATCCTGAGTTCGGTAAGCGCCGACAGTCAGGTCGAAGCCTACGAACAGTTCATCCAGGGCCTGCGCCTGCAACGCCTCGAGCGCGACCAAGGCCTGACGATCGGACAGATGGGCTTGATCGCTGAAGAGATCACCAAGTACTACCGTGAGCGCGGCTACTTTCTCGCCCGCGCCGTGATCCCGGCCCAAGAGGTCGTCGGCGGCATCGTGCAGATCCGCGTGTTGGAAGGCCGCCTCGGCGAAGTCATCCCCGAAGGCAACCGGCGCTACACGGACGAAGACATCGTGGCTCCGTTCGCCGGCTTCAAGGGCAAGATGATCACCGTCGAGCGCGTGGAAGACGCGCTGCTCACCCTGCAGGCGTATCCGGGCATGAGCACCTCAGGCGTGTTCCGCCCCGGCAAGATCGTCGGCACCGCCGACATGCTGGTGAACGTGCAGGGCGAGCGCAGCCAGGAATGGCTGATGCGTTTCGACAACCAGGGTTCGCGCTTCACCGGTCTCGAGCGGCTGGTGGCGGACTTCACCTGGAACGCGCCGCTGCACGATGCCGACTACCTCAAGCTGCAGGCGGTGCAGACCCTCAACCCGAACAACTCGCTCTACGGCAGCCTGCGTTACGAAGCCAAGTTGAACAACCCCCAGAACCGCTGGGGCTTCGCCTTCTCGCACAACACTTTCGATGTGCTCGACATCAGCACCGGCCAGTACAGCGGCATCAGCGGCGTGTCGAGCGACGCGAGCCTCTATTTCACCCACCAGCTGATCCGCAGCCGGACCAACAAGACCAGCGTGCTGTTGGAAATGGTGCGCAAGATCGGCGACACCTCAGCCGGCGGCGTCCTGAACACGCGCGATGAAGAAGCAGTGCTCGCGGCGCAGCTCGACGCCGAGATCATCAGCCCGGCCAGCGCCACGATCTCGTCCATGTATCTGCGGCTCGATGCCGGCTTCGACGGCGTGCTGGGCGTGCCTACTTCCGATGAAATCCTGAATCCGCCGCCGCTCACTACAACGCCCGATTACAGCCGGAATGGCGCGACCGGAGAGTTCAAGAAGATCCAGGTCGGTTTCTCTTTGCTCAAGTCCCTGGCGCCGACGCGCTCGCTGCTGTTCCGGTTCAACGGGCAGTGGACCGCCGACCGCCTGACCTCGCTCGAGCAGTTCAACATCGGCGGCGTTGCGAACGTGCGCTCCACGCCGACCTCTTCGTTGTTGCGCGATTACGGTGGTTACACCTCGCTCGAATACAACACCCGCGGCCTGTGGTTCGGCGACAAGCCCGCGTGGAGCGGACGCAACTGGAACCAGGTGCTCGGCGTGAGCTACTTCTACGACTACGCGGTCGGCCTCAACAACACGGTACCGACGGATGACGCCGACTTCACCACCAGCCGTATCGCGCTGATGGGGCCAGGCCTGGCGGTCGACATGACGCTGCCTTGGGACATCGGCATGAAAGTGATGTACGCGCACCTCAACGGTGGCACGCGTGGCGACGTGACGAACCCAGGCTCGATCACCGACACGAACCAGCTCTGGTTCGAATTCCAGAAGTCTTTTTGATGGAGACGGCCAACATGATCACGCGTAACCGATCCCTGCGCGCCGCGACCAGCACGGTCGCCGCGACGCTCCTGGCGCTGTTCACTGCGCTCGCGGCCTCCGCGGGTCCGGAAGGCGGCACGGTGGTGCGCGGCACAGGCACGATTACCCAGACCGTCGGTGGCGGGAACACCACGATCAACCAGTCCAGCAATTCGCTCGCCATCAACTGGAGTTCATTCAACGTCGGCGTCGGCGAATCGGTCAACTTCGTCCAGCCGTCCAGCTCCTCGGTCGCGCTCAACCGCATCAGCAGCAACAACGGCACCGTCATCCAGGGCCAGATCACCGCCAACGGCCGCATCTTCCTCATCAGCCCGTCCGGCATCCTGTTCACCGAGACCGCGTTCTTCGATGTGGGCGCGTTGATCGCGACCACCTTCGACATCAGCGACGACGACTTCATGTCGGGCAACTACAACTTCGCCAGTACCGGCAGCGACGGGCTCATCGTCAACCGGGGCCTGCTGCGCGCCGCCAACGGCGGCTCGATCTCGCTGGTCGGCGGCTCGGTCCAGAACCAGGGCGTGATCATCGCCGACTACGGCCATGTGAACCTCGCGGCCGGTCGGCGCGCGGTCATCGACTTCGACGGTGACGGCCTGATCCAGTTCGAGGTCAGCGATTCGGTGCTCAGCAACGCCAGCGGCCAGACCGCGGCGGTGGGCAACAGCGGCACGGTCCAGGCCGAGGCGGGCCAGGTCGTGATGTCCGCGGCCACTGCGCAAGACATCTTCGCCATGGCGGTGAACAACGACGGCGTCATCGCGGCGCGCGGTGTTGCCCGCGATGGCGGCCGCGTGTACCTCGTCGGCTCGGGCGGCGACACCTTTAACAGCGGCGTCATCGACGTCTCCAGCGATTCAGGTCAAGGCGGCACGGTGCAGGTGCTCGGCGACCGCGTGGCGCTCACCGGCAACGCGGTGATCGATGCGAGCGGTGGGGCTGGCGGTGGCGATGTGCGCGTCGGCGGCGATTTCCACGGCGCGGGCCATCTCGCGACGTCCCAGTTCACCTTCGTTGGCTCTGGCGCCAGCATCGATGCCAGCGCATCGAGCGGCGATGGCGGCAGCGTCGTCATCTGGGCAGACGATTCGACGATGTACTTCGGCAACATCGATGCAAGCGGCGGCGCGAACGGCGTTGGTGGCGCGGTCGAGGTCTCGGGCGCGCAGAACCTCGGCTTCAACGGCATCGTGGACACCGGCGGCAGCGGCACGCTGCTGCTCGACCCGGACAATCTGGTCATCGCCGGCGGTGCCGGCCCGGGCACCAACGATGCTTCGCTGCCCACGATCCTGTTCGCGACGGGAACGGGCACGTTCACCATCTCGGAGGCCGCGCTCGAAGCCGCGACCGGCACGATCACGCTCGAGGCGAACAACGGCGTCACGGTCTCCGGCACGTTCAACAGCGCCAGCGGCAATGCCGGCGACGGCACGGGCATCATTGCGCTCGCGAGCAACGCGAACCTGCTGATCCGCACCGACAACGACACAGGCGAGGGGTCGGCTGGCATCGATCTCACCGGCAGCACGCACGGCAACACGCTCATCGTCATCGCCAACGGCACCGGCACGATCACGATGACCACCGGCGTCAGCGGCGCCGATGCCGGCTCCGCGGGCATCACGGTCGGCGGGTTGCAGACCGCGTCCGGCGCGATCACGCTCAACGCCGAAGGCCTGCTCACGACGCAGGGCAACCTCATCACCGGAGACGCGGCCACCGCGACGGCGGGGATCTCGCTGACCGGCGGCACGGGCGTCGCCATAAACGGCACCGTCACCACCGGCAGCACCACCGACACCGCGACGGCGACCGATTACACGACCGGCGCGATCACGATCGCCGCCACGACCGGCAACGCCGCAATCGCCGGCGCGCTCACCACCGGCAGCATCTCCACCGACACCAGCGCCGGCAATGCGGCTGACACGATCACCACTGGCGACATCAGCATCACCGCGAACGGCGGCACGATCTCCGGCGCAGGCTCCGCCACCACCGGCACCGCCGCGTTCACCGCCAGCGACAACAGCGACGACGCGAACGGCGGCAACGTCACGCTCACGGCCGATTCGGTCCAGCTCGCCGTGAACACCGGCGCCGCGAGCGGCTCGACGGGTACCGACACCCCGGGCTTGTTGGCGGTCACGACCGATGGCGCAGGCGCCGCCGGCAACATCACGATCA
>JANNEA010000147.1:0-13289 GCA_031388175.1 Gammaproteobacteria bacterium
GACGAGGCCGCGCGCGGCGTCGTCGCAATCAAGGACCTGAGGGCCGACGCGCCGCAGGTCGAGGTCACGCGTCAGGATCTGGTCACCACGCTGCGCGCCCGCCTGGGCCGCTGATAACGGAGTCGACATGGCTGAGCATCATGAAGAGATGGAACAGGTCGAGGCGCTGAAGCGCTGGTGGCAGGAGAACCGCTGGTTCGTCATCGCCGGAGTGGTGATCGGCGTCGGCGCGGTCGGTGGCTGGCGTGGCTGGGAGTGGTGGACGGCTCGGCAGGCCGAGACGGCCTCGGCGCTCTACGCCGAGCTCGCGACCGCGGTCACCGCGCGCGACGCGCCAAGCTACGATGCCAAGCTCGCGACGCTGGTGGCGGACTACGCGCGCACGCCCTACGCGGCGAACGCCGCACTGTTGGTGGCCAAGGCCGCGGTCGATGCCGGTGACCTCGCCAAGGCGCAGGTCCAACTCGGCTGGGTCGCCGCCAATGCGCGTGACGCCGAGCTCAAATTGTTGGCGAGCGTCCGCCTGGCCCGGGTGCAGCTCGCCGCCGGCGACCATGCTGCGGCGCTCGCGACGCTGGACGCCGTGGGTGCTGCCGGCGCGTTCGAGGGTCAGGTCCAGGAAGTACGCGGCGACGTGCTGCGCGTGCTCGGCCGGATCGAGGAAGCACGCAAGGCCTACCAGGCCGCGCTCGACGCGAGCGGCGAGCGGCTCGCCGACAAGGACCTGATCGAGCTCAAGCTCGCCGACCTTGGCGCGGCGCCGACGCCGACGACGGCGGAGGCAAAGAAATGACCAGGCTTGGCGCATTGTTCGCCGCACTGTTGCTGGCGGCATGTACGAGCAAGATATCCACCGTCGAGCCCCCGACCGAGCTCAAGCGCATCGATGCGCAGGTGAACACGGACCGCGTCTGGCGTGCGGTCGTCGGCGGCGAGGAACAGGATGACCTGTTGCTGCCGTTGGCGCCGAACAGCGACGGGCGCCGCGTGTACATCGCCGGGCGCGACGGCACGGTGGCGGCGATCGACGTGACCACCGGCGAGCGTGACTGGGAGACAGTGGTGCCGCGGCTCACGCGCGGCTCGATCGACAGTCTCGGACTATGGAACCGGGCGCTGCGTCCGCTCGAGAGCAGCGATCGACAGCGGCTCTCGGCCGGCCCCGGGCTCGGCGCCGGAATGCTGGTGGTCGGCTCGAGCGACGGCGAGGTCGCGGCGCTGACCGCGGCAGACGGCCACCTGCTGTGGAACGTCGTGCTCGGCAGTGAGGTCGTCTCGACCCCGGCCGTCGACAGCAACATCGTCATCGTGCGGCTGGCCAACGGTCAGCTGGTCGCGCTCGATGCGCGCGACGGCAGCACGCGTTGGATTGTCGACCAACCCGTGCCTTCGCTCTCGATGCGCGGTGGCGCTCGTCCGGTGATCTCTGGCGAACACGTGTATGCCGGGTTCGACAACGGCAAGATCGCCGCCTACGAGCTCGCGCGTGGCCAGATGAGCTGGGAGGTCCCGTTGGCGACACCCTCCGGTCGCAGCGAAGTCGAGCGCCTGGTCGACGCTGACGGCATCTTCCAGGTCACCGCCGACGAGTTGTTCGCGGTCGCGTTTCACGGCCGGGCAGCCGCGCTTGAGCTCGCCAGTGGCCGCACGCTGTGGCAACGCGACATGTCTAGCGCGCGAGGTTTGGCCGCCGATCCGGTCGCCGTCTACGTGACCGATGCCGACAGTCAGGTCTGGGCGCTCGACCGCAACAACGGTGGCCCGTTGTGGACCCAGGCGGACCTGCGCGCGCGCGGGATCACGGCGCCGGTGCGCGTCGGTGATGCGCTCGCGGTCGGTGACTTCGAAGGCTACATCCACCTGCTCGATGCCGAGACCGGTCGCATCGTCGGCCGCACTCGGGTCGGACCGACGCCGATCGTGGCGCCGCCGCTCGCGGTCGGCGACCTGCTGGTGGCGCAGGACGTGCGCGGCCGCGTCACCGCCTGGCGCATCGGCAAGCGCGGCTGACGAGCCACCGCGATGTTGCCGGTCGTCGCATTGTTGGGTCGTCCGAACGTCGGCAAGTCGACGTTGTTCAACCGCCTGACCCGGACGCGTTCAGCGTTGGTCGCCGATTTCCCCGGTCTCACCCGCGACCGTCAATATGGCTACGGCAAGGTCGGCCCGAAGCCCTACATCGTGGTCGACACCGGCGGCTTGACCGATGGCGCCGATGGCGTCGAAGCGCTGGCACAGTCGCAGAGCATGGTTGCGCTGGCCGAAGCGGATGCGGCGATCTTCCTTTGCGACGCGCGCGAGGGCCTGACCCACGCTGACCGGGTGGTCGCCGAACGCCTGCGCATCTCGGGCAAGCGCGTCTGGCTCGCGATCAACAAGAGCGAGGGCCTGCCGCTGGGGCAGGCCGCAGCGGAGTTTCATGCGCTGGGCTTGGGCGAACCGCAGCCGATCTCGGCGACGCACGGCGAGGGTGTCGAGGCGCTGATGGCCGCGCTGTTGGCGCCGTTGCCCGAGCAGGAGCCACCGCGCGATGACGACCGCACGCGCATCGCGATCGTCGGCCGACCCAACGTCGGCAAGTCGACGCTGATGAACCGGTTGCTCGGCGAGGAGCGGGTCGTGGCCAGCGACCAGCCCGGCACCACGCGCGATTCGATAGAGGTTCCGTTCGAGCGTGGCGGCAAAGATTACATGCTGATCGACACCGCCGGCATCCGCCGCCGCGCCCGCGTCGAGGAGCAGGTCGAGAAGGACAGCATCGTGCAGACGATGCGCGCGATCGAGGATGCCAACGTCGTGATCGCGGTGCTCGACGCACGCGAGGGCGTGACCGAGCACGACGCGGCGCTGATCGGCATCGCGGTCGAGCGCGGTCGTGCGCTGGTGATCGCGTTGAACAAGTGGGACGGCATCAGCGGCGACCAGCGCGACCAGGCGGCGCGCAGCACCGACCTCAAGCTGCCATTCGTGACCTACGCCCCAGTGCTCCATATCTCGGCGCTGCACGGCAGCGGGGTCGGTGAGCTGATGGTGGCGGTGGCCAAGGCGTGGGCCGCGGCGATCCGCGACATGCCGACCACGGAGCTCACGCGGATCCTCGAGTCGGCGATAGTCCAGCACCAGCCGCCGCAGGTGGGTGGCCGACGCATCAAGCTGCGCTACGCCCACCAGGGCGGCCGCAACCCACCGCTGATCGTGATCCACGGCAACCAGACGGTCGCCGTGCCGCCCGCCTACCGGCGCTATCTCGAGAACGTGTACCGTGACGCCTTCGACCTGATGGGCACCCCGGTGAAGGTGGAGTTCCGCACCGGGCGCAATCCTTACCAAGGCCGACGGAACCCTTTGACCGCCCGTCAGGTCAAAAGCCGGCAGCGCCTCAAGCGCCACGTCCGCAAGTAACCACTGCAGGAGTCGACCGATGAACATCCGCTTGTTGAACACGTTGGCCATGATTGCGGCGTTCGCTGCCATCGGTACCGCTGGCGCCGCTGGCGCCGCTGTCGCCCCGGTCGCGAACGACCTGCCGGTCGACATCCCCTACACACAGTTCACGCTCAAGAACGGTCTGACGCTGATCGTCCACGAGGACCACAAGGCGCCGATCGTCGCGGTCAACATTTGGTATCACGTCGGCTCCAAGGACGAGCGTGTCGGCAAGACCGGCTTCGCCCACCTGTTCGAGCACCTGATGTTCAACGGCTCGGAGAACTACGACGGCGAGTGGTTCAAGGCGATCCAGGAGGTTGGTGGGACGACCGTCAACGGCACGACCTGGTTCGACCGCACCAACTACTTCCAGAACGTGCCGGTCACCGGCCTCGACCGCGTGTTGTGGCTCGAATCCGACCGCATGGGCCACCTGCTCGGCGTGATCACCCAGGCCAAGCTCGACGAGCAGCGCGGCGTGGTGCAGAACGAGAAGCGTCAGGGCGAGAACCAGCCCTACGGCAAGGTCGACGACCTGATGCTGAAGAGCATCTACCCGGCGGCGCACCCGATGTCCTGGGACACGATCGGCTCGATGGCCGACCTCAACGCGGCCTCGCTCGACGACGTGAAGGAGTGGTTCAAGGAGTACTACGGCGCCGCCAACGCGGTGCTGGTGATCGCGGGCGATATCTCGCCCGAGGAGGCCAAGGCCAAGGTCGAGAAGTACTTCGGCGACATCCCCTCCGGCCCGGCGCTGCCGCGCCACAAGGCCTGGGTCGCAAAGCGCACGGTCGCGCAGCGCGCCGTGATGCAGGATCGCGTGCCGCAGGCGCGCGTGTACAAGGTCTGGAACGTGCCGCAATGGGGCGACAAGGATGGCGAGCAGCTCGACCTTGCTGCCGCGGTGCTCGGCGGCGGCAAGAACTCGCGGCTCTACGGCCGCCTGGTGTACCGCGACAAGATCGCGACTGAGGTCTACGCCTACCGCCAGGCACAGGAGATCTCGGGCATGTTCAACATCGTCGCCACGGTGCAGCCGGGCGGCGATATCGTGGCGGTCGAAAAGGCGATCGATGAGGAACTGGCCAGGTTCCTCGACAAGGGACCGACCAAATCCGAGCTCGAGCGCGAGAAGACCGAACTGCGAGCGTCGTTCGTGCGCGGCGTCGAGGCCATCGGCGGCTTCGGCGGCAAGTCCGAGGTGCTGGCGCAGAGCGCGGTCTACGGCGGATCGCCGGACTACTGGAAGCAGAACCTACGCTGGACCCTGGAGGCGACGCCCGCCGACGTGAAGCGCGTCGCCAACGTTTGGCTCAGCGGGGGCGACTGGACCCTGCATGTGCTGCCGTACGCGAACTACTCGACCACGCCGTCGACAGTCGACCGCAAGGTCCTGCCGACACCGGACTCGTTCCCGGCCGGCGCGTTTCCGGCGCGCGAGACCGCGGTGCTTTCGAACGGCCTGAAGGTGGTGCTGGCGCGCCGTGCCACGATCCCGGTGGTCAACATGTCGTTGATCGTCGATGCCGGCTACTCGGCCGACGGTGCCTCGCCCGGCCTGGCCCAGATCACCGGCAACATGCTCGACGAGGGCACCAAGACCCGCTCGTCGCTCGCGATCAGCGACGCGCTGGCGCGGCTCGGCGCGAATCTGGGTGCAGGCTCCAACCTCGACAACACCTTCGTCGGCTTCTCGGCGCTCAAGGACAAGCTGGCGCCGTCGCTGGACCTGTTCGCGGACGTCGTGCTCAACCCATCCTTCCCGACCGAGGACTTCTTGCGCCTGCGCCAGAACACGGTCGCGGCCATCAAGCGCGAGCGGGTCACGCCCGATGAAATGGGCCTGCGGCTGTTCCCGCGACTGGTGTTCGGCAAGGGCCATCCCTACGGCGTGCCGTTCTCGGGCAACGGCTACGAGGATGTGGTCGCCAACCTCACCCGCGAGCAGCTGGTCGCGTTCCATGGCACCTGGTTCAAACCGGGCAACGCGACGTTGGTGGTCGCCGGCGACGTGACGATGGCCGAGCTCATGCCGCTGCTTGAGCAGCGCTTCGGCGCATGGCAGGCCGGCGCGGTCCCCAACAAGGACCTACGCGAGGTGCCGCTGCCGGCGAAGCCTGTGGTCTACATCGTCGATCGCCCCGATTCACAGCAGTCGGTGATCCTGGCCGGCCACGCGGTCCCGCCCAAGGCCTACGCCAGGGACCTTGAGCTCGACGCGGCCAACCAGGTGTTCGGCGGCGCGTTCACCGCGCGCATCAACATGAACCTGCGCGAGGACAAGCACTGGTCCTACGGTGCGCGCTCGACGGTCGTCAACGCCCGCGGTCCGCGGCCGTTCCTGGTCAGCGCGCCAGTGCAGACCGACAAGACGGCGGAGTCGATGGCCGAGATCGCGAAGGAGTTCGCCGGGCTGGTCGGCATCAGGCCGGCGACCGCCGACGAGCTTCAGGCGGCCAAGGCGCGCCGCACGCTGACGCTGCCCGGGCGATGGGAGACGATCGATGCGGTGCTCGGCGACACCGTGTTCCAGCAGCGCTTCGGGCTGGCCGACGACTACTGGCCGACCTACGCCGCGAAGTACGGCGCGTTGACGCTCGATGAGGTCAACGCCGTTGCGCGCGAGGTCATAAAGCCGGGGTCGCTCACCTGGGTCGTGGTCGGCGACCGAGCGAAGATCGAGGCCGCGATCCGCCGGCTCAACCTCGGCGAGATCCGCTTCGTCGACGCCGACGGCAACGCGGTCGGCGACGGCAAGTGATCCTCGACGCGCGCCCGGCGGACCACCGCCGGGCGCACGGTCGACCGTACCGAGCTGATGCGCGATCCATGAGCGTTTCATGAGCGTTCCATGAGCCACGGCCCCGCTGCCCGCGTCGTCCATCTGCCCAAACCGCTCGCGCTGCGTCGCGGCGGGGTGCTGCACGGCGTCGAGATCGCCTACGAGACCTGGGGTCGCCTGGCGCCATCACGCGACAACGTCGTGCTGCTGTGCACCGGGCTGTCGCCCAGCGCGCACGCCGCCAGCAACGCCACCGACCCGACTCCCGGCTGGTGGGAGGACATGGTCGGGCCGGGCAAGGCGCTCGACAGCGACCGTTTCCACATCATCTGCGTCAACTCGCTCGGCTCCTGCTTCGGCAGCACCGGTCCGGCGTCGCTCGATCCCGCGACCGGCGAGCGCTACGGTCGCCGCTTCCCGGTCCTGTCGGTCGAGGACATCGCGCGCGCGGCGCACGAAGCGCTGCACGCGCTCGGCATCGAGCGCGTGCACGCGGTGGTCGGCAACTCGCTCGGCGGCTTCACCGCGCTGGCCTTCGCGCTGCAGTTCCCGGACGCGGCGGAGCGCGCGGTGCTGTCGTCGTCAGCGACCTGCTCGCTGCCGTTCGCCATCGCGGTGCGCTCGCTGCAGCGCGAGCTGATCCGCCGCGACCCGGTCTGGAACGGCGGCGACTACGCCCCCGATCATGAGCCGCTCGCTGGCATGCGTCTGGCGCGCAAGATCGGCGTGCTCTCGTATCGCTCGCCGCAGGAATGGGATGAGCGCTTCGGCCGCAAGCGCATGGCCAAGCTCGAGGACGCACCACCTGATGGCTACGGCCCGCAGTTCGAGGTCGAGGCCTACCTGCAGGCGCACGCCGATCGTTTCGTCGGCGGCTTCGACGCCAACTGCTACCTGCAGATCTCGCGCTCGATGGACCTGTTCGATGCCGTGGACCACGGTGGCGGAACGCTCGAAGGGGCGTTCGCCAAGCTGCGGCTGAAGGCGGCGCTCGTGATTGGCGTCGAGACCGACATCCTGTTCCCGATCCACCAGCAGGCCGAGCTCGCGCGGCTGCTGGCGGCGCCCGAGCGGCGTGTGGAGTTCGCGCGGCTCGATTGCCTGCAAGGTCACGATTCCTTCCTGATCGAGAGCGCGCGCTTCAGCGCGGTGATCGGTCCCTTCCTCGCCGCTCGATAGCGTCGACTCGCTGACTTTGACATGAGCAGCCTCGCCACTGATCGCAGCGCGCGCGTGGTGTTGCTGATCGCCCTGGTCTGCACGGTGTCACTGGCGCTGGCACGGCTGTGGGCGGATGAGGTCGAGGCGCCGGAGAGCTGGTGGCGCTTGCGTTGGACGCTGCTGGTCGCGGGCGCGGCACTGGCGGTTGCCGCGGCCTGTCTTGGGTTCGCGTGGCAGCGGCGCGGTGATGCCGCACGCGCCGTGCCGCTGGCGGCCGCGGCCGCGGTGCTGCTGCTGAGCGTCGCTAGCGCGTTCTGAACCGGAGGGTCAGCGCCGGTCGCGACAGGCCACTCGGCGTTCGCGTGCCGCGCCGAGCAGTTCGGTCTCCGGAGTGAGCGCCACGCGCTTTGGGATCCGCGAGCAGGGTTCGCAGTACCAGCCTTCATCGGCGGCGAGCGCGCGCGGTGGCGGCAGCGCACAGCCGGCGCAGAGCAAGGTCAGGACCAGGATCGGCAGACGCAGCGCCATCATCCCGAGTAGACCGGGAAGGCTGGCCCGATGTTCCTCAATGCGCTGCGGTCGCCTCGGTCGGTGGGTCTTCGACCAGGAACAGTTTCGGGTCGACCGAAGTGCCGTTGAGGGTCACGCCGAAGTGCAGGTGTGCTGCGGTCACTCGCCCGGTCGCGCCGACCGCGCCGATCACGTCGCCCGCCGCCACCTGTTGCCCGGGCACCGCGTCGATCCGGCTCAGATGGTTGTACATCGTCACCAGGCCCTGGCCGTGGTCGATGAACACCGTGTTGCCGTTGAAGTAGAACTCGCCGACATCGATCACCGCGCCGGGTGCGGGCGCCAGGATCGGGGTGCCAGCAGCTGCGGCGAGGTCGAGGCCGGCATGCGGACGCCGTTCTTCGCCGTTGAACCAGCGGCGCAGGCCGAACGGGCTCGACTCTGCGGCGATCACCGGCAACCGCATCGCCGTGGCAACCGTCGCGGCTTCGCTGAAGCGGTCAAGCGCCCTGCGGATCCGCGGCGTCTCGCGCTCGATCCGCGCCAGTTCCGCGGGGCCCGGGTTGACCATCTTGTCGTCGGCCAGCGTGATGCGCTGTTCACCGCGTGCCTTGGCCAGCACCTCGAAGCGCGAAGTCCGCGGCCCCTCGCAATCCTCCCACTCGATCTGCTGGACACCCGGCGCGGTGCTGAGCGCGATGCCGACCACCGCGATCCAGCGCCCATCGACGTCGAGCACTGCGATGCGACGCGTGTTGTAGGTGACCTGGGGTCGCGCGCCGCCAGTGGCGCCGACATCGATCAGCGCGATGCCCCCGGCAACCGGTTCCGCGCGAGGCAAGGCGGTGGCGACGGTCGCGACCAGCAGCAGCGCGAGCGCGAGCATGGGGCGCGTCATGCGTCATCGTCCCGATGTCCGGTCACCCGTGCGCGCAGTCGTCCCCGGCCGAGCCGGGCCTCGATGTCGTCGCCGACCGCGACGGCGGTCGCATCGCGCAACAAGCGTCCCTGCGCATCGGTGACGATGGCATAACCACGCGCAAGCGTCGCCAAGGGGCTCAAGGTGCCGAGGCCCTGGACCGCAAAGCCGAGTCGCGACCGACGACGCTCGAGTGCCAGGCGCGCCGTGGCGGTGAGCCGCAGTTCGAGTTCGTCGAGGCGCTGGCCGCGCTGCGCCAGGCGTGCCCCGGGATGCTGCAAGGTGAGACGGCGGGCGCGGTCGCCGACTCGTTCGACGAGCACGCGAAGTTCGCGCTTCCAGGCGTGCGCGAGACGCTGACGTAGCGCGGAGGAGGCGCGCAGCAGCTCGGCGCCGTCAGGCGAGACCAGCTCGGCCGCGCCGGTCGGAGTCGGCGCGCGCAGGTCAGCGACCAGGTCGGCGATGGTGACGTCGACCTCGTGCCCGACACCGCAGACCACGGGCACGGGACAGGCGACGATCGCGCGCGCGACGCGCTCGTCGTTGAAAGACCAGAGATCCTCGAGTGAGCCGCCGCCGCGCACCAACAGCACCACGTCGCATTCGGCACGGGTCCCTGCGGCGCCGAGCGCGGCGACGATCTCATCGACCGACTGCGCGCCCTGGACCGAGGTCGGATAGAGCGTGACGCTGAGCGCCGGGCAGCGCCGCGCCAGCGTGGTCAGCACGTCATGCAGGGCCGCGCCAGAGGCGGAGGTCACCACGCCGATGCGCCGTGGGCGCGCGGGCAGCGGCCGCTTGCGCGCGGCATCGAGCAGTCCTTCTGCCGCAAGCAGCGCCCGCAACGCCTCGAAGCGCTGGCGCAGAACGCCATCGCCCGCCGGTTCGATCGCCTCGACGATGAGCTGGAATTCGCCGCGCGGCTCATACAAGCCGATGCGCGCGCGCAGCAGCACCTGCTGGCCATCCTCAAGCTTGAAGCGCAGGCCACCGGCACGATTGCGCCACATCGCGCAACGCACCTGTGCGGCGGGGTCCTTCAGCGAGAAGTAGAGATGACCGGAGGCGGGGCGGGCGAGGTTCGAGATCTCGCCTTCGATCCACAGCGCCGGGAAGCCCTCGAGGACGCCGCGGACCTCGGCGTTCAGGCGCGAGACCGTGTAGACATCGCGCATGGGGCTTCCGACCGACATGGCCGCATCGTACCCGCTCGGGGTTCACTCGGACGCGTGCCGGCTGGTATGATGGGCCGATTTACCGCCACAGGCTGGAGGTGGATCATGCGGATCGTCCAAGAAGCGTTCACCTTCGACGATGTGCTGCTCCGGCCCGCCTACTCGAACGTCCTGCCGCGCGATGTCAGCCTGCGCACCATGCTCACCCGCGGCATCGCGCTGAACATCCCGATTATCTCCTCGGCGATGGACACCGTGACCGAAGCCCGGTTGGCGATCGCGCTGGCCCAGGAAGGCGGCATCGGCATCGTGCACAAGAGCATGAACGCCGAGCTGCAGGCGCGCGAGGTGAGGGCGGTCAAGAAGCACGAAGGCGGCGTGGTCAAGGACCCGATCACCGTCACTCCAGCCACCACCATCCGCGAAGTGCTCGAGCTGCAGAAGGTCAACCGGATCTCCGGCTTCCCGGTGGTCGAGGGCGAGCTGCTGGTCGGCATCGTCACCAACCGCGACCTGCGCTTCGAATCCCAGCTCGACGCGCCGGTCACGACCATCATGACCAAGCAGGACCGCCTGGTGACGGTGCGCGAAGGCGCGCCGCGCGAGGAGGTCATCGCCAAGCTGCGCGACCACCGCATCGAGAAGCTGCTGATCGTGGACGCCAAGCACCGCTTGCGCGGCATGATCACGGTCAAGGACATCCAGAAGGCCAAGGAACACCCCGAGGCTTGCAAGGACGAGCAGGGTCGGCTGCGGGTCGGCGCTGCGGTCGGCACTGGGCCGGACACCGCGGCGCGGGTTGAGGCGCTGGTCGAGGCTGGCGTTGACCTGATCGTGGTCGACACCTCGCACGGACACTCAGAAGGCGTGCTCGCCACGGTGCGGGCAGTCAAGCGCGCCCAGCCGAAGCTGCAGGTCATCGGCGGCAACATCGTCACGGCCGAGGCGGCCAAGGCCCTGGTCGATGCCGGCGCCGACGGCGTCAAGGTCGGCATCGGCCCAGGCAGCATCTGCACCACCCGCATCGTCGCCGGCGTCGGCGTGCCGCAGGTCACCGCGATCGCGGATGTGGCTGCGGCACTGGCAGGCAGCGGCGTGCCGCTGGTCGCTGACGGCGGAATCCGGTATTCGGGCGATGTGGCCAAGGCGATCGCCGCCGGCGCGCACTGCGTCATGCTCGGCGGCTTGTTCGCCGGCACCGACGAGGCGCCGGGCGAGATTGAGCTCTACGCCGGTCGCTCGTACAAGTCCTACCGCGGCATGGGCTCGCTCGGCGCGATGGCCCAGCGCGACGGCTCGGCCGACCGCTACTTCCAGGACCCGACCGACGAGATCGAGAAGCTGGTGCCGGAAGGCATCGAGGGCCGGGTGCCCTACAAGGGCAGCCTGGTGCCGATCGTGCAGCAGCTCACCGGGGGTCTGCGCTCGGCGATGGGCTACTGCGGTTGCGCCACGCTCGAGGAGATGCGGACCAAGCCGACCTTCGTCCGTATCACCGGTGCCGGCATGCGCGAGAGCCATGTCCACGACGTGACCATCACCAAGGAAGCGCCGAACTACAGGCAGAGCTGAGGAAGACCACGGGGTGACGAAGATTTCCGACCGCGACATCCACGCCGACCGCATCCTGATCATCGACTTCGGGTCGCAGTGGACCCAGCTGATCGCGCGCCGGGTACGCGAGCTCGGCGTGTACTGCGAGCTGCGCAGCCCTGACCTCTCCGACGCCGAGCTCAAGCGCTTCGCGCCCAAGGGCGTGATCCTGTCCGGCGGACCGGAATCCGCGGTCGGTGATGCGACGCCGACCACCCCCAAGGGCATCTACCAGCTCGGCGTGCCGGTGCTCGGCATCTGCTACGGCATGCAGGACATGGCCGCCGTGCTCGGCGGCAAGGTCGAGCCGGGGCGCCATCGCGAGTTCGGTCTCGAGCGCATGACCGTCGTCGGCAAGTCGCGACTGTTCGAAGGCATCGAGGATCACGTCGATGCCGCGGGCCACGGCCAGCTCGACGTGATGATGAACCACGGCGACTCGGTGACCCGCTTGCCAGAAGGCTTCACCCGCGTCGGTACCTCGAAGGATGCGAGCTGCGCGGCGATGGCCGACGAGCAGCGCCGCTTCTACGCGGTGCAGTTCCATCCTGAAGTGACCCAGACCACGCAGGGCGGACGGATCCTCGGCCGCTTCGTGCTCGACATCTGCGGCGCAGCGGCGTTGTGGAATCCTTCGACGATCATCAGCGACTCGGTCGCCGCGATCCGCGCCAAGGTCGGCAAGGGCAAGGTGCTGCTCGGACTCTCGGGTGGCGTCGATTCGTCGGTGGTCGCGGCGCTGCTGCACCGCGCGATCGGCGACCAGCTCGAATGCGTGTTCGTCGACACCGGCCTGCTGCGCCTCGACGAGGGCGACCAGGTGATGGCGACCTTCGCCCGCAACCTGGGTCTCAAGGTCACGCGGGTCGATGCCGAGACGAGGTTCCTCGCTGGCCTTGCGGGCGTCACCGACCCGGAATCCAAGCGCAAGGCGATCGGACGGATGTTCGTCGAGGTGTTCGACGAAGAGTCGCGCAAGCATGCCGACTGCGCCTGGCTCGCCCAGGGCACGATTTACTCGGACGTGATCGAGTCGGCCGCGACCGGCAGCAAGGCGCACGTGATCAAGTCGCACCACAACGTCGCCGGCCTGCCGGCGGACATGAAGCTCAAGCTGCTGGAGCCGCTGCGCGAGTTGTTCAAGGACGAGGTCAGGCGCATCGGTGCCGAGCTTGGTCTGCCGCTCGACATGGTCCACCGCCACCCGTTCCCGGGTCCAGGTCTCGGTGTGCGCATCCTCGGCGAGGTGCGCAAGGAGTTCGCCGACCTGTTGCGCCAGGCCGACCACATCTTCATCCGGGAGCTGCGCGCCGCCGGCCTGTACGACAAGGTGAGTCAGGCGTTCGCGGTGTTCCTGCCGGTGAAGTCGGTCGGTGTGCAGGGCGACGGCCGTCGCTATGAGTACGTCATCGCCCTCCGGGCGGTCGAGACCGTCGATTTCATGAGTGCGCGCTGGGCGCATCTGCCCTACGAGTTCCTCGATCAGGTCGCGCGGCGCATCGTCAACGAGACCCCGGGCATCGCGCGCGTGGTCTATGACGTCACCGGCAAGCCGCCGGGCACGATCGAGTGGGAGTAGACGACGAGCGCTGGATGGCGCGCGCGCTCGAGTTGGCGCGCGCCGCCGAACGCGTCGGCGAGGTCCCGGTCGGCGCGCTCATCGTGCGCGACGGTGCGGTGCTCGGCGAGGGCTGGAACCAGCCGATCGGACAGCACG
>JANNEA010000155.1:0-2356 GCA_031388175.1 Gammaproteobacteria bacterium
CCCAGTGCGACTTGGCTGGCGCGAGGCCCTTTGTCGCCACGTAATCGAGCTCGAGCGGCTTGTAATCGCCCGGCACGCAGGCCCGGTTGAAGGCTTCGACCGTTGCGAGCAGCCCCGCCTCGGGCACGCCGATCGCGCGCGCGAGGTTCGCCACCGAATCGGCCACGATCGGCGGCTTGTCGGTGCGGATGCCGAGGCGGTAGTTGGGCACGCGCATGTGCTTTGCGTCGAGCACCACCCAGGCCGTGCCGTCGCGCTGCTCGTAAATGCGCCGTGTGATGCGCTCGTAGTACGCGTCCACGGTCCCCGGAGCCTCGTCGGTGAAGCGCCGGCCATCCTTATTCACGAGGATGCCGTAGGGGAAGATGAACACCGAGGGTTCGGCCACGCCCGAGCGCGGATCGACCGGTTCGGCGTGATAGCTGCCGAAGTCGCCGCAGCCCAGCGCGCCGGCGGCCAATGCCATCTCGATGCCCTCGCCGCGGTTGTAGTAGCCGCCCTTGCAGATCGGACGCAGGTACACGGATCTCGGGCCGACGTAGCGCGTCATCATCTCGGCGTTGCCCTCGAAGCCGCCGCTCGCGAGCACCACGCTGCCTGAAAGTTCGAGCGCCGTGCCATCGCGACGCTTCGCCCTAAGTCCGGTGATGCGACGTTCGGTATCGTGGACAAGCGCCACCGCGGTGGTCTCGTAGAGGAATTCCACGCCCAGCTTCTCGGCCTCGGCCGCGAGCGCCTCGACGAGCGCCTGCCCGCCGCCGACCGGCAGCAGGCGGGGCTGCGACTTGGTGAGGAACTGCGTGGGCAGAAAATCGAAGCGCACGCCGAAGCCCTTCAGCCAGGTGATCGTCGGGCCGGCGGCGTTGGCGAAGGTCTCCAGCAGAGTCGGGTCGGCGATGGACAGCGAGCGCGCCAGGTTGGACCGGCCCGTGACGCTTTCTTCGACCAGTTCCGGATCGATCGCCCCGCTGCCGTTCTCGGCGAGCATGACCTCAAAGTCGTCGGTGACCTCGGTATGGCTCTTCATGCGCAGATAGGCCTCGGTGTACCGGCTCTGCCCGCCGCGCTCCTCGCGCGTGGAGCGCTCCAGCACCGCGACTGTCGCGCCGCCCTGCCGCGCCGACACGGCGGCGGACAACCCCCCCACGCCACAGCCGGCCACTACGACGTCGTACGTTTTCTTCTCCCTCGTTCCTCCTCAATCCAGGAAGCGCAGTATCGCCTGCGCGAGCGCCGCCGGCTGCGTCTCGAAAGCCTCGCCATCGCCTTGCAGCGTGAGCGCCTGCGCACCAGGAATCAAGGCGCAGACCTTGAGCGCCTGCGCGCCCAGGTGCGCCTCCCCGGGCGTCTGCAGTTCCAGCACCAGCGTGCGCGCGCGGATGCGCCGCATCGCTGCCTCGAGGTCGTAGGCGAAGATCGCCTCGTACACAGGCACGATGCTGCGCCAGCCCTTCAGGTAGTCGATCACCTGCTCCTCAGCGCGTTCGACGTCGCCCGCTTCGATGCGCGCCGCGGTGCGCAGACGCTGCGGCCACCACAGGCCCTGCACCTCGGCATGCGCGGCCGCCCAGCCGCGCACGTGGTGCGCGCCGTCCGGGCTGTCGCCGTACTTCGGGAAATAGTGCTCGACGATATGCCCGATCGCGGCGTCGCGGCCCGCCTTGTCCGGAATCAGGCTGTGCGATTGGCCGGCCAGCACCACGGCGCCGACTCGATCTGGCCAGCCGGCGGCCAGCGCCGCGGCGATCTTGTTCCCGGTATGCAGGCCGACCACGTGCACGCGCGCCAGTCCGAGCGCGTCCAGGAAATTCACCAGGCACTCGGCCAGCGCCGGGATCGACACCGGCCGCGGCAGCGGGTGGGAATCGCCGAACCCCGGAATGTCGGCAGCGATCGCCCGATGGCGCGCGCCGAGCAGCGGCAGCACGTGGCGGAAATACCGGTAGGAGCGCGGATTGGCGTGCAGCAGCAGCACCGCCTCTCCCGCGCCCGCCTCGGCGTAGTGGATCTCGCCCTGCGGAGTCAGGGCGTAGCCGCGGCGCATCGCTACTCGAGCTTGATGCGCGCGTCGCTGATGGTCTTGCCCCAGCGCTCGTACTCGGCGTCGACGAAGGCCTTGAACTGCGGCACGCTCATGGTCGAGGGTTCGGTATTGAGCTTGAGCAGCGCCTCGCGCACGGCCGGGGTCTCGATGGTCGCGTTGAGCGCGCGGTTCAGCGTCGCCAGTACCTCGGGCGGCGTGCCAGCCGGGGCCATGATGCCCACCCAGGTGCCGGCGTTCACCGGGATGCCCTGCTCGGCCATGGTCCTGAGCTCGGGCGTGCCGGCAAAGCGATTCGGCGATGCGAGGCCCAGC
>JANNEA010000019.1:0-1792 GCA_031388175.1 Gammaproteobacteria bacterium
CTCGAAGTTGCCGACATCCGCATTGCGCCTGGGCAGCAGGCCGCGTTCGACGAAGCCATCCAGCGCGGCGTCGGCGCCATCATTTCGCAGGCCCAGGGCTATCGCGGCTGGAAGGTCAACAAGAGTGTCGAGAGCCCTGAGCGCTACCTGCTGATGATCTTCTGGGACACGCTCGAAGTCCACACCGTGGGCTTTCGCCAGGGCCCCTTGTTCCCGCAGTGGCGGGCGATCGTCGGGCCCTTCTTTGCCCAGCCGCCGGTGGTGGAGCACTTCACCCTGCTGGGCAAGTCGCAGAGCTGACACATACCGATTCGCGTTCAATCGTAAAGATCCCGTTCGGGCTGAGCCTGTCCTTCGACAAGCTCAGGAGGATCGGAAAGACAGCCCTTCGACAAGCTCAGGGCGAGCGGGATTCTTATGTCGTTGAACGCGGATTCGTATCAGGCCGGCTGCGCCGCCGCCAGGACGCGGTTGCGGCCCTCCCGCTTGGCGGCGAGCAGTTCGTCGTCGGCGCGCTTGAGCAAGGCCTGCGACGAGCTGGCGATCAGCACCGAGTCGGCCACGCCGGCCGAGAAGCTGGTACCGGCATGGCCCACGGCGCCCAGCATCAAGGCCTCGACGCGCCAGCGCTTGAGCAAGGCCGCAATCTTGCGCCGGCCGCCTTCGGCATCGGTCTCGGGCATCAGCACGCAGAACTCCTCGCCGCCGTAGCGGCAGGCGACGTCGCTCTTGCGCAGGTTGGCCAGCAACAGGCGGCCAAAGGCGGCGAGCAGGCGGTCGCCGGCGTCGTGGCCGCGTTGATCGTTGACGAGCTTGAAGTGGTCGAGGTCGATGATCACGGCCGCCAGCGGCTTGCCTTCGCGCTGCGCCAGGGCCCACATCGCCGGCAGGGTGTCGTTGAGATGGCGGCGGTTGAACAGGCCCGTGAGCTCGTCGCGGGTGGCCTGCTGGCGCAGCGCTTCCTGCAGCGCTTGCACCTCGTCGATCTTCTGTTGCAAGGCGCGGTTGGCCGCTTCCAGTTCGGCGCGGGCGCGTTCGGTGGCGCGGCGCTGGGCGTCTTTTTCGTCGAGTTTTTGCTGCAGGCTCAGGACTTCGGTCTGGAGTGCCGTGGCCTGGTAATGCGCCCGCGAAGCCAAGGTCGCACGCTCCTGGGTCAACGCCCGCCATTGGTTCAGCGCCGCCAACGCCGCCGGCGCATCGCCCAGCGCTTGCGCAACCTGCGATCGGGCCAGGTGCACGGCGCAGCGCACGCGCAGGCTCACACCCAGATCGCCCGCCTCGGCCTGCTCGCGGGCACGCTCCAAAGCCGCCGCGGCGAGTGCCAGGTCGCCCTCGGCGCGTGCCAACTGGGCTTCGGCGAGGGCGAGCTCGAGGCTCTCTTCGACGATCGGCTCGCGTTCGACTTCGCGGGCGCGTTGCACCAGGTCGCGCCCCAAGGCCAGTTCGCCTGCGGCCAGTGCGGCGAGGGCCATGGTTTCGAAGTGCGTCGTCAGCGCGCCGCGCCCGCTCGGGTCGGTCGGCAGCGCACACACCCGCTCAACATCGGGCAGGGCCTCGGGCGCGCGCCCCAGCTCGGTCAGGATCGTGATGCGGTTGATCCACAGCACGCTGGCCAGGCGCGGATTCTTCGCGACATCGAAGCGGGCCAGGCCGGCCTCGACATGCTTGAGCGCCTCGTGGTAGTCGCCCAATTGCAGCAGCTCGTGCGCCAGGTTGCAGTGCAAGACGGCGTCGTAGCCGTGGCCGCGTGCCGGCGGCGCATCGCGCAGCGCCTGGTACATGTAGGCAAAGG
>JANNEA010000009.1:0-3993 GCA_031388175.1 Gammaproteobacteria bacterium
GGGGGGGGGGGGGCGGGCCCCCCCCCCCCCCCCCCCCCCCCCCCCGCGGCCGGGGTCTATGACCCGAACGGGGTCTATGAGTTGAGGCTCGTGCCGCTCGGGCACGAGGTCTTCCTGCTCCAACGCCCAAATCCGTTCCGCCAGCCGGTGGAGCCGAACGCGCTGTTCATCGTCAACGCGACCGATGTCGTGGTGGTGGACGCAGGCGGCTCGCCGCTCGCGGCCGAGAACGCGATCCGCCTTATCCGCAGCGTCACGGCCAAGCCGGTGTCGGTGGTGGTGAACAGGCATTGGCACGGCGACCACAACCTCGGCAACGCGGTCTACCGCCGCGAGTTCCCCGGCGTGCGCATCGCCGCGCACCGCAACACCCTGCGCGACATCTCGGGCAAGCCGATGGACTACGTGAAGCGCTACCCCAAGATGCTCGGCGAGTACGTCGCAGAGCTCGAGGCGGCGCTCGCAGCCGGCAAGCTCTCGGAGCGGGGGAAGGCTGAGCTCGCCGACATCAGGGTGATGGCCGCAGAGTTCGGCCGGGTGCAAGTGTCGCCGCCCGACTGGGTGTTCGACACCGAGATCACCTTGATGCGCGGCACGCGCACGATCCAGGTCATGCACCTGGGCCGCGGCAACACCGAAGGTGATGTGGTGGTCTGGCTGCCGACGGAGCGCATCCTCGCCAGCGGCGATCTCGTGGTCGCACCGATCCCCTACGGCTTCGGCTCCTTCCCCGAGCAGTGGCTCGCCACGCTCGACCGCCTCAAGGCCTTCGACTTCGACCTCCTCGTGCCCGGCCACGGCGAGGTGATGCGCGACCGTGCACACATCGAGGCGGTGCAGGCGATGCTGCGCAGCGCGCGCACCAAGGCCAAGCTCGCGGTGGCGCACGGCACGGATCTCGCGGCGTTCAAGGCCTCGCTCGACTTCACGCCGTTCGCGCGCGGCCTGGTGGGCGACGACAAGCTCAAGCAGGCGTTGTTCAAGGACTGGTGGACCGACCCAATCGCGCGCTCGGCCTGGCTCGAGGCCCGCGGCGAACCCATCGTGCAGGGCGCGAGCGACGAGACCGGCTAGCAATCGTCTGTTTCACGCGTTCGTCATCGGTGGCGGCTAGAATGCGCGCCCGATGCGCTTCCTCAACGTACTGTTCCTTTGCACCGGCAACTCTGCCCGCAGCGTGATGGCCGAGGCGCTGCTCACCGCTCGCGGCGGTGATCGCTTCCGTGCCTTCAGCGCCGGCAGCCATCCGTCCGGCAAGGTCAATCCGTTCGCGCTCGAGAGGGTCCGCGAGCTCGGGTTGTCGACCGACGGCTTCCGCAGCAAATCGTGGGATGAGTTCGCGGTGGAGGATGCGCCGACGATGGACATCGTCATCACGGTCTGCGACGCGGCGGCGAGCGAAGCCTGCCCGATCTGGCCCGGAGCGCCGTTCACCGCCCATTGGGGCTTCGCCGATCCCGCCGCCGTCGCGGGCAGCGATGGCGCGAAGCGGGCCGCGTTCGACACCGCCTTTCGCCACATCCAGCGCCGGGTCGATGCGCTCATCGCGTTGCCCTGGGACGCGCTCGACGACCAGGCGCGGCGCGCCTCGATCAAGTCGATCGGCGACCTCTGATGGCGGCACCTGCACCGCTCAACCGCTTCGAGCGCTACCTCACGCTGTGGGTCGCGCTCTGCATCGTGGTCGGGATCGTGCTCGGCCAGCTGATGCCCGGGCTGTTCCAGGCGATCGGCCGCATCGAGTACGCCCAGGTCAACCTGCCGGTCGGATTGCTGATCTGGGTGATGATCATCCCGATGTTGGTCAAGGTGGACTTCGGCGCGCTGCACGAGGTCCGGCAGCATGTGCGGGGCATCGGTGTGACGCTGTTCGTGAACTGGCTGGTCAAGCCATTCTCGATGGCGCTGCTCGGCTGGTTGTTCATCCGGCACCTGTTCGCGCCACTACTGCCCGCCGACCAGCTCGACAGCTACATCGCCGGTCTGATCCTGCTCGCCGCGGCGCCGTGCACTGCGATGGTGTTCGTCTGGAGCCGTCTCACCGACGGCGATCCGCTGTTCACTCTGTCGCAGGTGGCGCTCAACGACACCATCATGGTCGTGGCGTTCGCGCCGCTGGTCGCGCTGTTGCTCGGGTTATCGGCGATCACCGTGCCATGGGCGACGCTCATCACCTCGGTGGTGCTCTACATCGTGATCCCGGTGATCGCAGCGCAGTTCTGGCGCCGCGCGCTGCTCCGACAGGGCCAGGCGCAGTTCGACTCGGCGATGGCGCGGATCGGGCCGTGGTCGGTCGCAGCTTTGCTCGCCACGCTGGTCTTGCTGTTCGCGTTCCAGGGTCGGGCGATCATGGACCAGCCGCTGATCATCGCCTTGCTGGCGGTGCCGATCTTGATCCAGGTGCTGTTCAACTCATCGCTGGCCTATTGGCTCAACCGCGCGCTGGGTGAGAAGCACAGCGTGGCCTGCCCCTCGGCGCTGATCGGCGCTTCGAACTTCTTCGAACTCGCGGTGGCCGCGGCGATCGGCCTGTTCGGGTTCGATTCGGGGGCGGCCCTCGCCACCGTGGTCGGCGTGCTGATCGAGGTGCCGGTGATGTTGCTGGTGGTGCGGGTCGTGAACCACACCAAGCCCTGGTATGAGCGCGGTGCGCGTCGCGCCTGAGCGCCGCCGACTAGAGCAACCAGGTGCGCACGAACGGCGCCAGGTTCGGCACCAGGTCGGTCCAGCCGTGCAGCAGCACCACCAGCAGCAGCGAACGGGTGCGCGCCCACAGCACGCCGAACATCAGGCCGATTGGTGACACCACCGCGATCGAGTAGGCCGCCGCAGTGATGGGATCCGGTGCGCTGGTCATGCCTTCCATCAGGTGCGCGCCGCGCATCACATAGCCAGGCGCGTGCGCCAGGCCGAACAGCAGCGCCATCGCCACGATGCCGGCCACGCCGGACCGGAGCCAGGCGCTCAAGCGCGTCTGCAGCAGCACGCGGAACAGGAACTCCTCAGTCAGTCCCGCTTCGAGCGTCATCCACAGGAAGCAGAGCGGCACGCCGAGCGCGATGAGCCAGACCGGCGCGTCGAGTGCGGCGATCGTCTTGGGCCCCTGACCCGCGACCAGCTGCAGGCCGAGCAGCAGCACCGCCATGATGATGAACGCGCGCCACAGCTTGCCGTCGAAACGGCTCCAGCGCAGCAGCTCGCGCCAGGGCACGCCGATGCGCGTGAACAGCCAGGCCGGCAGCACCACCATCGTGACCAGCTTGAACACGAGGACTGCGACCTCTTCCACGCGGCCGTCCTGTGCCGCGTCCTTCACCCACGACAGGCCCGGGCCGAGCACGATCAGCGCGAACAGCACGAGGTAGCCCAGGATCGCGCCGGACTCACGCGCGGCGTCGCGGACCGGCGTGGCGTAGGGCGTGATGCCACGGGTCGCGGCCCAGGCGATGGCGGAGAAGCCGAGGCCGAAGACCACGAAGCCCATCACGGCCTCGCCGGAATCGAAGCCGTTGTCACGCGACAGCCAGGCGAGCGAGGCGCCGTAGGCGAGGGCGTAAAGGATGGCGGCACCAATCGTGCGAGCGTGCAGACCGAGGATGAGGGTCATCGGATGAGCCTCGAGTGCGTGATGCTGATGCCCGCATTCTAGCCAGGGTGCTAGGCTGCGCGGGCTGCCTGCTACACACGAAACCAAGGGGTTCCACGATGATCACGCGCCTGTGCCTCATCGCCGCATTCGCGTTCAGCGCCACGGCCGCCCAAGGCGCAACACCCTCGTTCGAGATCCGCGGCGGCACGGTGGATCTCGGCGCGCTCGGCAGCACCACCTACGGCGGCATCGGCGTCCGCTATCGGCTCGACCAGACCTGGGCGGTCTACGGCAACATCGACAGCACGGTCAGCAGCACCGGCGTCGCCGACGCAAAGTTCAACCGCTACGGCGGCGGTCTCGAGGTCGGCAAGGGCGACGATGATTTCCGCGTGAACGTCCGG
>JANNEA010000072.1:0-9024 GCA_031388175.1 Gammaproteobacteria bacterium
GGGTGCGCCGTCGTCCGCACGAGCCGCACCCACCGCACCAGGAAGAAGCGCAGCGACCATCAACCAACCCAGGAACACGCTGCGCATCTCCAGCTCCCTGCATCCACATCGTCCTGAGGTATTGATGCCTGGAGCAGGGAAAAAGTTTCACAGTCGGTGAGAAAATCCTCTTGGTCGGGTCGAGGGTCTACTTCGCAGCGCGTTCCGCAGCGATCGCGGCCTGCACGCCCGGGCGGGCGCCCACCAGTTCGTAGTGCCGCTTGATCCACGGCCACAGGCCGAGGTCCACACCGGTCCACTGGCCCCAGTTGGCCAGCGTGAACAGGTACGCATCGGCGACCGTGAACTTGTCGCCCATCAGGTAGGGCTGCTTCTCGAGCGTGACCTTGAGGTCATTGAAGCGCTTGTCGATCGCGGCGCGCGCGGCCTCGTGCTGCACCGGAGCGGCCGCCTTGTTCCACAGCGGGCTCCAGGCCTTGTGGATCTCGGTCGAGAGGAAGTTGAGCATCGCCTGCAACTGGTAGCGCGCAGTAGTGCCGTTGGCGGGCGCCAGGCCCGACTGCGGCGCCTTATCGGCGAGGTACTGCACGATCGCCGGACCTTCGGTCAGCACCGTGCCGTCGTCGAGCACGAGCGCAGGCACATAGCCCTTGGGGTTGATGGCGAGGAAGTCACCGCCATCCGCGGTCTTCTTCGCGCGGATGTCGGTCTTCACGATCGTGACCTTGCCGGCGAGGCCGGCCTCGTGGACGACGATGTGCGGCGACAGGGAGCAGGCGCCGGGGGAGAAGTAGAGCTTCATGTGCGGGTCCTTAGGTCGGGGTGGCGGGATGGTAGACCTTGGGGCGGCGCCCAATATTCCAAGGGCTCGAAGCTGGGGTTGCCTTTATTTAATCAAGCGATTAATTTGACGCCCCCATGGACAAACCCCACCGAATCCGTCGTGCCACCGGCCCAGGCCGCCCGCGCAACCGCGCTCCGGGGCTGGTGCGGGCTGCGCTGCTGGCCGCGGCGCGCCGCCACATCGCCGCGCACGGCGTGGGCGCGGCCTGCCTGCGCGACATCGCCCACGAGGCCGGCGTGACGCCGGCGATGATCGCCTACCACTTCGGCGACAAGCAGGGCCTGTACGAGGCGATGCTCACCGAGACCGTGGGCCCGGTGCTGGCGCACCTGAGCGCCGCGCTCACGGTGGACGCTGAGCCCGACCTTGAATTGCTGCTGTCGCGCTATGTGAACACGCTCGCGGCGAACCCCTGGCTGCCACAGTTGATCGTGCGCGAGGTGTTCACCGAGGGCGGCGCGTTCCGCGCGCGCTTCATCGAAGGCTTCGCCAAGCGCGGCGGCGGGCTGCTGATCGCGCTGATCAAGCACGAGCAGGCGGCCGGCCGCTTCCGCAAGGACCTGGACGCGAAGCGCGCCGCCCAGGCGCTGCTCTCGCTCGCGCTGTTCCCTTTCATCGCGCTGCCGGTCACGCGCGAGGTGTTCGGGATGCAGACCGACGCGGCCTGGCTCAAAGGCCACGTCGCCGATCTCGCTCGACTCTATAAGGACGGCATGCGTGCGCCCGCGCGCAGCCGTCGCTGACCCGAAGGATTCCGCCATGTTCGAGAAAGCCATGCACCGCACGACCACGCTTGTTGCCCTCACCCTCGCCACGCTGCTGCTCTCCGCCTGCGGCGGCCCGCCGGAACTGCCGCTGCCCGGCACGCTGGCGCGCGACCGTCTCGACCTCGGCGCTGAGGCGAGCGAACCCGTGATCGAGGTGCTGGTGCGCGAGGGCGATTCGGTGGCAGCGGACCAGATCCTGCTCAGGCTCGACCCGGCGCGCGCCCAGGCGCAGGTGGACCAGCTCAAGGCCAACCGCATGGTCAGCGAGCGCAAGCTCGCCGAGCTCACTCGCGGCCCGCGCCGCGAGACGGTGCAGGAACTGCAGGCGCGCTACGACGGCGCCGAGAAGCAGCTGGGCATCGCCGAGCGCGAGCATCTGCGGGTGCAGGACCTGCTGTCAAAGAAGCTCTCGTCCGAAGCCGACCTCGACCGCGCGGTCGCCGCCCGCGACGCGGCACGCACCGGCCGCGACGCGATGCGCGCGCAATTGGCCGCCGCGCTCAAGGGCACCACGATCGAGGAGCTTGACCAGGCGCGCGCCACGCTCGCCGCGGCCGACGCCGGACTGCGCGCCGCCGAACTCTCGCTCGCACGCCTCACGGTGCGTGCGCCGAAGGCCGGCACGATCGAGGCACTGCCGTTCAAGCTGGGCGAGCGGCCGGGTGTCGGCCAGACCGTGGTCACCGTGCTCGCGAGCGACCGACTCTACGCGCGCGTGTACATCCCCGAACCGTTGCGCGCGCGCGTGGTGGCCGGCCTGGTCGCAACGATCGAGGTGGACGGCCGCGATGGCGCGCTGCCGGGCAAGGTCCGCTTCGTGAGCAGCGACGCGGCTTACACGCCCTACTATTCCCTGACAGAGCACGACCGGTCGCGCCTGGCCTACCTCGCCGAGGTGGACCTCGAGGGCGCCGACGCCGCTGCATTGCCCGCCGGCGTGCCGGTGACGGTCGATTTCCCGTCGTTGAGCGATTGAAGTGAGCGCGATCTCCAGCGACATCGCGATCCACGCCGAGGGGTTGTCGCGTGACTTCGGCCCGCTGCGCGTGGTCGACGGCGTGACCATGCGCATCCCGCGGGCACGGATCTACGGTTTCCTGGGGCCGAACGGCGCGGGCAAGAGCACCACGATCCGCATGCTCTGCGGCCTGCTGATCCCGACCGCGGGCTCGGTCACGGTGCTCGGGCATCCGGTGGCGACCGAGGCCGAGCAGGTGCGGCGCAAGCTTGGCTACATGACCCAGCGCTTCTCGCTGTGGGAAGACCTCTCGCTGCGCGAGAACCTGGAGTTCGTGGCCACGATCTACGCATTGCCGCGCCACGAACGGCGCCCGCGCATCGACGCCGCGCTCGAGCGCTATCACCTGGCGGATCGCGACACGCAGCGCGCCGGCACGCTCTCCGGCGGCCAGCGGCAGCGCCTCGCGCTCGCCGCGGCCACGCTGCACCACCCGCAGCTGCTGCTGCTCGATGAGCCGACCTCGGCCGTGGATCCACAATCGCGCCGCGACTTCTGGGAATCGCTGTTCGACCTCGTCGCCCAGGGCACCACGATCCTCGTCTCCACCCACTACATGGACGAGGCCGAGCGCTGCCACGCGCTCGCGATCCTGGACCGCGGCAAGCTGGTGGCCGAGGGCGCGCCAAAGCAGTTGATGCGCGACATCGACGCCATCGTGCTCGAGATCGAGACCGAGCGGCCGCGCGAAGCGCGCAAGGTGTTGGAGCAGCAGGCGGCGGTGAAGAGCGTGGCGCAGATCGGCACGCGGCTGCACGCGCTGCTGGCCCGCGACCTGCCCGAGCCTGAGACGCGCGTCGGCGGCTGGCTCAAGGACGCCGGCATCGCCGGCCACATCGAGCGCGTGGGCGCCACGCTCGAGGATGTGTTCGTGGCCTCGACCACGCAGAGCAACCGCTGATGGACGCGCTCGCCGCCCGCCTCGCTCCGCTGGCCGATGCCTTCGCCCGCGTCTGGGCGATCACCGACAAGGAGTTCAAGCAGTTGCGCCGCGACCGCATCACCTTCGGCATGGTCGTGGGCATGCCGCTGATGCAGGTGCTGCTGTTCGGCTACGCCATCAACATGGACGTGCGCCACCTGCGCGCCGGCGTGGTGGACCAATCGCACACCCAACTGGCGACCGAGTGGGTGCAGGACCTCGAAGCCACCCAGGTGGTGGACGTGACTTACCACGTGGGCTCGGTGCCGGAGCTCGACGCGCTGCTGCGTCGCGGCCAGATCGTGGTGGGCATCGTGATCCCCGAGGACTTCGCCGCGCGCGTGGCCGAGCGTGGCAACGGCGGCACGCGCGCTGTCGCGCAACTGCTGGTGGACGGCTCCGACCCCACGGTGGAGGGCGTGGCGCGCCAGCTCTCGCTCACGCCGCTGCCGGGCCAGAGCGCGCGCGAGGCGGCGGTGGCGGTGCGCACCTATTACAACCCCGAGCGTCGCTCGCCGGTGAACATCGTGCCGGCGCTGATCGGCGTGATCCTGACCATGACGATGGTGATGTTCACCGCGATGGCGATCGTGCGCGAGCGCGAACGCGGCAACCTCGAGTACCTGATCACCACGCCGGTGGGCTCCGGCGAGCTGATGTTCGGCAAGATCCTGCCCTACGTGCTGATCGGCCTGATCCAGACCACGATCGTGATGCTGATCGCGGTCACGGTGTTCGCGGTGCCGATGGTCGGGTCCTACCTCGACCTCTACATCGCCTCGCTGGTGTACATCACGGCCAGCCTCGGCCTGGGCCTGCTGATCTCGACCGCGGCCCAGACCCAGTTCGAGGCGATGCAGCTCACGATCTTCACCTTCCTGCCCTCGATCCTGCTGTCCGGGTTCATGTTCCCGTTCGACGGCATGCCGGTGGCGGCACAGTGGATCGCGCAGCTGCTGCCGCTCACCCATTTCGTGCAGCTGGTGCGCGGCATCGTGCTGCGCGGCGCCACGGTCATGGAGATGTTGCCGCAGATGGGCGCGCTCGCGTTGTTCTTCGCGATCACGATCGTCGCGGCCACCAAACGCTTCCACAAGCGCCTGGATTGACGCCGTGCGATCGCGCCCAGTGAGCGCGCGCTAGGGGACGATGCGCGGCAGCGCGCGGCCGCAGACGCCGAACTGGCTTGGAATCGGTTGCTGCTGCAGGAACGTGCGGAAGTTCGACTGGGCGATGATCGCGTGGGTGCGGCCTGACACCGGGGGTGCCGTGCACTGGTTCGCAGTGTCGCCGGTGGCGTTGAGCGCGATCGCCGGGCACTCCTGCGAGATCGTCAGCGGCGGCTCGTTGTTCGCCCACACCGCGTCGAACAGCAGCGAGAGGTTCTGGTTGTAGTCGAGCGCGCAGACCGTGTTCGCCACGGTCGGCGTCGGGGTGGCGGGTGCCGAGCCGTAGGCGATGTAGGTGAGATGCACCAGGCCCGCCTCGGTGAGGAAGGTGACCTTCGACGTGCAGTAGGTGTTGAGCGCGACCGGGACGTGGGTCGAGATCGCGAGCAGCACGTCGGTGTCGGTCGCTGGCGTGGTCTTGAGCCCGGTGCACACGGTGGCCGCAGCCGGCACGGCATCGTCGCCGCAACCGGCGGCGCCGAGCATGAGCACGAGGGTGAGCAACAAGGTACGCGTCTGTAAGACCATCTCAGCACCACCTGCAGCGTCGCGCGCCGCGTCCATATGTCGTAATGCTAGTTCAGCTTGCGTTCGGATTCGACCGGGGTCGCCGCCGCAGACAGCGCTGCGGGCAGGTCGAGCCTGAGGTCCCAGTCGGTCGTCTTGACCGTATCCTGCAGCAGTTTCGCCAACGCATGCACCATCGCGTCCTGCAGACGGATATGCACGCCCGGCCCCTGCTTGGGCGTGAACTCGATGTCGTGACCGCTCTCCGGGTTCGGCCGCAGCCGCAGGCCGAACACCAGCATCGGTTCGCCCGGCTGTGCCGGCTGCATGGTCTCACCATCGTATTGCTTGCCGAACTTGGTCTGGGCCAGCGCCTGCTCACGCTGGAACTCGACCACGGCGCGCTTCGCCTCAGGTTGCGCCTGCTGCCGTGCCATCGGCGTGTTCGACATCAGTTGCACCAGGCCCGGCCACAGGCCCTTGAGCATGCGGCGCGTGATCCACAGGCGGTACTCGACCTGCTCGTTGGTCGAGAAGCGCAGCAGCAGGCGGTCCTGAAGGGAGTCGTAGCCAACGTTGATCTGGTGCAGGTGCATGCGCTCAGGATCCAACGTTGCCCAGCCGCGGCGGCCGGGTGCGGTCGGAATCATCGGCCAGCAGTTCATCGAGCTGATCGGGCGCCAGCGCACGGTGGTAGAGCCAGCCCTGCGCCTGATCCACACCCATCCCCTTCAACATGTCGCGCTGCTCCGGCGTCTCGACGCCTTCGGCGACGACCTCCATCGCCAGCGTGTGCGCCAGCGGCACCACTGCCGCAATGATCGCGCGGTCAGCCTTGTCGCGCAGCATCTCGCGCACGAAGGTCTTGTCGATCTTGAGCACGTTGGCCGGCAGATGGCGCAGGTAGGACAGCGACGAGTAGCCGGTGCCGAAATCGTCGATGGCGACGCCGACGCCGAGCTCGCGCAGGCGGCTCAGGGTGTCGATGCCGACCTCGACGTTCTGCATCGCGGTGCGCTCGGTGACCTCGACCGTGAGCGTGCCGGGTTCGAGCCGCGACTCGGCCAGCAGCTGCTGCACCTGGAAGTGCAGGTCGGGCCGCTGGATCGTGCGCGGCGAGAGATTCACCGACACCTTGAGTTTGTAGCCGTCGTCGTGCTGCCACTTGCGCGCCTGCTTGCAGGCGGTGGTGAGCACCCACTCGTCGAGGCCCTCGAGCAGGCCGAGCTGCTCGGCCACCGGCAGGAAGCGGTCCGGCATGATCATGCCGCGGGTCGGATGCGGCCAACGCACCAGCGCTTCGACGCCGACGATGCGGCCGCTGGCCATGCACATCACCGGCTGGTAGTGCAGCGCCAGTTCCTTCTGCGCCAGCGCACGCCGCAGCTCGTTCTCGAGCTCGAGCTGCTCGACCGCGAGGTCCTTCATCTGCGGCACGAACAGCTGGAAGTTGTTGCGGCCCTCTTCCTTGGCCTTGTACATCGCAAGGTCGGCGTGGCGCAGCAGCGATTCGGCATCGGGACCATCGTCGGGGTAGAACGCGATGCCGACGCTGGTGGTCACGAACAGCTCGCGGTTGGCAAGCGTGAACGGCGCACGGATCGTGCGCAGCATGCCTTCGGCGATCTGCACCGCGTCGGTCGGGCGCACGATGCGCGGCACGATCAGCGCGAACTCGTCGCCGCCGATGCGCGCGATGGTGTCGCCGGCGCGGGTGCGGTGCTTGAGCCGGGTCGCGACCGCGCACAGCAGCTCGTCGCCGAGCGACTGGCCGAGCGAATCGTTGATGACCTTGAAACGGTCGAGGTCGAGGAACAGCACCACGACCTTCTCCTCCGAGCGTCGGGCCTGCGCGATCGCCTGGCTCAGGCGGTCGAGCAGCAGCCGGCGGTTCGGCATGCCGGTGAGCGCGTCGTGGTAGGCGAGGTGCGCGACCTCGCGCGACGCCAGCGCCGCCGCACGGCGTTCGTCCTCGAGCAGCCAGATGCCCATGCCGAAGCCGACGAACACGCTGACCAGCAGGTTGATCAGGATCAGCAGGGCCCCGTAGGTGAGCGGCGAGAACCCGGGTACCGGCGCGGCGTGGATGACCAGGATGTGAAGTTCCTGCAGCGCGCCCAGCACTATCGCCGTGGCCAACAGCTTGGGGCCGAGACCGATGCGGATGATTGGCGCCCGCAGCAACAACCAAGCGGCGACGCCGTACGCGATCCCGACCAGCAGGTGGCGGACGCCGACCAGCAGCGCGAACCGCTCGAGCCGCGCGTTGTCATCCCAGGAGTACGCGAACGCCGAGGCGAAGCCAAAGACGATGAGCCCAATGGCGACCACGCGAACCCGTTCCTTCTCGAGCGGGCGTCCGTTGGTCGCTTCCCAGGTGCCGAGCAGGATCAGGAACGCGCTGAGGTAGAGGAACGAGAGCTCCAGCGCCGCCAGCAGCGTCGAACGCCCGGGGATCGGCAGGAAGTCGGGCAGCGTCGGGACTATCAACGCCGTCGCGAGAGCGGCGAACGCCAAGCTCCAGCGTTGCAGGTGTCCGCGCTTGAACTGGTAGCGGAACCGAGCCAAAAGCGCGGCGAGCGCAATCGCGGTGAACGCGTGCGCGAACGTCAGCATCAGCCACATCTGCGCGCCAGCCGGGCTATTCAAGGATCAGCACCCTTCCCGACCGATGCCGGGGCGGCCAGGACGAAGCACCCAGCCCGACTGCAGTCTAAGCCACTGCCAGGACTGCGGGAACGCGACCCCAACGGAGGCTGGCCCCGGCGCTGGGGCTCGGGCAGACTTCGACGCTGATGCCCCGCACCCGCAACATCCCACGATGAGCACCGCGTACTGGTGCGTGCTGGCCGCAGCTTTGCTGCCCTACGCCTTCACTGGGCTCGCGAAGTTCAGCGGCCCGCGTCGCTACGACAACCACGCGCCGCGCGACTACCTCGACCGGCTCAAGGGCTGGCGCAAGCGCGCGCACTGGGCACAACTGAACTCGTTCGAGGCCTTCGCGCCGTTCGCCGCGGGCGTGATCATCGCCCAGCAGAGCGCGGTCGCGCAGGACCGGATCGACGCCCTGGCTGTGGCCTTCGTCGCGCTGCGCGTGGTCTACGGCGCGCTCTACGTGCTCGATCGTCCGCTGCTGCGGAGCGCCGCATGGGCGCTCGCGTTCGGCTGCACGATCGGCCTGTTCCTGAACGCTGCAGGAGTCCTCGCCAATGCGTGACCACCGACTCGACCTGACCTTCTACAACCGCAACGAGCAGCTCTCGATCCCGGCCGACCACAGCGAGTTCACCAGGTTCCTCGATGCGGTCAAGAAGCTCGCTGCCGACGACAAGAAGGTCCCGGCCTACTACATGTTCGCCGCAACGCCGCAGATCAGCGTGATGGTCTCGGTCAGCGACGTGCAGACCGCGCACGCGATCATGGGCGGCGATGGCAGCTTCGGCGATGTGCTGGTGGACAAGGACGTAGGTCTGTTCCTGCGCGGCCGCGCGGCACCGGTGCTGTTGCGCCTGCCGCCGAAGGGCCCGCTCGGCGACATGCTCACCGGACTTTGCGACACGATGTACGGCGATCCGATCCCGGGCTGCGTGATGCTGGCCGACGAGCAGAACCATCCGATCTTCTTCCGCCTCGATGAGATCCAGTACGCCGTGTTCCGCAGCACGGTGCTGCAGAACGGCGGTTGAGCGGGCGTCACCGATGCGCTACGGCGTCCGCTGCACGCTGCCAGCCGACGAACCGATGGCGGCTCAGCAGTCGAACGTAGCGCGCCAGCAGCCGTCGAGCCGGCCGCACAC
>JANNEA010000094.1:0-8154 GCA_031388175.1 Gammaproteobacteria bacterium
CCGGAAGGTTAATTGATGGGGTCAGCCGCAAGGCGAAGCTCTTGATCGAAGCCCCGGTAAACGGCGGCCGTAACTATAACGGTCCTAAGGTAGCGAAATTCCTTGTCGGGTAAGTTCCGACCTGCACGAATGGCGTAACGACAGCCCCACTGTCTCTACCCGAGACTCAGTGAAATCGAAATCGCTGTGAAGATGCAGCGTTCCCGTGCCAAGACGGAAAGACCCCGTGAACCTTTACTATAGCTTTGCACTGAATTTTGAATCTGCTTGTGTAGCATAGCTGGGAGGCTACGAAGTCTGGTCGCTAGATCGGATGGAGCCAACGGTGAAATACCAGCCTGGTAGCTTCGAAGTTCTAACCTTGACCCGTCATCCGGGTCGGGGACAGTGCATGGTGGGTAGTTTGACTGGGGCGGTCTCCTCCCAAAGAGTAACGGAGGAGCGCGAAGGTACCCTCAGCGCGGTCGGAAATCGCGCAATGAGTGCATAGGCATAAGGGTGCTTGACTGCGAGACTGACACGTCGAGCAGGTGCGAAAGCAGGTCTAAGTGATCCGGTGGTTCTGCATGGAAGGGCCATCGCTTAACGGATAAAAGGTACTCCGGGGATAACAGGCTGATTCCTCCCAAGAGTCCACATCGACGGAGGAGTTTGGCACCTCGATGTCGGCTCATCACATCCTGGGGCTGTAGCAGGTCCCAAGGGTATGGCTGTTCGCCATTTAAAGTGGTACGCGAGCTGGGTTCAGAACGTCGTGAGACAGTTCGGTCCCTATCTGGCATGGGCGTTCGAGATTTGAGGGGAGCTGTCCTTAGTACGAGAGGACCGGGATGGACGCACCTCTGGTGTTCCGGTTGTCACGCCAGTGGCATTGCCGGGTAGCTATGTGCGGAAGGGATAACCGCTGAAAGCATCTAAGCGGGAAGCCCACCCCAAGATTAGATCTCGCCGGGCCCTTGAGGCCCCTGAAGAGCCGTCGAAGACTACGACGTTGATAGGCCGGGTGTGTAAGCGCAGCGATGCGTTGAGCTAACCGGTACTAATTGCTCGTGAGGCTTGACCATATAACACCCAAGCGGTTCGACCATCTCGAGAGAGATTGTCGGACACGCTGGTCGCGGACTTGAACTGCGCCATACGACTCTCCACGCGGGCTGCGCTCAGCGCAGCAGCGAAACCGGTTTGCCTGGCGACCATAGCGAGCGGGAACCACCCGATCCCTTCCCGAACTCGGAAGTGAAACTGCTCAGCGCCGATGGTAGTGTGAGGTCTCCTCATGTGAGAGTAGGTCATCGCCAGGCTCATATCCTGAACCCCGCAGCCGCAAGGCTGCGGGGTTTCTCTTTTCCGGCGTCCGCTTCCAGACGCGCGGTACCATCGGCCTTCAGCGGGAGCCGAGAATGAGCCCAGCCGAATCTCAAAGCGCAGCGGCGGTGTTGATGGTTCGCCCGCTGCGTTTCGGTTCCAACCCTCAGACTCGCGCCAGCAATGCGTTTCAGCGCGATGTCCTCATCGAAGACCCACAGAGCGCTGCGTTGCGCGAGTTCGATGCCTTGGTGGATGAATTGAGGCGGACCGGGGTCCGCGTCGTCGCGGTTGATGACACGCCGGAACCCCATACCCCTGACGCGCTGTTCCCGAACAACTGGTTCACCACCCACGCCGATGGCACTGTCGTGCTTTATCCGATGTGCGCTCCCAACCGACGCGCAGAGCGGCGCGCCGATTTGCTCGAGCTTTTGGATGACCGCGGATTCGCTTGCAACAGGTTGGTGGATCTGACCGCGCACGAGACTGGCGGCAGATACCTGGAGGGCACCGGCAGCCTGGTGCTCGATCGCGTCGCGCGCATAGCATTTGCTTGTCTGTCTCCCCGCACCGATCTCATGGTGCTCGACGAGTGGGGGAAGGAGCTTGGTTATCGGACATTCCCATTCGACGCACACGATGCGTCGGGCCACCCCATCTACCACACCAACGTGCTGCTCGCGGTTGGCAGCACCTGGGCGGTAGTCTGCGCCGACGCAATCACGGACCCGCGCCAGCGGTCCAAATTGATTGGGGCGATTGCATCGGGTGACCGCGAGGTGATCGAGATCGATATCGGCCAGATGGCCGGATTCGCGGGCAACCTTCTTGAACTGCGCGATGCGGCGGGCGCCGCAGTGATTGTGATGTCATCCCAAGCTCGAACTGTGTTGGCCGCGGCACAACTCGAAGCACTGGGGCGGCACGGCCGCATCGTCTCCAGCCCCGTGCCGACGATTGAGACCGCTGGAGGTGGTAGCGTGCGCTGCATGCTCGCCGAGCTTTTCCTGCCCGAGCGAAGCGCGCAGGTCGATGAGGATCGACGGTGACCGAACTCTGCCTTCAAGAACGTTACGCTCCGGCCAATGCCTGCTTCGGCTGTGGTCCAGCGAACGCCCTTGGCCTGCGCATTCGCAGCTTTCCAGCCGGGGACCGCGTGGTGGCGGAGTGGCACCCTCAGCCACAGCACGAGGCCTTCCCTGGCGTCCTCAACGGCGGGATTATCGGCGTGCTGTTGGATTGCCACTGCAACTGGACCGCGGCGTGGCACCTGATGACGCGCGCAGGCGCTGACCACCCGCCGTGCACGGTCACGGCCGATTACGCAATCGTTCTCAAGCGACCGACACCGACGAATGCGCCAGTCAGCCTAGAAGCGCGCATCGAGGTCGCCAGCGACGATCGTGCGACCGTCTACGGCCAGCTGAGCGCCGGCGGCAAGATCTGCGCGACATGCCGGGGCACCTTCGTCGCGGTCAAGCCCGGGCATCCCGCCTACCATCGTTGGTGACCTGATGGCACAGCTGCGCGACATACGGTCCAAGCTCGCAGGGTTCGCGATTCTCGCCGCGCTGTTGTTGCTCGACAGCGGATGGCTGGGAATCGGCGAGCGACTCGAGCTCGCTGTCGGCGATCGAATGCTTGCCTTGCACGCAGCTGGGCGTGAACCGGACCCCGATATCCTGATAGTCACAATCGATGAACGCAGCATCGAGGCTTTTGGCACCGAGTTCGGTCGTTTCCCCTGGCCACGTTCCGCGTACGCCGAACTGGCGGACGGACTCCGCAGCCATGCACCAGCAGCGATTGTGTTCGACATCACCTTCGCCGATCCAGACTTGGCGAACCCCGATGCGGATGCATGGTTCGCCGAGACGGTCACATCGAACCCTACTATCTATCTGCCCCTGACCCGGCTCGACGCCGCGGCCGACCCAGTAGGCCTGGACCTGGACGAGTTCGGGGCGCAGCTCGGCTTCCAGCGTACGTCCGCAGCGTTGCCGGGAGCGCGAGTCGCACTGTTGCTGCCTTTCGCGCAAGCCGCTGCCACTGGCCGGATTGGTGCAATCAACTTCCTGGCCGACATCGACGGTGTCGGACGTCGCTACCATGCGTGGCTCGACGTCCACGGTTGGCGCGTGCCGTCCCTGCCGTTGCGGGTCGTCCGAGACCTTGGCACCACCGTACCAACAGGGGCAGCATTTGAGATTCACTGGCGTGGACGGGCGGGCGGCCATCCCCGTGTTTCTTACGCTGACCTGCTGACCGCGGTGCGCGAGGGCCGGGACCCCGGGGTCAACGGCAAGGTCCTGGTGGTCGGCACCGACGCACAGGGTCTCGGCGACATCCGGACCACACCTTTGTCTCCGCAGCATCCAGGTGTCGAGGTTCTCGCCTCCGCGATCGAAACGCTGAAGGCTGGTGATGCGTTGAGCAGAACCTCACCCAGCGTCGCGGGCCTGCTCGCATTGCTCGCGGTGGCTGCGGTCGCAGTCCTTTCGCTACGCGGTGCGTCACCCGCGCGCATCGGCCTGCTGCTTTTGGGAGTATCGCCGCTGGCGGCAGGCGCCGCATTCGCGGCGTTCAACTCGGATTTGCGTGTGGCGTGGTTGCAGCCAATCGGCTGGGCGTGGCTCAGTTTCGCGGTTGGAGCGCTGGCGGATTGGCTGCAGGAGCGTCGCGCTCGCGAGCACACCGAACGGGTGTTCTCGCGCTTCGTCGATTCACGCGTAGTCGCTGACCTAGTCAACTCACCGGACTCGGCGATGAATCGGAAAAGCGCGACGATCGATATCACCGTGCTGTTCTCTGACATCCGAGGCTTCACCACGTTCTCGGAGACCCGCCCGCCAGATGAAGTCGTGGCTCTGCTCAACCGATACTTCTCGCGCCAAGTCGAGGTCGTGTTCCGTCATGGCGGCACGATCGACAAGTTCATTGGCGACGCGATCATGGCGTTCTGGGGCGCCCCGGTCGCCGACCCCGATCACGCGGCGCACGCCGTCGCCGCAGCGCTCGAGATGGCGACGGTCGCGGACGAATTCCAGCGTGAGCTGGCGGCCAGCGGAGCTGCGTTCGGCATCGGCGTCGGCTTGCATAGCGGGCCTGCGGTGGTCGGTTTCATCGGCTCGGTGAATCGATTGGACTACACTGCCATCGGTGATACGGTGAACCTCGCCAGCCGCATTGAAGGCAGCACCAAGGGTGTTGCGACCGTCCTGGTATCGGAAGCAACCCGCGCCAGATGCGGCGATCGATTCCGCTTCGAACCCCGCGGGACGTTCAAGGTGAAGGGTCGCGACGCAGAGGTCGACCTCTTCGAACCGAAACCAAAGGCCTGAGTCCATGCTGCGGAAATCGTCTTTGATGTTGGTGTTCTTGGCAGGTGCCGCGATTGCGGCGCCACAGCCAATTCCCAGCGCAGCCACGCCTGCCGCAGCACCGGTCACCGCGCAGTCGGGTCGCGTGGCTCGAACGACCGATGTGCGCGACAAGCCTGCCAACGATGGCGCGATGCTGCGGGTCGTGCCGGCGAATACAGCAGTGGAGGTCGCGGAACGCCAGGGTGGCTGGTACCGGGTCACCGTCGAAGGTTCTTCGGGTTGGATGCGTCTCTCCGCGGTCAGGTTCGGCGTAGCTGGCACGAGCAATAAGCCCAGCGGCGGCGCATCACCGCTGAGCTTCCTCCAGAGCGGGCGGTCTGCGGTGACGACCGGATCCGTCACCACCGGGGTGCGCGGCTTGAGCGAGGAAGGCCTTGCGCGCGCGGAACCCAACCATGCGGCGGTCGCCGCGCTCGATGCGCTCGCCGTTACCAGCGATGAAGCGCGCAGTTTCGCCGCTGAGTTGCCGTTGGTCGAGGTTAGCGTCGACTACGTCAAGCCCCCTGACAAAAACGATCAACGCAAGTCGAAGCGCAAGTCGAAGGACGAAGGCGGTGGCGGATGAGGTACCGCATGCTCGTCCTCGCATTGGCCGCGTTCGCCGCGTCGGCGCCCGCTGCGGCTGCCCCGAACCTGGATTCCGTTGGAAAGCTATTCGGCGGACTGAAGGGCTTGTCGGGCAAGATCTCACCGGAGGATGAGCGCGCCTTCGGGCGTGAAGCGGCAGCGACCCTGCTCGGCGCCGAACCGGCGTTGGCGAATCCCGCGGTGCAGCACTACGTGAACCGCGTCGGCCTGTGGGTTGCACTGCAGAGCGAGCGCCCGGAACTGGCCTGGCGCTTCGCGGTGCTCGACGATGGCGACGTCAACGCCTTCGCCGCTCCGGGCGGCTACATCTTCGTCACCAGGGGCTTGTTGCAGATGCTGGACAGCGAAGCGGAGCTCGCAGGCGCGCTGGGCCACGAGGTCGCGCATGTCGTACGCAAACACCACCTCAATGCGCTGACCAAGGACAAACGCATGGGCGCGCTGACCGGTCTCGCCAGCGATCAGGTCGGCGGCAATGATCCGCGCAAGCGCGAGATGGCGGCGAAGCTGCTGACCGGCGTAAAGACGCTCTATTCGCGTGGCTTGGACAAGCAGGACGAGTACCAGGCCGACCGCAATGGCGTCGTAATTGCCGCGCGCGCCGGCTACGACCCCGCCGGTCTGGTCGGTGTGGTGCAGAAACTCGATGCGCTCGACCCGGGTGCGGCGGGCGTGGCGCTGCTGTTCAAGACCCATCCCTTGCCGAAGGATCGCCTTGGCGTGCTCGACGATCTCTTCTCAACCGGCGAGCTCGATCGCTTGAATGGCGTCGAGGGCCGCGAACGCTATCGCGCGGCGTTGCGCGGGCAGTTGGGTTCCACTACCCGTTAGTCTCCAGCCGGCCGACCAGCAGGCCAATGCTCATCGCTTCCATGATCTCGTCGCGCGTGACGCCTGATTCGCGGCACTTGGCGACGTGGTACGAGACGCAATCGTCACAGCGCAACTCCAGCGACGCCACCCACGGTGGTCGCTGCCTAGAGGATCGTGCGGCCGAGCGCCGACTGGATCAGCCAGACCGCGAACTTGCCGGTCTTGTTCTCCACGTCGAGCGTTGGGTTGAGCTCGACCATCTCCATGCCCACCAGGCGACCGCTGCGGGCGATGGTCTCGCAGGCGAGGTGGGATTCGCGGAAGTTGAGGCCGCCAGGCACCGGGGTGCCAACGCCTGGCGCGACCGATGGGTCGGAGCCGTCGAGGTCGTATGACAGATGGATTCCACCTGACGCCTTGCTGAGGATCGTCATCGCTTCGTCAAGGCAATTGGCGGCACCGCGCGCGTCGATCTCGCTCATAGTGAAGACGCGGACGCCATTGCGCTTGATCAGCTCAGCTTCACCGATGTCGACATCGCGGGCGCCGAACACCACCACGTGTTCGGGCTTGAGTGCGGGGCTCTTGCCTGCCAGCGCGGTGAGGGTGGGGTGACCGTGGCCCAGCAGTACAGCCAGCGGCATGCCGTGGATGTTGCCGGTGGGGCTCGACTCAGGCGTGTTCATGTCGGTATGGGCATCGACCCAACAGACTGCGATGTCCTGGCCGCGCCGATGGTGGTGACGGGCCATCCCCGAAACCGTACCGATGGCTTGCGAGTGGTCGCCGCCGAGCACCAAGGGTGTGCGGCCCGCGTCGCAACTCGCCTCGACGTGGTCGGCGAGCTCGATGCAGGCGTCGCGGATGACATCGAGGTAGCGCGCGTGCGTATCGCCGACCGTCGACGCTTCGCGGGTGACCCGGCCGATGGTGCGCACATCGACGACGTGGTGCCCAAGCCGCTCGAGCGCCGGGACTAGCCCGGCAACGTGCATCGCGGAAGGCCCCATGTCGGTGCCACGCCGCCCTGCGCCGAGATCGAGATGGACGTTGGTGATGGCGATTTCCATGAGGGGACCTTGCTCCGTGGGATGGTCATTCTAATGGGCCGAAGTCCGGCCCGCCTGCTTTACCGCAGCGTGCATGTTATCCAGCGTGCGAATGGCAGATTCCGGCGGGCGCGCAATCCGAGGCAACCAAACCGCGTTCGGCGGTGTCAAAGTGCCACGGTCTGGAACGAAGGGGGTCCCGTGATGTTTCGACACAGGCTGACACTGGTGCTCATGCTCGCAGCGCTGCCCGCGCTTGCGGCCGATCACGATCCAAACGCGCCGAGGGTCCCACGCACCGCGACCGCCCCCGTCATCGATGGTCGGCTCGACGATGCCGCCTGGCGCGACGCGCTCGTGTTGGAGCTCAAGTACGAGGTGCGGCCCGCAGAGAACGGTCCGGCGCCAGTGCGCACCCGCGTGCTCCTCGCCTATGACGCCGACGCGCTCTACGTGGCCTTCGATGCCGAGGATCCTGATCCGACCAAGATCCGCGCGCGCCTGCGCGATCGCGACCAGGCCTACGATGATGATTTCGTCGGCATCGTGATCGATACCTTCGACGACCACCTGCGCGCGTTCGAGTTCTTCGCCAATCCGCTCGGCGTGCAGATGGACCTTTTCCAGGATGACGCGTCCGGCAACGAGGATGATTCCTGGGACGCGATTTGGGACTCGGTCGGGCAGGTGAACGCCAAGGGTTATGCGGTGGAGATGGCGATCCCGATGCGTGCGTTGCGCTTCACCGGCGGTGGCGCTGAGCAACTGTGGGGCATCGATCTCATCCGCACCTACCCGCGCGATGAGCGCTACCAGCTTGCAGTTCATCCGCGCGAGCGCGGGCGCAACTGCTACCTGTGCCAGAACATCCACCTCCGCGGTTTCGAGGGCATCACGCCGGGGCGGAACCTCGAGATCGTGCCGGCGCGCGGCGCCCCGAAGGTGGACGGGCGCCCGGGGTAAGGGCTGCCGATGGGGACCGGCGCCCATGTCGTGGTACCGAGCGGCGATGT
>JANNEA010000111.1:0-4645 GCA_031388175.1 Gammaproteobacteria bacterium
CAATCTTCAAGTTTCAGGAGCACGACATCTTCCTGCCGATGGTCGTGCTTGAAGAACTCGATGCGCACAAGAAGGGCGTGTCGGAATCGGCGCGCAACGTGCGCCAGGTGTCGCGCTTCCTCGACGAACTGATGAAGGACGCGACCAAGGCGCAGATCGATGCCGGTCTGCAGCTGCCGTCGACCGGCCGCAGCGCCGGCGCCGACGCCGTGGCGTTCCAGGCGGGACGGTTGTTCTTCCAGACCAAGCCGTTGCCGATGCTGCTGCCCGCCACCCTGCCCGGCTCGACCGCGGACAACAGCATCCTCGGCCTGACGCTGGCATTGGCCAAGGAATACCCCGACACGCTGGTGACGCTGGTGTCGAAGGACATCAACCTGCGCATCAAGGCCAGCGTGCTCGGCATCCACGCCGAGGACTACTACAACGACAAGGCGCTGGATGACCTCGACTTGCTGTACCGCGGCATCGAGGCGCTGCCGGCCGATTTCTGGGACAAGCACTCGCAGGGCATGGAGTCCTGGCAGGAAGGGGGCAGGACCTTCTACAAGTTGTCGGGCCCCGCGGTCACCGCTTGGCACCCCAACCAATGTGTGTACTCGGAACACGAGGGCGCGATCGAGGCCAAGGTCAACAGCATCGACCGGGAGAGCGCAGTCATCGAACTGCTGCAGGACTTCCGCAGCCCGCGCCACACGGTCTGGGGCATCAACGCGCGCAACCGCGAACAGAACTTCGCGCTCAACCTGCTGCTCGACCCCGAGGTCGACTTCGTCACCATCCTGGGCACCGCCGGCACCGGCAAGACGCTGCTCACGCTCGCCGCTGGCCTGGCCCAGACGCTGGAGACCAACCGCTTCCGCGAGATCATCATGACCCGCGTCACGGTGCCGCTCGGCGAGGACATCGGCTTCCTGCCGGGTACCGAGGAGGAGAAGATGACGCCCTGGATGGGCGCCCTGATGGACAACCTTGAGGTACTGACCCAATCCGAGGAAGGCGGTGACTGGGGTCGGGCAGCGACCAACGACTTGCTGCGCAACCGGATCAAGATCCGCTCGCTCAACTTCATGCGCGGCCGCACCTTCCTCCACCGCTTCATCATCATCGACGAGGCGCAGAACCTGTCGCCGAAGCAGATGCGAGCGCTGATCACCCGCGCGGGCCCGGGCACCAAGATGGTCTGTTTGGGCAACATCGGTCAGATCGACACGCCCTACCTCACCGAGACCACCTCAGGCCTGACCTTCGTGGTCGACCGATTCAAGGGTTGGGAGCATTCCGGCCACATCACCCTGATGAGGGGCGAGCGGTCCCGGCTCGCGGATCATGCGTCGGAACTGCTCTAGCGTGGGCCGCGCGCCCCAGCCGGGCCGGCGGCGCCGTGCCGCCCCGGCCAGTCGCGCATACCCCGGTGGCTGTGTTTCAATGTCCCGCCCGCCACCACCTAGGGGTCGCAAGATGAAGAACAAGTTGCTGTCCGCGTTCGCCAAGGCGGCGCTGGTCGTGTCGGTCGCCGCAGTGCCACTGGCGTCCTACGCCGCAGGCTTCTCGCTAAGCGAGCAGAGCGTCACCGGCCTCGGTCGGACGTTCGCGGGTGGCGCGGCCTTCGCCAACGATGCGAGCACGCTGTACTACAACCCGGCCGGCATCACGCGTCTCAAGGGCCCGGAGGTCGTCCAGGGGTTCAGCCTGATCTCGCTGACCGCTGACTTCGACAAGACCTTGGGCGTCGACGCCATCGGCCAACCGCTGTCCGGCGGCGAAGGCGGCCCGGTCGGCAAGCTCGGCGGCCCCCTGACGCTGTACTACGCCGCGCCGATCGACGATCAGTGGTTCTGGGGCGTGGGCGTCAACGCGCCGTTCGGCCTCGCCACCACCTACGATCGCGACTGGGTCGGCCGCTACCAGGCCACCTACTCGCGCGTAATGATCATCAACATCCAGCCCACGATCGCGCGCAAGGTCAGCGAGGAGTTCTCCTGGGGCTTCGGTCTCGACATCCAGTACATGGAAGTGAAGCTTGAGAACGCGCTCGACTTCGGCTCGATCTGCTTCGGCCAGGTCGGTCCCGTCACCTGCTCCGGCCTCGGCCTCACGCCCCAGGGCGCCGACGGCTATGTCTCGCTCACCGGCAACGGCATGAGCTACGGCTGGAACGGCGGGCTGCTGTGGGAGCACGAGGGCACCCGCCTCGGCCTGAGCTACCGCAGCCAGGTCAAGCATTCGCTGGAAGGCGACTCCGACTTCACCGGCACGCCGGCCGTGTTCACCGGCCTCGGCGTGTTCACCGACACCGGCATCACGGCCGACTTCGACACCCCCGAGCTGCTGTCGCTCGGCGTGGTGCGCGAGGTCAACGACGAGTGGACCGTGTCGTTCGACCTGACCCGCACCGGGTGGGACACCTTCAAGGAACTGCGCGTGCAGTTCGACAACCCGAACCAGCCGGACAGCGTGCAGCCGGAGAACTGGACCGACGTGTACAAGGCCTCGCTCGGCGTCGATTGGCGCATGAACGGGAACTGGACGCTGCGCGCCGGCTACGGCTACGACAACTCGCCGGTCGCGGATGTCGATCGGACCGCGCGGCTGCCGGACGGCGACCGCACCTGGCTCTCGGCTGGTGCCACCTGGCACTACTCCGACAAGTTGGAGTTCAGCGCGGGCTACGCCTACCTGCAGCTCGGCGGCGGCGAGCCGCTGCCGTTCGACCAGACGGGTGCGACCTCAGACCACATCGTCGGCACCTACGAAGGTGAGGCGAACATCATCGGCCTCGAAGCGCGAATGAAGTTCTGACGCCTCACATCGCGACAGCGAACGAGACCCCGGCTCCGGCCGGGGTCTTCGTTTGTGCGCTACCGCTAGACTAGCCCCCATGGACCGTCCTTGGCTGATCCTCTGCATCCTCGCCGCGCTGCTCGGTGCGCGGCCGGCGTGCGCCAGCGATTCCGCGAACCTGCCCAGCCTCGGTCGCGCCGGCGGCGGCGCGATCGCGCTCAGCGACGAGTATCAGCTCGGGCTGCAGATCATGCGCGAGATACGCCGCCAGGGCTTGCTCTTCGACGACCCCTTGCTGCGCGACTATCTGCAGACGATCGGCCATCGGCTCGCGTCCAACAGCGAAGACCCTGAACTGCCCTTCTACTTCTTCCCGGTCCGCGACGGCAGCATCAACGCCTTCGCGCTGCCCGGCGGCTTCATCGGGGTGAACACCGGCCTGATCATGCTGGCCAGCGACGAGGAGGAACTCGCCGGCGTGATGGCGCACGAAGTCGCGCACGTGACCCAGCGGCACGTCGCGCGTAGCGTCGAGGCAGCCTCGGGCATGAACCTCAAGGCGCTCGCCGCCATGCTCGGCGCGATCGCGATCGCGGCCTCCGGCGCTGGTCCGGACGCCACCCAGGCCGCGCTGTTCAGTGCCACCGCTTATGCGCAGCAGCAACAGATCAACTTCACGCGTGCCAACGAGTACGAGGCCGACCGGGTCGGCATCCAGATCATGGCCGATGCCGGCTTCGACCCGGAGGGCATGGTCGATTTCTTCGAGAAGATGCAGCGTGATTCCGCCTGGATCGAAGCGCGTCGCCCTGAGTTCCTCAGCAGCCACCCGCTCTCAAGCTCGCGCATCAACGAAGCGCGCAACCGCGCGCGGCGACTCGAGGTCGCCGAGGTGCCTGCTGGCCGCTTGTTCCCGCTGATGGTCGCCCGCACCCGCGTGCTGATGGCCGAGCAGCCGCGCGACGCCGTCGACTGGTTCCAGAAGCGCAAACCCGACGCCGCGTCGCGCTACGGCCTCGCGGTGGCGCTGACCCTGGCCGGCCGCGCCGCCCAAGCGGTGCCCATCGCCGAACAACTGGTCGCGGAAGACGTCTCGATCGCCGCCTTCCATCTGGTGCTTGCCGAGGCCGAGGTCGCGGCCGACCTCCCTGAGAAGGCCGACGCGAGCTTCGCGCTTGCGGTCCACTTGTTTCCGACCAGCACCGCGCTCGCGCTGTCGCATGCCGAATGGCTGTTGGCGCGCGGCGAACCGGCGCGTGCCCACGAGACCGTGATCGAACTGATGCAGCGCGTGCCCGACGAGCCGGTGCACTACCGGCTGCTGGCGCGTGCCGCAGAAGCCGCCGGCTCGCCCGCTGATGCCCGCTACTACCAGGCCGAGCAGTACCTGCTGCAAGGCGACCTGTTCGGCGCGATGGACCAGCTGAGCCAGGCCCTCGCCGTGCCCGGCAGCTCAAGCTTCCAACGCGCGCGCTACCAGGCACGTCTCGACCGATTGCTCGGCATCGCCGCGACGCTTTCGCAGCAGCAGCGCGAACGGATCGCGCGCGACCGATGAGGGCGCTCGCACTCGTCGCCGCAGTCATGCTCATGTTCGGCGCCACTGCGGCACCACCGAGCGGCGCTGCGGTCTCCGATCCCTGGCAAGGGTGGAACCGGGCGATCTTCAAGTTCAACCTGGGGTTCGACCGTGCGGTGGTGCGGCCGTTCGCGCGCGGCTATCGCGACCACGTGCCGCAGCCCGTGCGTGATGGCATCTCGCGCTTCCTCGACAACCTCGAGAACCCGCTCAACTTGTTCAACAACCTGCTGCAAGGCAAGCCACTGCGCGCCAGCAGCGACCTGGGGCGGTTCGCGATCA
>JANNEA010000133.1:0-1561 GCA_031388175.1 Gammaproteobacteria bacterium
CGACAACCCCGACAGCAGGCGCCCGTTGCGCTCGCAGTAAAGCCGCAGGAAATGTTCGGCCAGCAGCAGGATGTCGTCGCGGCGCTCGCGCAGCGGCGGCACGTGCACGCGCGCCACGGCCAGGCGGTAGAACAGGTCCTCGCGGAAGCGGCCCTTGTTGACCTCGACGCCCAGGTCGCGGTTCGTGGCCGCGACCACGCGGATGTCGACGCTGATGACCTTGGTGCCGCCGATGCGCCGCACCTCCTTGCGCTCGAGGACGCGCAGGAGCTTGGGCTGCAGATCGATGGGCAGCTCGCCGATCTCGTCGAGGAAGACGGTGCCCTTGTCGGCGCGCTCGAAGGCGCCCACGTAGGTGTTGGTCGCGCCGGTGAACGAGCCGCGCTCGTGGCCGAAGAGCTCGCTCTCGACCAGGTTGGGCGGGATGGCGCCGCAGTCGAGCACCACGAAGGGCCCGGTCGCGCGCGGCGAGCACTCGTGCACCGCCTCGGCGACGAGCTCCTTGCCGGTGCCGGTCTCGCCGGTGATGAGCACCGTGGCCTCGCTGGCCGCGATGCGCTCGAGGCGCGCGAACATCTCGCGCATCTTGACGCTGCGCCCGATCAGGCCGCCCATGCGGTCGTGCGCCGACAGCCGCATCTCGACGCCGTCACCGAGCGGCTCGAAGCGGATGCGCGTGCTGCCGACGTTGATGATCGTCCCCGGGTTGATGTAGACGTCCTGGATGCGCAGGCCGCCCACCCAGGTGCCGTTGGTCGACTCCATGTCGCGCAGACGGTAGCCGAGGTCGTCGAGGCGGATCTCACAGTGCAGGCCGGACACCTTGCTGTCCGACAGCTCGATGTCACAGCCCTTGCGCGCGCCGATGTGCAGCACGCTCGACTCGAAGTTGCGCGGATCGCCGGCGTCGGGCCCGGTCAGGATCTGCAGACGGCAGCGTCGGACGAAGAGGCCCGCTGCCTGGCCGTCCACGTAGGTGACCCAAGTGCCGCTGCGGAGATCGTCCACCATCGATGAGCGGACGATAGCACGAGCGCTCGACGCTCCTGGGCCACGGTTTTCCGAGGCTGCCCGGGCGATGCGCGCGCGCCGCACCGTCGCCGCGCGTTCACGCCGCGAGGCGCGGGGGTCGCGCTTGCGACGCGCGCGCCGCAGAAAATCCGATGCCCGCCCTCGGCAATACACGCCTGCGCCGCGGCGCGACCGCAACCAAGTGCGCGGAACCCCACGACGGCATCGCGTGGCACACGCCGTGCTTTGTCTCCGAGCAACCGGCGCGTCATCGGGATTCAGAAATCTGTGACTTGGCTACTCAGAATATAGGAGGGGATACGATGCGGATCTTCAGCAACGGACGATTTGGACTGTTCACGGCGGCCTTTGTGACCCTGGGTCTGGCAGGTTGTAGCTTCGACACCACGAGCACCACGCAGCGCGTGCGCACGCTCGACGATCGCGATCGCGACGGCCTGCTCGAGGAGATCCTTCCCGACAGCCACAACGCCGACGACGGCTGCATCATCGTGCCCGAGGAAGGCGAGTGCCCGGTCATGGAGTGGCG
>JANNEA010000150.1:0-1663 GCA_031388175.1 Gammaproteobacteria bacterium
GACCCAGACCACGGACGCGGCGAACGGCCTCACGCGCTACTCCTACGACGCGCGCGGCAACCTGGTCCAGGTCATCGACCCGCGCGGCGTGACCACGGGTTACGCGTTCGATGGTTTCGATGCGGTCACGGCCACGATCAGCCCCGACGCCGGCACCACGAGCTACGCCTACGATTCCGCCGGCAACCGCCAGCAGCAGACCGACGCCCGCGGCATCACTGCGACCTTCGAGTACGACGCGCTGAACCGCCTGGTCGCCGTGCACTACCCCAACGCCTCGGAAGATGTGGTCTACGGCTACGACGAGGGCGCGAATGGCATCGGCCGCCTGACCTCAATCACCGATCCCTCGGGCCAGACCCGCTATACCTACGACAGCCACGGCAATGTCGTCGAAGACGCGCGCGTCATCGGCACGACCGCGGTCACCACGCGCTACGCCTACGATGCGGCGGATCGCTTGGTGGAGATCACCTACCCGAGCGGCCGCAGGGTCGCCTACAGCCGCGACGCCGCGGGCCGCATCAGTGATGTGCGCCTCGCCGGCTTCGGTGGCCAGGACCTCGCCACGAGCCTGCTGCACGAGCCCTTCGGCCCGGTGGCGGGGCTCGTGTTAGGCTACGGCCTCGAGCTCTCGCGCCAGTTCGACCTCGGCGGTCGACTGATTGCGCAGCAGGCGGGCGCGGTGCAGCAGCTCGGTTGGTCCTTTGACGCTGCCGGAAACATCATCGGCTTGAGCGATGGCGCGCACCCGGAACGCGCGCAGAGCTTTGCGTACGACGCCCTCGATCGCCTGACGCAGGCGAGCGGAGCCTATGGCGCTCAGCAGTTCGATTACGACGCGGTTGGCAACCGTACCGCGCTCACCGATGACGGCGCGACCACGAGCTACGCCTACGACGCCGTGTCGAACCGTTTGCTGAATGTGGGCAGCGCGGGCTACCAGTACGACGCCGCGGGCAACACGACCTTCGACGGCACCAACAGCTTCGCCTTCAATCAGGCGAACCGTCTGGCGGCCGTGACGCGCGCTGGACAGCAGATCGCGACCTACGCCTACGACGCGCTCGGCCAGCGCGTGCGCAAAGCTGCCGGCACCACGCCGCCGGACTACTCGGCGCTGATCGTGCAGTTCGAAGCCGAAGTCGCCGCGCGCAGCGCGAACGCCGCTGGGTTCACGGCGCAGGCCGCCGACCTGAACGCTCAGTCCGCCGCTCAGGAGACCATCGCCCAGCAGCAGCGTGCTGCGCAGGACGCGTTCCTCGCCGAGGCTCAAGCGCAGTACTCGCTCGAAGCCCAGTACCGCGCCGACACCACCGCTGCCGAGCTGCGCGCTGAAGCGCAAGTTCAGCAGACCGCCGCTCAAGCGGCTGAGATCTCGGCGACCGGCGCACAAGCGGCGTCGATCGCCGCGACCCAGGCCTCGCTCGCGCTTGGCCAGCAGGCGGCAGATGCCGAGGCTCAGGCCGAGGTGGCGAGCACGCAAGCCTCGGTGCTGAGCGCGCAGGCCGCACAAGCCGAGACCGATGCCACGGCGCAGGAGACCCTCGCCGTCTACCTGAGCCAGGCCGCCGATGACGCACACGACGAGGCGGAGACGCAGCTCGCCTTGGAGGTGGATCTGCGTGCCCAGGCGAGCGCCTTGCTCGCCGGTGTGCAGGAG
>JANNEA010000157.1:0-10574 GCA_031388175.1 Gammaproteobacteria bacterium
GTGCGCGCGGCTTGCGTGCCGCGCGGGTTGCGATACCAGCCAGGGTCGGTGAAATCGCCGCGCTTGATGTCGTCGCGGACCTTGAGCACGGTGAACATCCCGCCCATCTCGATGTTCCCGTGCGGGCCCTTGCCGGTCATCATCGCCAGCGTGTTCTCGGGCCCCTGCATGTGGCCGGAGTCGGTGTGGTCCTGGTGCTCGGCCATGCCGCCCTGGCCCATCGCCATGTAGCCGGGCAGCAGCTTGCGGATCGCCTGCTCGACGCCGGACTGGTCCACGCCGAGCGTGTTCGGCACCCCGTGGCCCATCGCGTTCATCGTGTGGTGCGACATGTGGCAGTGCAGCGCCCAGTCGCCGGGGACCGCGACGAACTCGAGGTCACGGGTCTGGCCGACGCCGACGATCTCGGTGGTCTCCGGGCGCCAGAGCTGGCGCGGCCAGCGCCCACCGTCGGAGCCGGTGACATGGAACTGCACGCCGTGCAGATGGATCGGGTGGTTCCACATCGACAGGTTGCCGACCCGGATCCGCACGCGCTCGCCGCTGCGCGCGACCAGGGTCTCGATCGCCGGGAACACCTTGGAGTTGAAGGTCCACAGGTCGAAGTCCTGCATCACCGACGGATCGGGCCGGTAGGTCCCCGGATGCAGCGCGAAGTTGTGCAGCAGGAAGCAGTAATCACGATCGACCGCCACCACCTCGCCGCCCTTCGGGTGGATGATGAACATCCCCATCATCCCGACCGCCATCTGCACCATCTCATCGGCATGCGGGTGGTACATGTGGGTGCCGTGCTGGCGCAGCGTGAACTCGTAGGCGAAGGTCTCGCCCGGCGCGATATGCGGCTGTGAGAGCCCGCCGACGCCGTCCATGCCCGAGGGCAGCAGGATCCCGTGCCAATGCACGCTGGTGTGCTCCGGCAGGCGGTTGGTCACGAAGATGCGCACGCGGTCGCCTTCGACGGCTTCGATCGTCGGGCCGGGTGTGGTGCCGTTGTAGCCCCAGCACTTCGCCTTCGAACCGGGCGCGAACTCGTGCTCGACCTCCTCAGCGACCAGATGGAATTCCTTCACACCGCCCTTCATCCGGTACGGCAGCGTCCAGCCGTTGAGCGTGCGCACCGGGCGATAGCGTCCCACTGCAGCAGGCGCTGGCCCCGCCGCGGGTCCAGGCGCAGGGGCCGGCACCGGAACGGGGACCGGCGCGGGGTGGTGTGGACCGGCCGCTGCGCCGCCCGATCTGAAGATCGCGAACACCGACGCGAGCGCGCCGGCGCCCGTGAACTTCAGGAAATCGCGTCGCGAGCTCATGGCGTGCCTCCGGGAGATCCGTCGTTGCCGTCGTGACCCTGATGACCACTGTGGTCCATACCTTCCATGTCCATGTCCATGTCCTCAGTCTCGGGCGTGATGATCTCCTCGAGGTCGAGGCGCGCCCCGCTGGCGGTCTTCGCGCTCGGCAAGGCATCACCGACTGCGCGCATGAGCTCGACGCGTGCGAACCAATAGTCGCGCGCGGATTCGAGGTAGCCCTGGTACGCGGCGTACTCCTGCTGCTTCTGGACCAGCAGCTCGAAGACACCGGTGAGCATGAAGTTCACCTCCTCCTGGGTGCGCGCCACCGCCGCCTCGCGTTGTGGCACCAGCACGGCGCGGTACTCGGACAAGCGTGACCTGGCGTTGAGCAGCCCGGCGTAGGCGAACCGGACCTGGTTCTCCACCTCCAACACCAACGCCTTCAGCTCGATCGTCGCAGTCGCAAGTTCAGTCCGGGCCCGCAGCAGGCGACCCCGTCGCTGGTCAAAGATCGGGATTTCGACCGCCAGGGTCGGGCCGCGCCGGCGACTGCCATCGGGTTCCCGCTCGAGTTCGACGCCGACTTCGACGTCGCCGACCCAGCGGGTCCAACGGGTCACGCCGAGCCGGTCGGCGAGGGCTTCAACCCGCGCGCGCGCCGCCGCGAGGTCGAGGCGAGCCTCGCCCGCGTGGACGACGAGTGCGTCGAGATCGTCCTCGACTTCCAACGGCCCCGGGAGCGACGTGGGAACATCCCATTCCTGCTGTGTGGGCAGGCCGAGCAGTCGCGCGAGCGTCAGCCGCGCGGAGGCGACCTCTGCGTCAGCCCGCGTGGCGTCGATACGCGCCTCGGCGCCAGCCGCCTGCTCGAGCGCATGGTCGCGCGGCGTGAGGTTGCCGGCGTCGCGGAATCGGTCAGCGAGCGTCGCGGAGAGCGTCGCAGCCTCCGCCACACGCGCCCGCAGTGCCGCCACCTGCTTGGCGCCGACCAAGCGGTAATACGCCACCTCGACATCAGCGGCGAATTCGAGGACCTCTGCGCCGATCGCCCGCTTCAGACGTGCATGGTCGGCCTTCGCGAGGCGGTTGCGCGTGGGCAGCGTCAGCAGGTCGGTGAACGACAGGGCGAGCCCGAGCGTCACCTGGTCGTCTTCGCCCGCGACGTTGGTATCGAGCACCGCGATGCCGAGTCGCGGGTTGCTCATGCGGCCGGCCTCGTAGACGTCGGCCGCGACGAAGCCGAGCTCGGCATAGGTGCGCTGCAGCCGCGGGCTCTGCACCAGCGCGATGCGCACCGCGGACTCAGGCGAGAGCGGCGCGCGGGTCAACCCATCGACCAGCGCCGCGACCTCGGCGTCCGTGCGCGCCGGCTCCGACGCGCGGCCACGCGCCGCGGTGAGCGAATCGACGTCGTTGCGGCCGAGGTCAGCCGGGACGCCGGCGCAGCCGCCGAAGAGCAACAGGATCGCGGGCGCGAACACCCGCCAGGGGACGATGGCTCGAGTCGACATGGAGTGCTCCATTCAGATGTTCGCCCGCCGGAGCCGCAGCGCGTTGCCAATCACCGAGACCGACGAGAACGCCATCGCGGCCGCCGCGAAGATCGGGCTCAGCAGGATGCCGAACCCCGGGTAGAGGACGCCCGCCGCCACCGGCACGCCGAGCGCGTTGTAGACGAAGGCAAAGAACAGGTTCTGCTTGATGTTGCGCAGCGTCGCCTGCGACAGGCGCCGCGCCCGCACGATGCCGCGCAGGTCGCCCTTCACCAGCGTGACCCCGGCGCTCTCCATCGCGATGTCGGTGCCGGTGCCCATCGCGATGCCGACATCGGCCTGGGCGAGCGCGGGGGCGTCGTTGATGCCATCGCCCGCCATCGCGACCACGCGGCCTTCGCCCTGCATGCGTTTCACCGCCGCCGCCTTCTGGTCCGGCAGCACCTCGGCGAGCACCTCATCGATCCCCAGGCGCCGTGCCACCGCTTCCGCCGTGCGGCGATTATCGCCCGTCATCATCACCACGCGCACGCCTGCCGCGTGCAACGCGGCGATCGCTTCCGGCGTGGTCGGCTTGACCGGATCGGCGACGGCGACGAACCCCGCGGCTTTGCCCTCCAGCGCGACCAGCATCACGGTCTCGCCTTCGGCGCGGCGGGCATCGGCCTGGGCGCCGAGCGCGTCGAAGCCGATGCCGAGGTCGGTCATCAAGGCCTGGTTGCCGAGCGCGACGCGACGGCCCTCGACGCTGCCCTGCACGCCCTTGCCGGTCACCGATGCGAAACCGGTCACCGCCGCCAGCGCGAGACCGCGCGCTTCGGCGCCCGCGACGATCGCCGCGGCGAGCGGATGCTCGCTGGCGCGTTCGAGGCTGGCGACGAGCCTGAGCACGGTCGCCTCATCGAACCCTGAGAGCACCACGACCGCCTGCAGCGCCGGCTTGCCCATGGTGAGCGTGCCGGTCTTGTCGACCACCAGCGTGTCGACCTCGCGCAGCTTCTCGATCGACTCCGCGTTCCTGAACAGCACGCCCAGCGTCGCGCCCTTGCCGGTCGCGACCATGATGGACATCGGCGTCGCGAGGCCGAGCACACACGGACAGGCGATGATCAGCACCGCGACCATGTTGACGAGCGCATAGGCGAAGCGCGGCTCAGGGCCGAACGCGGCCCAGACCGCGAAGGTCACGAGCGCGGTCAGCACCACCGCCGGCACGAACCAGGCCGAGACCCGATCGGCGAGCTTCTGGATCGGGGCGCGGCTGCGGGTCGCTTCGGCGACCAAGGCGACGATGCGCGCGAGCATGGTCTCGCTGCCGACCTTCTCGGCCTCGATCAGCAGCGCGCCAGTGGTGTTCACCGTCGCACCGATGACGCGCATGCCGGGGGCCTTCTCGACCGGGATCGGCTCGCCGGTCAACATGGATTCATCGACCGGGCTCAAGCCCTCGATGACCTTGCCATCCACCGGGATCTTCTCGCCCGGTCGCACCCGTAACCGATCGCCGACCTGGACCTGTTCGAGCGGCACGTCGTGCTCGGCGCCATCAGCGCCGATGCGGCGCGCGAGCTTCGGCGCCAGGTCGAGCAGGGCGCGGATCGCCGAGTTCGTCGAGCTGCGCGCTTTGAGCTCGAGCACCTGCCCGAGCAGCACCAGCGTGACGATGACCGCAGCCGCTTCGAAGTACACGCCGACCTCGCCGCCCGGCGCGCGGAACGCGGCCGGGAACAGGTCCGGGAACAGCGCGGCGATCACGCTGTAGCCATAGGCGACCGCCACGCCGAGGCCGATGAGCGTGAACATGTTCAGGCTGCGGTTGACCAGCGACTGCCCGCCGCGCACGAAGAACGGCCAACCGCCCCACAGCACGACCGGCGTCGCGAGCGCGAACTCGAAGTAGATGCGGGTCTGCCCCATCAGCAGATGGACGAGCGGGTTGTCCGGCAGCAGGTGGGCCATCGCCAGCAGCACGAGCGGCAGCGACAGCGCAGTGCTGACCCAGAACCGCCGCGTCATGTCGTGCAGTTCATGGTCCTCATCGGCGGCGCCGGTCGGCACCATCGGCTCGAGCGACATCCCGCAGATCGGGCAGCTGCCGGGCGCGTCGCGGACGATCTGCGCGTGCATCGGACAGGTCCACTTCGTGTTCATCGTCATGTCCTCGTTCCAGACCAGGAGTGCTTGGCAGCGGCCAGCGCGCCGATCAGGCAGCAGGCTGCGCCCACCTGGATCGGCGCGAAGCCGCTGCCGGGCTCGCGCATGCCGACGACCTGGCCATGGAACACCCGGGCAGCAGCGCCGATGACCTGGCCGCGATCCGCGAAGAATCGGACGTCGTACTTCCATTCTTTCCCGTCGCGATCCACCACCGGGTGGGGCGCATAGCGCTGGGCGAGACAGGAATCCGTCGGCAGTTCGGCGAGCTTGCGGCGGCTGATGCTCTTGCCGATGTAGACGCCCCTGCTGCCATGACCGCTGACCGGCTTGAACACCCACTCGCTGCGCACGGCATACCACGCCTCCACCGTACGGGTGTCCATCGGCACGGTCTCGGCGATGCTGAACGAGAGCCCCCTGACCGGGTCACGGGCCAACTCCGGCGTCTTCGACCATCCAACGAAGCGCCGCTTATCGGCGATCGCCTGATAGGCCTCCGGCGAAGGCGCGAGGATCGTCGATCGCTCCTGCACGGCGCGGCGGATCGGCGCGTGCCCAGGCTCGGTCAACAGGAAATCCGTGCTGCGCCAGTAGACGCGGTCGATCGCGGTGTCACCGTGCCGGAGCCGCCCAGCGCGGTAGCTGAGCTCGACGGCATCGATGACCCGAACCTCTTTGGCATAGGGACGCAGCAGGTCGCCCAGCGCCCGCATCTCGAGCAGCAGGGGTTGCGATCCGAGCTGATCGTCGACGATCGCGACAACGCCCGTCTGGTCCCGGTCTGGGCCGAGCAGGTCCCGGCGGAACAGCGCGAGCAGTCGCGCTTCGAGCAGGCCGTGCTGCAGTTCCACGCAGCAATCGTTCCCATGCCGCGCGGCTTGCATCGCCGTCAGCACGCCGCCGGCGTTGGTGTTGACCTCGATCAGCACCGGCCCGGCGGGTGTCGGGTGGACGTCGTAGCTCAGCAGCAGAGGACGCGATCCGGCGCGCGGGTCCGCCGCGACGATCCGCGACCAGAGCGCTTCGATGCCAGCCGACACCAGACGCAAAGCGACCGCCGAGACCGGCACGGGCCGATCGAGGACCGAGAGCCCGAACGAGTCGGACATCGTCGGGCTCGCGACGGTCCGGCGTTGCGTCCGGCCGCCGCTCACCGCGTTCCCGGCGCAGTCTGTCGCACCACGCCATCCAACGCGCAATCGCGCACCGGGGTCGGTGAACCGAACTGCACGACGCGCGCGACATCGATCGTCTTGTCCAACGCCCGCGTCGTCGCCTGGAGCTTGACGTAGACGGGCGTGTCGTCCTCCAGGCCGAAGGCCTTGGCGCGGGCACGCAGGTCGGCCGCGCGGCCGATCAGCCATCGTTCCGATCGCCCGCAAGCCTGGAAGCTGTTCCCGCCTGCGCTCTGCATGTACCAGCCAACGAGCAATGGCTCATCCGTCGCCGGCGACGCATCATCCGCGGCGACACAGGAAGTCAAAGCAAGCAATGCGCTGGCGGCCAGCATCCATCTCGAGTCCATCGAACACATGTGGTATCTCCTGAGGGTTGGTCGATGCGCTACGGTTTCTCGTGCGCCGTCAGCCACTGATCGAGCACGGCGATCTCGCTGTTCTGCGCAGCGATGATGTCGTTGGCCATCTGCAGCATCGGTACGCCACCACGCTTTCGCGTCTGCGGCACTACTGCGCCGGACCCGTGCGGGTCACCAGCATCCGCTCCTTTATCAGCGCATACAGCGCCGGGATCACCACCAGCGTCAGCACGGTCGAGGACACCATCCCGCCGACCATCGGCGCGGCGATCCGGCGCATCACCTCCGACCCCGTGCCGGTGGCCCACATGATCGGCAACAGGCCGGCCATGATCGCGACCACCGTCATCATCTTCGGCCGCACGCGCTCGACCGCACCCTCCATGATCGCGGCCACGAGATCGGCATGCGTGAGCCTGGCGCCTTCCGCGGTCCGCTTCTGGTGGATGGCTTCGAGTGCATGGTCGAGGTAGATCAGCATCACGACCCCGGTCTCGGCGGCGACACCGGCGAGCGCGATGAACCCGACCGCGACCGCGACGCTGAGGTTGTATTCGAGCGCCCACATCAGCCAGACGCCGCCCACCAGCGCGAACGGCACCGACAGCATCACGATCAGGCTCTCGGTCACCCGCCGGAAATTGAGGTAGAGCAGCAGGAAGATGATGGCGAGCGTGACCGGCACCACCAGCTTCATCTTGTCGAGCGCGCGCTGCATGTACTCGAACTGGCCGCTCCAGGTGATGTAGTAGCCCGGCGGGAACTCGACCTGCTCGCGCACCGCCGCCTGGGCGTCGGCCACGTACGAGCCGATGTCGCGACCACGGATGTCGATGTAGATGTAAGCCGAGAGCAGCGCGTTCTCGGTGCGGATCCCGGGCGTGCCCTTCTCCAACCGGATGCTGGCGAGCTCGCCGAGCGGGATCTGGGCGCCATCCATCGTCGGCACCAGCACCTGGGTCGCGATGGCATCGGTGGAATCGCGCAGCTCGCGCGGGTAGCGCACGATCACGCCGAAACGCTCGCGACCTTCGACCGTGGTGGTGACCAGCTCACCGCCGAGCGCGGTCGCGATGACGTCCTGGACGTCGCCGACCGTGAGCCCGTAGCGTGCCAATGCGTCAAGGTCCGGTTCGATCGTGAGGTAGTAGCCGCCGGTCAGCCGCTCAGCGTAGGCGCTGGTGGTGCCCGGGACCGCGCGCACCACCTCCTCGATCCGTTTCGCGATGCGCTCGATCTCGGCGAGGTCGCGGCCGAACACCTTGATGCCGATCGGCGTGCGGATGCCGGTCGCGAGCATGTCGAGGCGGGCCTTGATCGGCATGGTCCAGGCGTTGGCGACCCCGGGGAACTGCAGGGCCTGGTCCAGCTCGGCAATCAGCCCGTCCATGGTCATGCCGGACCGCCACTCGGACTCGGGCTTGAGGTTGATGACGGTCTCGAACATCTCGAGCGGCGCCGGGTCGGTCGCGGTCAGCGCGCGGCCCGCCTTGCCGAACACCGACTCGACCTCGGGGAAGGTCTTGATGATGCGATCCTGCTGCTGCAGCAGCTCGGCCGCCTTGGTCACCGACATGCCGGGCAACGACGAGGGCATGTAGAGCAGCGTGCCTTCGTTGAGCGTCGGCATGAACTCGCTGCCCAGGCGCGACGCAGGCCACAGCGTCAGCAGCAGCACCAGCGCGGCGCCGGCGAGCGTCGCGCCGCGGTGCGCGAGCACCCACTCGATGATCGGCCGATAGACGCGGATGAGGCCGCGGTTCACCGGGTTCGCATGTTCCGGGACCAGGCGGCCCTTGATGAACAGCAGCATCAGCACCGGCACCAGCGTCACCGAGAGCAGCGCCGCACCGGCCATCGCGAAGGTCTTGGTGTAGGCGAGCGGATGGAACATCCGGCCTTCCTGTGCCTCGAGCGTGAACACCGGCAGGAACGAGGCGACGATGATCAGCAGGCTGAAGAACAGCGCGGGTCCGACCTCCTTGCACGCCGCCACGATCAGCGGCGCTCGCGGCGCGTCCGGCCCGGCCCGTTCGATGTGCTTGTGGGCGTTCTCGATCATCACGATCGCCGCGTCCACCATCGCCCCGATCGCGATCGCGATGCCCGACAGGCTCATGATGTTCGAGTTGAGCCCGAGCCCGCGCATCGCGATGAACGCGATCAGCACGCCGATCGGCAGCATCACGATCGCGACCAGGGCGCTCCTGACATGGAACAGGAACAGCACACACACCAGCGCGACGATCACGGCTTCCTCGAGCAGCGTGCGCTTGAGCGTGTCGATGGCCCGGTAGATGAGCGCCGAACGGTCGTAGACCGGCGTGATGCGCACGCCTTCGGGCAGGCCACCCGCGACTTCGGCGAGCTTGAGCTTGAGGTTCTCGATGACCGCGAGGGCGTTCTCGCCATAGCGGGCCATCGCGATGCCGGCGACCACCTCGCCCTCGCCGTTGAGCTCGGCGATGCCGCGCCGCTCGTCCGGCACGAGTTCCACGCGCGCGATGTCGCGGATCAGCACCGGCGTTCCGTTCTCGGCCTTGAGCGCGAGCCGCTCGAGGTCGCCGATGCCCCGGAGGTAGCCGCGGCCGCGGATCATGTACTCGGTCTCGCTCAACTCGAGCACCCGACCGCCGACGTCGGTGTTGGAGCGGCGGATGACCTCGGTGACCCGTTCGAGCGGGATGCCGTGCTGCCGGAGCTTCGCCGGGTCCACGGTCACCGCGTACTGGCGCACGAAGCCGCCGACGCTCGCGACCTCCGAGACCCCTGCCGCCTTGGTCAACTGGTAACGCAGGTACCAGTCCTGGATGGCGCGCAGCTCGTCGAGCGAGCGCTGCTCACCTTCGATCGCGTACTGGAACACCCAGCCGACGCCGGTCGCATCGGGGCCGAGCGCAGGCGTCACGCCCCGCGGCAACCGACCGGCGGCGAAGTTCAGGTACTCGAGCACCCGCGAGCGCGCCCAGTAGAGGTCGGTGCCGTCCTCGAAGATCACGTAGACGAACGAGGCACCGAAGAACGAGAACCCACGCACGACCTTCGAGCGTGGCACCGCCAGCATCGCGGTCGTGAGCGGGTAGGTCACCTGGTCCTCGACCACCTGCGGCCCCTGCCCCGGGTACTCGGTGAACACGATGACCTGCACGTCGGAGAGGTCGGGCAGCGCGTCGATCGGCGTGTTCACGACCGCGTGGATGCCAGCGCCGACCGTGAAGACGGTGGCGACCAGGATCAGGAAGACGTTGCGCGTCGACCACTCGATGAGCCGGGCCAGCATGTCAGTGCCCCTCGTGCGCGCCGAGGCCCTGGAGCGCCGCCTTGAGGTTGCTCTCGGCGTCGATCAGGAAGTTCGCCGCGACCACCACTGCTTCGCCTTCCTTGACCCCGTCGAGCACCTCGATCACGTCGTCGCCGCGCCGCCCGAGCGTCACCGCGCGCGGCTCGAAGCGGCCGCCGTCGTGCGCGACCAGCACGACCTGCCGCGTGCCGCTGTCGATCACCGCCGAGCGCGGCACGACCAGCCCGACCACGCCGTCCTGCGCCGCGATCTCGGCTTGGCCGAGCAGCGCCGGGCGCAGCTCGCCGCGCGGATTGCCGACCGTGGCGCGCACCCGCACGGTGCGCGTGGTCGCTGAGATCGTCGGATAGATGAAGGTGATGCGCCCATCGAAGTTCCGTCCAGGGAGTGCGGGCGTGGTGAACCGCACCTGCTGGCCGAGCCCGACCTCGGCCCGGTCGTTCGCCCCGATCTCAGCGAGCACCCAGATCTCGGAGAGGTCGGCGAGCTGGAACAGCGTCTCGCCCGCCATGAAACGCATGCCCTCGATCGCCCGCTTCTCGAGCACGACCGCGTCGATCGGCGAGACGAGCGTGAGCGTGCGCTGCACCTCGCCGCGCTCGAGCGCGGCGATCTGCCCGGCCGAGATGTCCCAGTTGCGCAGCCGCCGCAATGCCGCATCGGCAAGGGCGCTCATGGTCGACCGCGACGCATCGTCGCTGAGCCGCCCGAGCGCCTGTGTGGCGATCGCGTACTCTTCCTGCGCCGACACCAGTTCCGGGCTGTAGATCTCGGCGAGCGCCGCGCCACGC
>JANNEA010000007.1:0-2275 GCA_031388175.1 Gammaproteobacteria bacterium
CCTGCCCCTGCGCACGCTGCTCCACGCCGGCTGAGGGTTGCGACCCGGTTGCGCAGCGGCAGGAACAGATCGCTGCGCACGCTGCTCGACGCCGGCTGATGGTTTCGAAGTAGCCGATGGCATCAGCAGCGTTCACGGTCCCGGATGCGGACGCCATGCAGGCGCTCGGCGCGTCGCTCGCGCGCGCGCTGCCGAGCCGCACGAGCGCGGTGTTCCACCTCTGCGGCGACCTCGGCGCGGGCAAGACCACGCTGGTGCGGGGTTTTCTGGCCGCGCTCGGCAACACCGGCAGGGTGAAGAGCCCGACCTACACGCTGGTCGAGACCTACGAGCTCGGGCATCGCACCGCCCATCATCTGGACCTGTATCGGCTGAAGACACCCGAAGAGGCGGAGGGCTTGGGGCTGCGCGACCTCATCGCGCCCGGCAGCGGCGAGATCGTGCTGATCGAGTGGCCGGAGAAGGGCGCAGGGCATGTGCCGGCGGCTGATCTGGTGGTGCGGCTGTCGCACCTGCCGGAGGGTCGGGCGGCGGCGCTGGCGGCGGTGACGCCGCTGGGCCGGCAGCTCGTGGAGAAGATAGGCCACTGACCTGCCCTTCTTGTCGAGGTTCCGCGTCTAAGTCCCTATCCCCGTTCAGAAAACTTGCATATCGCTCTGGCGCTACCTATCCTCTGGGCGCATGCGTTACATCACCGCTGTCCTGGCCTTCGCCCTGTGCGCTCCGGCCTTCGCCGAAGGGCCGCAGGTCACGGGCGTCCGCCTTTGGGCGGGCCCGGACGGCACCCGCGTGGTGCTCGACCTCACCGGCCCGTCGGAGCATTCGCTGTTCGTGCTGCGTGATCCGAGCCGGCTGGTCGTGGACCTGCCCGGCGCCACGCTCGGTGATGTTGCGGCGCCCACCGCAGAAGGCTTGGTGAAGGGCCTGCGCAGCGGTGCGCGCGAGGCGGGTGTGCGCTTGGTGCTCGATCTCAACGCCGCGGTGAAGCCGCGCTCGTTCCTGGTGCCGCCGAACGAGGTCTACGGCCATCGCCTGGTGCTCGACCTCGAGCCGCTCGCGCCAGCCGCCGCGCCCGCATCGCTGCCTGCGTCGCTGCCTGCGCCGACCGTGGCAATACTGCCCTCGGCGCCGCCATCCACCGGCAATTCTTCGTTCAACAACGGCGTGCGCACGCTGCCAAGCGGCGAGGCCCGCGACATCGTGATCGCGATCGACGCCGGCCACGGCGGCGAAGACCCCGGCGCGCGCGGCCGCAAGGGCACACGTGAGAAGGACATCACGCTCGCGATCGCGCGCAAGCTCAAGGAGCGCATCGACGCGCAGCCCGGCATGAAGGGCGTGCTGATCCGCGACGGCGACTATTTCATCAAGCTCGAGACGCGACCGAAGATCGCGCGCGACAAGTATCGCGCCGACATGTTCATCTCGATCCACGCTGACGCGTTCAAGAAATCGACGGCGCGCGGTTCCTCGGTGTTCGTGCTCTCGAACCGCGGCGCCACCAGCACCGCCGCCAAGTGGCTGGCCGATCGCGAGAACGCGGCCGACCTGGTGGGCGGCGTGAGCCTGTCGGACAAGGACGATGTGGTGGCCTCGGTGCTGCTCGACCTGAGCCAGACGGCGTCGCTCGCGGCCTCCATGGAAGTCGGCTCGACTGTGCTGCGCGAGCTCGACGACCTCGGCAAGCTGCACAAGAGCGAGGTCCAGGCGGCCGGCTTCGTGGTGCTGAAGGCACCGGACATCCCGTCGATCCTGGTTGAAACGGCGTTCATCACCAACCCCGAAGAAGAGAAGCGCCTGCGCGACCCGAAGCACCAGACCAAGGTCGCCGACGCGATCCTTACGGGCGTGAAGGGGTACTTCTATAGCAACCCGCCGGCGGGTACCCGCGTGGCGATGCTGGTCCGCGCCGGCGGCAACGGCGGCTCCAGGTAGACCCCCTCGGCCGCGCGCTACCATGCGCGCCCATGCCGATCAGAGAACTCCCGCCTCAGCTCATCAACCAGATCGCCGCGGGCGAAGTGGTCGAACGGCCTGCGTCCGTCATCAAGGAGCTCATCGAGAACGCGCTCGATGCGGGCGCCAGCCGCGTCGAGATCGAGGTCGAGGAGGGCGGCGTCAAACTGATGCGCGTGCGCGACGACGGCAGCGGCATCACGCCCGATGACCTGCCGCGCGCAGTCGCGCGCCATGCCACCAGCAAGCTCGCCACACTCGAGGACCTCGAGCGCGTGGCGACGCTCGGCTTCCGCGGTGAGGCTCTGCCGAGCATCGG
>JANNEA010000021.1:0-7041 GCA_031388175.1 Gammaproteobacteria bacterium
CCAACGCGCGACCGGCGGCGCGCGCTCTCTCGTCGAGCTGGACCGACGCGAGCTGCTCGCGGAACGCATGGCTGGCGTCGAGCGGACGCGCGTCCTGGCCGCGGAACACGTTGCGCAGCAGCGCGAAGCGGTCGTTGCGCACGGCGTTGATGGCACGCACCACGCGCGTCATCGGCACCGTGAGCAGCACCAGCAGGTGCGAGGCCACCATCAGGCTGGCCTCGAGCGTGTCGGGGATCACCTCGGTGGCGCCCGCGGCCATCAGTTCGTCGAGCCGCGAGTCGTCGCGGACGCGGATGAGGACGGGAAGGTCGGGGCGCAGCTTGCGCACCTGCGCCAGGATCCTGAGCGCCACGCTGACCCGGAAGTAGGAGATGAACAGCACCCGCGCGCGCTCGATGCCTGCGGCGCGCAGCACGTCGGCGCTGGTGGCGTCGCCGTAGTAGACCGGGTCGCCGGCCGCACGCGCCGCTCGGATGCGATGCGGATCGAGGTCGAGCGCGACCCAATCGAAGCCTTCCTGCTCGAGCAGGCGCGCGACGTTCTGGCCGACGCGCCCGAAGCCGACGATCAGCACGTGCCCCGAGTGGTGCACCGGTTGCGCGGCGACATCGTGCGCCAGCACCTCACGCGTCGCGGCGTCGCTAGCCGGTGCGATACGCTGCGCCAGCGCTGCGTTGTAGCGGATCAGGAACGGCGCGATCGCCATCGACAGCACGATCGTGCCGAGCGCGATCTGCGCGGTCTCAGGCTTGACCACTGCGTGCGACAGCGCCAGCGCCAGCAGCGCGAAGCCGAACTCGCCGCCTTGCGCGAGCGCGAGGCCGGTGCGCCAGGCCGAGTTCCAGTCGGCAGTGAAGCCGCGTGCGAGCAGCGCGACCAGCACCGCCTTGAAGCCGACCACGAAGCCCAGGCCGATCAGCACCCACTGCCAGTCGGCGCCGATCGCTGCGGGATCGAGCAGCGTGCCGATCGAGACGAAGAACGCGCCGAGCAGCACGTCGCGGAACGGCCGCACGTCGGCCTCGACCTGATGCCGGAACTCGGTCTCCGCCAACATCATGCCGCCGAGGAAGGCGCCGAGCGCCGCCGACAAACCGAGTTCATGGGTGAGCGCCGCGCAACCAACCGTGATCAACAAGACCGTCAGCGTGAACAGCTCCGTGGAGCCGGCGCGCGCGATCTCGTGGAACAGCGGGCGCATCAGGAAGCGGCCCGCGATCAACACCGCCGCGACCGCGAGGCTGCCTTGCAGCACGGCGCGCGCGACCGCGGTGCCGATGGAGCCCGCGTCGCCACCGATCGCCGGGATCAGGATCAGCAGGGGCACCACTGCCAGGTCCTGGAACAACAGCACGCCGAACGCCAGGCGCCCGTGCGGCAGGTTGAGCTCGGTCTGCTCCGCCAACTGCTTGGTCGCGATCGCGGTCGACGACATCGCGAACACCGCGCCGAGCACAATCGCGGTCTCGGTGCCGATGCCCACCAGCGGTGCCACCAGTGGTGCGACCAGCAGGGTGAGCAACACTTGCGAGCCGCCGAGCACCAGCACCTCGCGCCGCATCGCAATCAAGCGCGGCAGCGAGAACTCGAGCCCGAGCGTGAACAGCAGCAACACCACGCCGAACTCGGCAAGCTGGCTGCTGCCCGCCTGGACCCAGCCGAACACGTGCGGGCCCACTGCCAGCCCGACCGCGAGGTAGCCGATGACTGCCGGCACCTGGAAGCGCTTGAGCAGCGCGACCGCGAGCACGGTCACGGCGAGCAGCAACGCGATGGAGACTAGGCTGACCTCGACCATGGCCTAGGCAGGATACTAGAATCGGTCCATCGTCCATCGCGGACGGTCGTGTCCCCTCGGAGGTTCCCATGCGTCACTCCACGACGCGCTTCGGCGCGGTCTCCTTGTTGTTGCTCGCGGCGTCCATGCTCAGCGGCTGCGGTAAGGACAAGACTGCGGCGGCAGCGAATGCTGGACCCTTCGCGTCGACCTACGCGCCGCTGCCTGGCAAGACCACCGTGATTCGCAACGCGATCGTGCTGATCGGCGACGGCGCGCGTCTCGACGGCGGCTCGGTGCTGCTCAAGGACGGCAAGGTCGCGGCGATCGGCACCGAGGTCGAGGTGCCGGCCGACGCGGTGGTGATCGACGCCAAGGGGCGCTTCGTGACGCCCGGCATCATCGACGTGCACTCGCACCTCGGCGTCTACGCCTCGCCCGGCGTCAACGCGACCAGCGACGGCAACGAAGCGGTCTCGCCGAACACCGCCGAGGTCTGGGCCGAGCACAGCATCTGGCCGCAGGATCCGCAGTTCGCGCTCGCGTCCGCAGGCGGCGTAACGAGCATGCAGATCCTGCCCGGCTCGGCGAACCTGTTCGGCGGTCGTGGCGTGACCGTGAAGAACGTGCCGTCGCGCACCATGCAGGGCATGAAGTTCCCCGGTGCCAAGCACGGCCTGAAGATGGCCTGCGGCGAGAACCCGAAACGCGTCTACGGCGACAAGTCGGGGCCCCAGACCCGGATGGGCAACGTCGCGGGCTACCGCGCGGCATGGATCAAGGCCAAGGCCTACAAGGACAAGCTCGACAAGTCAGGCAAGGGCAAGGGCGACGCGCCCGACCGCGACCTGCAGCTCGAGACGCTGGTCGGCGTGCTCTCCGGCGACATCATCGTCCACAACCATTGCTACCGCGCCGATGAGATGGCGGTGATGATCGATGTCGCCAAGGAGTTCGGCTACCGCATCGGCACGTTCCACCATGCGGTCGAGAGCTACAAGGTCGCTGACCTGCTGGCCAAGGAGGACATCTGCTCGGCGATGTGGGCCGACTGGTGGGGCTTCAAGATGGAGGCCTTCGATGGCGTGCGCGAGAACATCGCGCTGGTCGATGCCGCCGGCGCCTGCGCCATCGTGCATTCGGATTCCGCCACCGGCACCCAACGCTTGAACCAGGAGGCGGCCAAGGCCATGACCTCGGGCAACCGCGCCGGCATCAAGATCGCGCCGGAGCACGCCATCCGTTGGGTCACCGCGAACGCGGCCAAGTCGCTCGGCATCGACAAGGTCACCGGCACGCTTGAGGTCGGCAAGGACGCGGACGTCGTGCTGTGGTCGCGCGACCCGTTCAGCGTCTATGCCCACGCCGACCAGGTGTTCGTCGACGGCGCGCTGGTCTATGACCGTGCGGACCGCACGCGCCAACCGGTGTCGGACTTCATGCTCGGCCTCTTCGCGAAAGATTTCGGTGGCCAGGAGGTGCAGCCATGAGCGCACGCAACAGCATCGCGGCGCTCGCCGCCTTCGTCATCACGTTGGTGCTGGTCGCGCCGGCCTCGGCCGGGTCGAGCCACGCCATCGTCCACGCCACCGCCCACACCATCAGCAAGGGCGTGATCCAGGACGCCACGATCGTGATCAAGGACGGGCGCATCGTCGCGATCGGCAAGGGGCTGAAAGCCCCGGTTGGAGCCGAGATCATCGATGCGAAGGGCCGGCCGGTGACGCCTGGTCTGTTCGATGCGTTCGGCTCGCTCGGCGTGGTCGAGGTCGAGCTCGAGGACGCCACGGTCGACAGCGGCAACGGTGACACACGTTTCAGCGCGGCGTATGCCGTCGCTGACGCGATCAACCCGGCGACGCCGCGGATCGCGATCATGCGCATCGAAGGCCTGACGCGTGCGCTGGTCGCGCCGGCTGCCGATGGCGGCGAGGGCATCCGTCCGGTGATCGCCGGGCAGGCCGCCACCATCCAGCTCGGCGATGGCGACGACATCGTGCTCGATCCGAGCGCGGCGCTGGTCGTGTACCTAGGCGAATCGGGCAAAGCGCTCGCCGGCGGCTCGCGCGCCGCGGCGCTGCTGCAGCTGCGCGAGGCGCTCGAGGACGCGCGCGATTACGCCGCCAACCGCGGTGCGTACAACGAAGGGCGCCGCCGCGAGTACGCGCGCGGTCGCGCCGACCTCGAGGCGCTGCAGCCAGTGCTGCGCGGCGAGCTGCCGGTGATCGTGCGGGTCAACCGCGCCAGCGACATCCGCGCTGCGCTCAAGCTCGGGCGCGAGTTCAACCTGAAGCTCGTGGTGTTCGGCGGAGCGGAAGCCTGGATGGTCGCGGCCGACCTCAAGCGCGCCGGCGTGCCGGTGATCGTTGACGTGATCCAGAACCTGCCCGGCGCCTTCGAATCGCTCGGCTCGACGTTGACCAATGCCGCCCGGCTGCAGCAGGCCGGGGTCGCGGTGACCTTTGCTACCGAGGACGCCGGCAACCCGCGCAACATCAAGCAACTGGCCGGCATCGCCGTTGCCAACGGCATGGACTACGACTCGGCGCTCGCCGGACTCACCGCCGTACCGGCGCGCATCTATGGGATGAAGGGCTTTGGCACGCTCGACGTGGGCATGGATGCCGATGTGGTGGTCTGGAGCGGCGATCCGCTCGAGGTCACGACCTACGCCGATGTCGTGTTCATCCGCGGCGCGCGGGTGAAGATGGAGTCGCGCCAGACAAAGCTGCGCGACCGCTACCAGGACCTGGGCAAGCAGCCGTGGCCGCCGGCGTACCGCAACCGATGACCGCGCGGGCGTGGCTCTGACCCAGCGCTCCTTCCCCCGAGCGCGGGAACGCGCTCGAAGGGTCCCTCCCGTACTGGGTCAGAGCCGCGCTGTCGGGCGTCGGCGCGGAACCTACGTGGTTCGTGCAGCGTCGAACTACAGCAACAGCCGTGTCCTCAGTCCTGATTGACCAGTTCTCTCATCGAGGTATCCCCATGCGTTTTGCATCCATCGTTCTCTCGCTGATCAGCAGCTTCGTTGTGCTCGCCGCGCCGCAAGCGCCGGCCGCGTCCGAAGCCGAGCGCTTCAACGCCTGGCTCGAGGCGAGCTGGGAGGAGCAGCTCAAGTTCGACCCGATCACCGCGACCGCGATCGGCGACGAGCGCTACAACGGCGAGCTGCCGGACTTCACCACCGCCGAGTACCGCACCGCGGCGGAGCAGACGAACGACAAGTGGCTGTGGGAGCTCAGGCGCTTCGACCGCAAGCAGCTCGAAGGCCAGGACCGCCTCTCCTACGACATCCTCAAGAGCGACCTCGAGCAGAGCAAGCGCGGCAATCGCTTCCCGGGTTGGATGCAGCCGATCAACCAGTTCGGCAGCATGCCGTCGTTCCTGGCGCAGATGGGACAAGGCAGCAGCATCCAGCCGTTCCGCAACACCAAGGACTACGACGATTGGCTGAAGCGCCTGAGCGTGGTGCCGGCGCTGTTCGACGGCACGATCGCCAACATGCGCACCGGCATCAAGGAAGGCGTGACCCAGCCGAAGCCGATCATGGAGAAGGTGCTGCCGCAGCTCGCGGCGCTGGTGAAAGCGACCCCCGAGGAGAGCATCTTCTGGGGCCCGATCACGAACTTCCCTGAGGCGGTGCCGGCCGCAGACCGCGAGCGCCTGACCGCGGCCTACCGCACGGCGATCGCCAGGGACGTGCTGCCCGCCTACCAGCGCCTGCACGACTTCATCCGCGACGAGTACCTGCCCAAGTGCCGCAGCACCACTGCCTGGTCGGCGCTGCCCGATGGCAAGGCCTGGTATGCGCACCGCGTGCGCGGTTCGACCACCACCGACCTCAAGCCCGATGCGATCCACGAGCTGGGCCTGAAGGAGGTCGCGCGGATCCGCAGCGAGATGGAACAGGTCCGCAGCCAAGTCGGGTTCGAGGGCGATCTGCATGCGTTCTTCAAGCACCTGCAGACCGCGCCAGAGTTCTCCTTTGCCAAGTCCGACGACGTGCTTAGCGCCTATCGCGAGCAGCAGACGCGGATCAACGCGCTGCTGCCGAAACTGTTCGATGTGTTCCCCAAGGCCGACTACGAGGTGCGCGAGGTCGAGGCGTTCCGCGCCGAATCGGCGTCGGGCGCGTCGTACCAATCCGGCACGCCGGACGGCTCGCGCCCCGGGGTGTTCTACGTCAACACCTTCAACCTCAAGGCCCAGCCGAAGTGGGGCACCGAGACGCTGTCGCTGCACGAGGCCTCGCCCGGCCACCATTTCCAGATCACGATCGCGCAGGAGGTCGAGTCGCTGCCGAAGTTCCGGCGCTACAACGGCTACGTCGCCTACGACGAGGGCTGGGCGCTGTACGCGGAGAGCATCGGCAAGGAGCTCGGGCTGTTCACCGATCCCTACCAGTGGTTCGGTCGCCTCAATGACGAGCAGCTGCGCGCGATGCGGCTGGTGGTCGACACCGGCCTGCACAGCAGGGGCTGGACCCGCCAGCAGGCGATCGACTACATGACCGACAACTCCGCGCTCGCCGACACCGACATCGTGTCCGAGGTCGAGCGCTACATCGTGATCCCCGGCCAGGCACTCGGTTACAAGATCGGCCAGATCCAGATCCGCAAGCTGCGCACCGAGGCCGAAGCCGAGCTCGGCGCGAAGTTCGACGTCAAGGCCTTTCACCGCGTGGTATTGATCGACGGTGCCTTGCCGATGGACGTGCTCACTACCAAGCTGCGCGAGTGGATCAAGGCGGAGAAGGTGAAGAGCTGAGGCGCGCGGCGCGGCTGACGCGAGGCCGTATCATCGCGGCAGGGAGGACCTGCCATGAACTACTCGATCGTCATCGCCCGCGCGTTGCGCGTCCTGCACTCCTTGGCCGCCGGCGTGCTGCTGGCCGCGTTCTTCCTGCCGCTCGCGCGCTGCGAGGGTGTGCGCACGGTCGACGCGCCCGGGGCCACGCCGCGCGAGGAGCTGATGGTGCCGGCGCACATCGTCGACCAGGAGGAACCCGCCACCTTCATCGTGGCGGCGATCTTCGCCTGGCCGCTGCTGCTGCTCGCGCTCTATGCCGCGCTGCCTCGTGCGCGGCGCTTCGAGTTCCTCGAGCCGCTGCCGGCGGCCGCCACGCTCTGGTACCTGTGGCAGATGACCGTGGACTGGGGCGAGGTGTTGTGGGCCGGCTACGCCGCGCTCATCGCCGCCGGCCTCTACGGCATCGCAGCGCTGCTCAACGCGCCTGCCGCCTGGCGCGCGTGGCGCTCGTC
>JANNEA010000023.1:0-12278 GCA_031388175.1 Gammaproteobacteria bacterium
CTCTGCTTGAACTCGTCGGTCACGCCCTGCCGCCAGTTGAGCGTGTCCTTGGTCGCTGCCCCGAGGCTGCCACCGGTGATGAGCGCCGCGGCCAGCGTCTCGAGACCGCTGCCGAGGTTGGAGTAGTGCACGGCGATCGTAAGCGCGAGCAGCATCGTGCCGCCCAGCAACGCGCCCATGTGCGCCATCACCAGGTAGCGGTTCGCGTACTGCGCCGACTCACGCTCCTTGGCGAAGAAGAAGCCGAGCACGAAGCTGTGCGCGAGCGCGACCATGCCGCCGAGGATCAGGATCTTGGATGCGGTGTCCATGCGCTTCACTCCTGTGAGTCAGTAGACGAGTTTGTCCGCGACGCCGAGCTCGCGGTTCAGGCTGGCGACCACCTTGTCGAAATCTGCCTCGCCACGGACCGGGTCGTAGACGATGAACGACAGCACGCTCGCGAACTGCCGCGCATACCAAGGCGTGGTCCGATCGCTCAGCAGAGCGTCGATCTGTTCGCGTGCTTCGCGCGCGTCGTGTATGTCGATGAGCATCCGGGCGAACGCCAGCCTGAGCACGGCGAGATCCTCCGGTCGCTTGGCGCGCTTGATCGCGCGCGTGTAGATGGTGATGGGGCGCGTGCGTTCATTCCTCTGCCGCGCTTCCTTCGCTTCACGCAACGCCAGCAGCGTAGCGTCCTCAAGAGGCAACGACGCATCTTGCGCGCGCGGATCCCGGATGATCAGCTGCTGATAGCCCTCAGCGAACTGGGAGGCAAGCCAACGTCGTCCCGCGTTCCGGGCCGCATCGTCGATTTCGATCCAGATCCTGCAGTCCGCCGGGTTCGCACCCAGGCTCAGCGCCCGCTCGCAGAGGGCATTCCGGCCTTGGTACCGAATCGTGAAGTCGAATGCGGCGATCTTGGACGCGGCCAGGATCGCCTTGGCGTCCTTTAGATGCTCCCAACTGCTGAACACGCACTCGCCATAACGCTTCAGCTGCTCGATAGCCTGCGGCGCTTCGACCGAGAGCGGTGGCGCCGGTCCGGTCGGGATCGGATGCAGACGACGTGCCTCAAGCAGCGCGGTGTTCAACGCATCGTCAGCGCGTGGATAGACGTCTGGGCAGAGCTTGACGAGGTCGTTCAATAAGCGCTCGGCTTCGGTCCGCTCCTTGGCCAGGTAGATGCCCTGCATCGAGTCGCGCGTATAGAACCCGGCGTTGAACTCGAACCATTGTGCGAACCGTCGGTTGCCCTGAGGCGCGGCGCCGATCGCGGGCTTGAAACTCCAGTGCCGGATCGATCCCAGCGCCGCGCGATCGAAGAGTTCTGGTGGATGAGATTCCACGACCACGGCGCTCACCACCTTCCCGGCCGCGTCGACCTCACCATCGATGCGCACCCAGCCGCCCCGGAACGGATCGAACGCGCGGCGAGGCCATTGCGCGTATTCGCGCCGCTCGACGATAAGCCCGTTCGGCTCGTCTAGTACGGGCCCGGTGGTGATGCCGCTGCCATCTTCATCGACAGCTGCCGCGGGCGGCATCGCGCTTCGCAGTGCTGAATCGTCGTGGAAATTGAACGTCTGCCAGAACTCCAGCGGCCGGTTCGGCGCCGGCTTGAGTCCTTCGAGCCGCCACGTCCGGACCGCGCGCAACACGACATCATCGAACTTGCCGGCGGGCTCGGAGAACGCGATCTCAGGCTGGCCGATGGACCCGTCCTGCAACACCTGACCCTTTAGCGTGACCGTGCCGCCAGTACCGGACGCGACCGTCGCCGGCTCACCGGCATCCGCTGCGCCGACGAACGGAATCATCTGCAGGACGATGAGCAACGGGACGCTGCGGAGACCGAACATGTTATCGGCGTGCTCCTTCAGAACTTGAACTTGTCGGTCACGCCGATCTCGGCGTTGAGCTTGGCGCGCGACGCGTCGAAGCACGCGCCATCACCCATCCTGCCGCACAGCGCAGTCCGCACCATCTCACCGGTCAGCACGACGTTCCACGGCACGTGCTCCAGCGCGAGCGCCTCGGCCAACGAGTCCAGGGCAGCATCGAGCTCGTCGAGCGCCACTTCGGTGCGCGCGAGCGCGAGCAACAGCAGGCCACGATCGACGGGCTCGGCGGCCTGCTTGAGGGCCTTCGAGAGGATCGAGCGCGCCGACTTCGGGTTGCCTGCACCAATCGCAGCCTTGGCACGGTCGAGCGCGTCGACCGTGGTCTTGCCGGTCGCGACCGCCGGCGGGAATAGCGTGGCCTGCGCGTTGATGAGCTCGAAGTAAGCAGGGACCATCCGCTTGAAGATCGATGCGCGCACGCGCAGCAAATGCGCAGGCGTCGAGGGCTTCGCGACCGGCGCGCCCTGCAACTCCGCGGCCAGCGATTCGTATGCCGTCGCGGACTCGGCGCCCCACTCCACGAAGCGGTCGAACCTTGCCATGCGCGCCGCCATCCTATAGGCCTGCGGATCGCGCAATTGCTCCCAGCTGGAGAAGAGGCAGGCTTCGGCTCGTTGGATGTGCGCCGCGTTCTTCTCCGCTTGCTGCGGCACGAACAACAGCGTCTTGGGGAGGTCGTCCACGAACCGCGCCGACCCGAGGTCCAGCGCGAGCGCGGCGTTCGCCGCGTCATCGGCGCGAGCGTAGGCATCAGGGCAGAAACCACGCAGGCTGCGGTACAACTCATGCGCCGCGGGCGGATCGCTAGCGACGAACGTGAGCAGCGGATCGGGCTCGTTCGGGCCGAACAACATGAAGTTGATGGTCTGCTCGAACTCGCGTTCGACCGCCTGCCCATCCTTGATCCTCGGCTTGAACTTCCATTGCCGTACCGCGCGCAACGCCGACCTGTCGAACACGCCGGCCGGTTGCGAGACGACCACGTGCGCCTCCAGCACGCTCCCGTCCCTCGCCACGGTTCCGGCGATACGCACCCTGCCGCTGATCTCGCGCATCAGCGCCTCGCGCGGAAACCGTGGCTCGATGCGGTTGATCGGGATGAGGTCGCTGTCGCTCAGCGCAGGCAGCGGCGCATCCTCGGCGGACGCGGCGGATGCTGACAGGACGAATAGGCAGGCGATGGCGCCGACGATGGAGCGTTTCGACATGATTCCCCCTGGAGGCGAGGCCGAGTGTAGCGAACCGGCGGGCCTGAGCGCTGGGCTAGACTGCCGCACGACCGATGGACAGCACCGTCACCCTCCCGCTCTGGTTGTTCCTGCTCGGCGGCGTGCTCGCCGCCTGGGCGGTGCTCGACCGGATGCTGATGCCGACCATGCGTTGGTATTTCCAGCGCCGCGCCAACATCGTGATCGAGGAGCTGAACCGCCGGCTCCAGCTCGAGATCCCCGAGTTCAAGCGCACCGAGCGGCGCGTGTTGATCGAGCGGCTGGTGTTCGATCCCAAGGTGCTCGAGGCGATGGAGACCTTCGCCCGCGAGACCCACACGCCACGCGCGGTTGTGCTTAGCCGCGTGCACACCTACGCCAAGGAGATCGTCCCGGCGTTCTCGGCATTCTTCTACTTCCGCATCGGTAACGGCCTGGCGCGCGCCTTCGTCCGCACTCTCTATAGGGTGCGGCTGGGCTTCTCCGACGAGGCGGGCCTCAAGGCGCTGCCGCCCAAGACCAGCATCGTGTTCGTGATGAACCACCGCTCGAACATGGACTACGTGCTCGCCGCCTATCTCGCGCTCGAGCGCACTGCGTTGTCGTACGCGGTGGGTGAATGGGCGCGGGTGTGGCCGATCCAGCAGCTGATCCGGCTGATGGGCGGCTTCTTCGTGCGCCGCGCCTCCGGCGACCCGCTCTACCGCAAGGTGCTCGAGCGCTACGTGCAGATGGCGACCGAGGGCGGCGTGGTGCAGGCGATGTTCCCGGAGGGCGGGCTATCGCGCGACGGCAAGCTGCGCGACCCGAAGATCGGCCTGCTCGAGTACATGCTCCGCGGCTTCGACCCCAAGGGCGAACGCGACCTGGTGTTCATCCCGGTCGGCATCAACTACGACCGCGTGCTCGAGGACCGCACGCTGCTGCTCGATGCGCGCGGGCCAGACGCCGCCAAGGCGGAGCGCAAGACCGGCATGGCCGCGCTCGGCACGATCTTCCGCTTCATCGGCCGCAACTTCGGCCAGATGATCCTCGGCCGCTGGTACCGCTTCGGCTATGCCTGCGCCAACTTCGGCTCGCCGTTCTCCACCCGCGAGTGGCTGACCAAGCGCGGCATCGACCTCAAGGCGCTCGACCGCGACATGCGCGGCCGCGTGTCGGCGGAACTGATGAAGGACCTGATGCACGAGGTCGGGCGCGTGATCCCGGTGCTGCCGGTGTCGCTGGTGTCGCACACGCTGCTCGGCTGCGACGGCCCGATCTCCAAGCTCGAGCTCAAGGCGCGAGTGCAGGCGCTGATCGAGGGCTTGGCGGCGAAGGACGCGAAGGTCTACATCCCGCGCTCCGACCGCGAGTACTCAATCGATGTGGGCTTGCGCATGCTCACGCTGCGGCACCTGGTGACCGAGGAAGACGGTCTGTTGACCGTGGTGCCCGAGGAGCGTCCGCTGTTGCGGTATTATTCGAACGCGATCGCCCACCTGGTGTGACGCATCGCACAGTATCCAGCCGGCCGCGGTGTCACCCTCGGGGCCAGGAGCATCCAGCATGGAATTTCTCAAGAACGTCCTGCGTGCCACGGGCGCTGCGCTGCTCGCCGCCCTCGTCTTCGCCTGCGGCAGCGACGATGCCGCCGTGACCGTGCCGCCGGCGATCGGCATGCGCGTGGTCTACCTAGCGGACAGCGCCGACGCACCGGGACGCTTTCAGGCCTACGCCGCCGACACCGGCAGCACCAGCGCGATGGTCACCAAGATCTCCCGCCACGTCGACGCCGACGAGGTCATGAGCGACCCGATTATGTCGCTCGACGAGCGCTACCTCGGCGCGCGCGTCGCCGATGCGACCGGCTGTCGCGCGCGCTACGAATTCGTGGACACCACGACCGGCCTGCCGATGAACACGCTGCGCGGCAACGACCACTGCGGGCACCGGCTGGAGTTCAACCCGGCCGGCGGCAACCTCGCGTTGCGGGTCACGCTCTTCGGCGAGACGGGGCCTCGGCTCGTGCTCGCCGACACGCCTGACGCCAACACCGTGTTCTCGATCGACACCGGCATCACCGGCGGCACGGTCGCGGACTACCGCTTCTCCGGCGATGGCAGCCGGATCGCCTGGACCGAGGCCGGCGGGCTGTTCAGTTCGACCACGTTCACGGTCGGGTCCTTCGGCCAGATCCGCAGCGTCGACACGCCCGCGGCGTTCGCGGTGACCTTCGACGGCGCCAACGCCGTCTACGTCGCGCCGGGCGAGACGCGCTTGCGCCGGACCGTGATCACGCCGGGTGCTGGCTTGAGCGAGACCTACCTCACTGCGGCGCTTGGCGTCGGCGACACGCTCGGCGAGTACGCGCTCTCGCCCGACGGCACGCAGCTGCTCTACATCGCCGTGATCGGTGGCGACCCGCAGCTCTGGCTCGTGCCGCTCGCTGCGCCCTTGACCGAGCAGCGCGTGGACACGGCGCCGTTCCCGACCGCGGGACCCAGCCTGCCCAGGTTCGCGTGGAACTCCGACGGCACCCGCTTCGCCTGGTTCGGCGATGCCGGCGGCAACGACATCCGCGTGCACGGCGCGACGCTCGCCGCGCCGACTACGGCGGTCGTGCTCACGCCCGCAGGCCAGGTGCCGTTCGACCTGATCGGCTGGCGCGACGCAACCATCGTGGTCTACGACAGCTACGACATCGGCTTCGGCCTGAGCACGCTGCGCTCGGTCGCGGTCGGCGTGCCGCTCACCACCGTCGCGCTCAGCCCGATCGGCGTCATCGCCCCCGGCGTGGACGCGTTCGTGGTCTGCGGCGACGGCACGCTGGTCTACCGTTATCGCGGCGATCCGGGCGCAATCGGCGCTTTCGATGCGCTGTACAGCGCGCAGGCGATGGACGCCAACAGCGTGCAGCGGATCACGCCGCAATACCCGGCAACGATCAGCGGCATCGCGGACGACTTCGTCTGCGCGCAGTGACCCCGGGCGAAGCGGGCTGCTCTGCGCCGACCAGCGTCCGAGTTCGGCGCTAGGATGGTCTGCGAGCGGCAGCGGTATCATCCGATACGCCATCGCCCACCTGGTCTAGGCCGAGGTCCCGCCCATGAACGCTCGCATCGCCCGCCTCCTGCCCATCGCGCTGCTGCTCGGCCTCGCCAGCTGCTTTGACGACACCGTGGTGACAGTCGACCTGCCGGTCTTCACGGGCAATCGCGTCATCTACATCGCCGACACAGACGGCGACGACGCCTCTGCCTTCGGCGACGAGGTCTTCGTCGCCGACACCGGGAGCGTGACCGAGACGGTCACGCGCCTGGGCAACGGCGGTTCGCCCGCCTACTTCGACCTGCCCGGCGCGATTGGCACCAGCGGGGCGTTCGTGGTCCGCCTGGTGAGCGACCCAAGCGATGGCTGTCCGTCGAACTACCGGCTGGTGCCTCGCGCCGGCGGTCCCGTGGAGACCATCTTCGGCGGCGAATGCGTGTACGCCTACGCCAGCAATGCGGCCGCCAGCCGCTTCGTGTTCATTGCGAAGGTCGGCACCACCGGCACCAACCTGTACGTGTTCGACCCGGCCGACCCTGCCATCGTCGAACAGATCAACGTGGGGAACACGGGGTTCCCGGGAACAGTCTCGGAGATGGCGCTGTCGGCCAACGGCGCCACGCTGTTCTGGGAAGACGCCACCGGCGTCGCCGCCGCCGACCTCACCGAGACTCTGGCCCAGATCAGGTTCTCCGCCAGCCTGCTCGTGCCGGGTGACCAGCCGACCGGGCTGTTCCCTCTCGCCGACGGCACGGGCGTCATCTACGCGCACAGTGGCGAGGAGAAGTTCAAGCTGGTGCTGATAAACAACTTGGGCGTGTTCGATCTCACGAACCTGCTCGGCGGCGGCGATCTGCTCGATCGGACCGCCGACAGCGTCAGGCTCTCCTCGAACAGCGCGACGCTGCTCTACGTCGCCACCATCGGCGGCGTGAAGCAGCTCTGGGGGCTCAGCGTCGCCAACCCGCTCACCGAGGCGCGCGCGGACAGCGCGATCACACAACTGCTGCAATCCGGTTACAGCTTCGAGTTCAGCCCGGATGGTCTGAGCTACGCCTGGCTCGGCGACGACGGCACCGGCAACACGGTCTTCTCCGCCACGGTGAACGCGCCCACCAACATCCTCACGCTCACGCCCGTGGGCGAGGAGCCGACCGGCCCGATCCGCTGGACCGATGGCGCGACGATTGCCTACATCTCGAGCGATGCGGACCTCGTCACCCCGGTCGGCGCGAGCGCGCTGCGCATCGTCAACACCGGTTCGCCGCTCAACACCTACACGGTGAGCCCGAACGAATCGCAGGGCTACTTCGTCGGCACGGTCGACACCTGCAGCGACGGCACGCTGGTCTACGACCTGCGCTTCGACGGCTTGGTGGGCTCGACCACGGCGCTCTACACCGCCGACCCGCAGAGCGCCAACAGCGGCTTCCGCATATCGCCCGAGATCGTCGCGCCGAGCGACGAGATCTTCGCGATCAGTTGCGTGGATTAGTCGGGCGCGCGGCGCCGAGCGTCGCGTCGATCCAGTCGAGATGGCTGCTGACGCGGACGTAGATGTCGGTGCTGCCGTAGGCGCCGGGCTCGCCCTGCGCGCCTGAGCTCACGCCCGCCACCTGCCAGCCTGCCCCAACCTTGATCAGCGCTGGACCACCGCTGTCGCCCGGCGCGCCCATGCCTTCGAGCGGTTCACCACTCGGTGGCGCGTCAAATGGGAAGAACAATCGCTTGGGCCCCGCATCGGCGACCGCGTTCATCACCGCGCGACGCTGACCATCGGTGCGCACGAGCGGCGCCCCCGCGGCAGCGAAATCACCGTAACCCACGATCGCAAGCGCCTGGTCCTGCTCGCCCGTGCTGCGGTACAGCGCGAGCGGCGCGATGCCCGTGACCGGTGTCGCGAGCTCGAGCAGCGCGAGGTCCACTTCGGGTGGCTGGTTCGGGCGCGCCGGATCGGCGCTGCCCCTGGGGTGCAGCACCACGCGCTTCACCGCGTAGCGCTTGCCTTCGAACTCGACCGTGCTATCGGCCTTGATGATGGCGCCGACATGCGCGGCGGTGAGCACCCAGGTCGGCGCGATCAAGGTGGCCGAGCCGTCGGGCCGCACGCGCCCGACCGCGGGGAACTTGGCGCCAAGCGCGAGCACGGCGGCCGGGGTCGCATCGTGGCGCCAGACCACGGCGGAGGCGAGCGATGACGCGAGGAGCATAAGCACGACGATGACGCTGCGCATGCAGACATGATGCACGAGCGGCGCGGACGGTCGCAGTCGTCGATGCACTGAAGCGTTACTTCGTCTTACGGAGCAAGCAGGTCTTGCTCCAACGGTCCGGCGTGACCTTGCAGTCCTTCCCCGAGCTCGGCAAGTTCGGGTTCAAATATCGCGGGGCGTTCGCCAACCGAGACGCGAAGTGTGCGCACGCCCCCTCGTTCCCATTGCCCTCCCAAGTTCGAATGATCAGGGCAGCGTCCACCTCTACACGGATCTGACATTCGAGGTTCGCCGTCGAGTAGCTGGTCATCGACATGGTCGTGCCCGTGTATGGGTTCGTGACGGAAGACGTATGGGGGAGAGTCATGGAATCGCGCTTGTACCAAGAGATGATTCGGTGACCCGCGAGCATCGCATCTTCGTCGGGATATCCAAGGTAGCGGATCGCGTCGTCTACATGCTTGCCGACAAGGCCGTCCATCGCGGGCTGAATCGTGTTCCAGGCGCACCCGGAGGCAAGCGCGGTGATGACAACGAGTGCGGGGAGCCTGTGATGCATGACTTCAGGTATAGCATCGATTACCCAAACAATGAGAATGCCCCATGCCCTCCTTCGACGTCGTCTCCGAAGTGAAGATGGAAGAAGTCGTGAACGCGCTCGACCAGACCGCGCGCGAGCTCGGCAACCGCTACGACTTCAAGGGCACCGCGGCCAAGGTCGAGCGGCTCGAGCAGGTGATCACGGTCTGGGGCGATTCCAATTTCCAGCTCACGCAGATCACCGACATCCTCTACCAGAAGCTCGCCAAGCGCGGCATCGACGTGCGCGCGGTGGATGCGGGCGAACCGGCGCCGGCGGGCGGCGACAAAGTGAAGCAGCTGCTCACGCTCAAGCACGGCCTCAAGCAGGAGTACGCCAAGGTCCTGGTCAAGGTGATCAAGGACTCAGGCCTCAAGGTGCAGGCGCAGATCCAGGGCGATCAATTGCGCGTCACCGGCAAGAAGCGCGACGACCTGCAGGAATGCATCGCACTGCTGCGCAGCCAGAAGCTGGAGCAGCCGTTGCAGTACGAGAACTTCAGGGACTAATTGAGCCGGGCCCGGCTCAGGGCATGTTCGCGAGTTCAGCCGCCGCCGCTTCCACCGGATGCACCGCCGGCGCGGGTGGCGCGACGAACTTCTTCACCGCAGGCACGCTCTGCTTGCTCTCCAGCCACTTCACCAGCGGCTCCCACTGCGCGACATCGTCGCGGCCGAGGTAGGGCGGCAGCTCGTGGATGCCCATGCCGCGGTCGTAGGCGCGGATGTAGTTCTGCGCATCGCGGAACTTGGCCACGAACGGGATCTTCAAGCCGTCGAGGAACTTCTCGAGCGACTCCCAGATCAGCAGGTTCTCGCGCACGCGGTTGGCCACCACCGCGATCTTCACTTCCTTGTCCTTCACGCGGTGCACGTCGTAGAGCTCTTTGATGTACTTCGACGCCGCACCGATGTCGATCGGGCTCGGCTGCACCGGGATGATGAAGGTCTCGGCGTAGCCCACCATCCGCGCCAACTCCTCGCCATGGCAGCGCGCGGGCGGATCGATCACCAGCAGCTCCACATCGGGTGACACGCATTGGATGCCGTCGCGATGGCCGTTGTAGCCGCGGATCGGCGGCAGATGGCCGGGGCGGCGGGCGAGCCAATCCAAGCTCGAGCCCTGCGGGTCGAAGTCGATGAGGGCGAACTTGCCTTCCCAGGCATGGGCGAAATAGCCGGCGATGTTGGTGGACAGCGTGCTCTTGCCGCAGCCGCCCTTCGAGTTCAGGACCATGATCGTGCGCATCGCAACGACTCCCCAAACCGTTCGTTCATCAGCGCGAACGAGTATAGCCGCGGCTCTGACAACAACCCGACACCTCCCCGCCACGGTCCTGTCATGGACCGCGAGCAGCCTCTGCTCCACGAACAGGCGCGGAGCTGGCCATGATCTCGATCGATGCGAATCCCCTCCTAGCACTGCGGCTCAAATCCCCCGCCGCAGGCGTCGCCGATGTCCTGGCCTTCCGCGCGCTGTTCGCCCATCAACACGAGACCTTCCTGAAGGCGATCGGCCGTTACGACCTCGACCAAGCGCTCGAACGCTGGTCCGAGGACGCGATCGTGTGGATCCCGGACCGGATGCCGGTGTCGGGCCGGCCGGCAATCCGCCGGCTGCTGGCCGATGACGGCTTCGCCACCCGCGGCCCCTTCCATACCCAGGACCTGCGCTTGGCGGGGGGTACCGCCTGCGAGACCGGGACCTTGGGCGAGGGTTGGCATCGCCTCGACTACCTGGCCCTGTGGACCCGGGCCCCCCGAGGCGAATGGCGGGTGAGCCGGGAAATCTGGGACCTTTAGACAAGCAGTCGACTTCGAACTGCCACGGCCGGGCCATCACCCCGTAACGCCTGGGCCCCATCCTCCTCGCCATGAAACCCAAGGCAAACACAGGAGGAACCCCCATGTTCAAGCTCATCTTCAGCCCCGCCGAGTCGTACACAAGCCTGTCCGACCGACGCCGCGCCCGCATGCGCCGCCGCCGCTGGCACCAGACCGTGGCCGCGTCCGCACCCCCCACCCCCGCGGTACCGCCATGGGGTGATGTTCAGGACTGAGACCCCGTTCTCAGGAAACCTGTCCCACGACGCAGGCAGAGGAGTAGATTCGGCCCCGTGCTTCCCCCGCGTCACAAACAGAACGGCCAACACCGTTACGGCCCTGCGCCCACGCAGGGCAAGTTGCCGTTGGCGCCAGAAGCCAGCGGCAACGGCGTGACCAAGTTGGAGAAGCGGCTGGCGGAAGATCCCGATTTGCTGCGCCGCATCGCGGAGTTCGCGGCGGAGCTCGGCGCGGATCGTTCGAACCGCTAGCGGGCCGCGCGCCTACTTCAGCATCAAGGTTGCGCCGATCAGCAGCGAACCCATCGAGACGATGTCGGTGATGGCCGTCAGCAGCACGGTCGACGCCGTGGTCGGGTCGGCGCCGAAGCGCCGCAGCGCATGCGGCACCAGCACGCCGGCGATGCCCGACAGCACGCAGCACACCGACATCGCGACCATCGTCAGGAACGCCAGCCGCAACGCGTGGCCATCGCCCGCCTGACCGGCGAACAACGCCATCGCGCCGGCCGCAGTGAGCCCGACCGCCGCGCCGTTGATCAAGCCGAGCCAGGCTTCCTTCCTGATCAAGCGCCACAGGTCGCCGGCCACGAACTCGTCGAGCGTCATGCCGCGGATGGTGATCGCCATCGCCTGGCAACCCGCGTTGGTGGCCTGGCTGCTGAACACCTGCAGGAACACCGCGAGCACCACGAACTCCTGGATCAGGTCCTGGAAGAACCCGACCACGATCGCGCCAGCCAGCGCCATCAGCAGGTTCAGCTGCAGCCAGGGGTGCCGCTGCTTGAGCGACAGCGGCCAGGGCGTGGTGAGGCGCTCCTCGCCTTCGATGCCAACCATGCGGCCGGCCTGCGAGGCGAGTTCCGCGGCTGATTCCTCGAACAGGACGTAGCCACGCACCAGGCCGATCAGTTTCATGTCGGCGTCGCAGACCGGGTAGATCGGGTAGTGCAGGTGCACCACCTCGCGGGCGGCATCGTGCACCGGGGTCTCGGCCTTGAAGTGGAACGGCTCCTTGATCATCACCTCGCGCAACTGCTGCCCCGGTTCGGCCAGCAACAGGTCGCGCATCGTCACCACGCCGACCAGCCGGTCATCGGCCTCCACCACATAGACATAGGTGAAGAACGAGGTCTTGGCGATCAGCTTCATCTCGGCCGTGCACTCGGCCACGGTCTGGGTCGGGGCCGAGGTCCGGCCCTTCGCCCACTCATCCAGGCGGGCGCTCCACTCATCGCCGCCCTGCTCGCCTGGCTTTTCTTCCGCGAGAAAACTCCGCCCGCCACCTGGGCCGCCATC
>JANNEA010000034.1:0-3169 GCA_031388175.1 Gammaproteobacteria bacterium
GGGCAGGGGGTAGCCGGCGCCATTGAGCACCGCTGGCAATAACATGGTGTGGATGTTGGTTATGTCCTTGCCGATCGTGTGGTTGTGCTGGGTCTTGCCCTGGGCGGGGGCGGCCCAGAAGTGGTCGAAGCGCTGCGGCACCGCCGAGCGCGCGCGGTCCGCGCACAGCGCCTTGAACGAGGCCATGTAGCCCATCGGCGCATCGAGCCAGACGTAGAAGTACTTGCCGGGTGCCCCCGGGATCTCGAAGCCGAAGTAGGGCGCATCGCGCGAGATGTCCCAGTCCTTGAGCCCGACGCTGAACCACTCGGCGAGCTTGGCGCGCACCGAGTCGTCCACGCCGCGCGCGGTCCAGTCGCGCAGGAAGCCGGTGAAGGCGCCGAGCTTGAAGAAGTGGTGTTCGGACTCGCGCGTCACCGGTGTTGCACCCGACAGCACCGAGCGCGGATTCTTGAGGTCGGCGGGTGAGTAGGTCGCGCCGCAGCTCTCGCAGGCGTCGCCGTACTGTTCGGCGGTGCCGCAGCGTGGACATTCGCCCTTGATGAAGCGGTCGGGCAGGAACATGCCCTTCTCGGCGTCGTAGGCCTGCGCGATGGTGCGGACCGCGATGTGGCCAGCGGCCTTCAGCTTGGCGTAGAAGCCCTCGACCAGCGCCTTGTTCTCGGGCGAGTGCGTGCTGTGGAAGCGGTCGAAGCGGATCAGGAAGCCGGCGTAGTCGCGCTCGTGCTCGGCCTGGATCCGCGCGATCAGCTGCTCCGGTGTCACGCCCTCCTGCTCGGCCTTGAGCATGATCGGCGTGCCGTGGGTGTCGTCGGCGCAGCAGTAGTAGGCCTCGTGGCCGCGCAGGCGCTGGAAGCGGACCCAGACGTCGGTCTGCACCGCCTCGATCACGTGGCCGAAGTGCAGCGGACCGTTCGCGTAGGGCAGCGCCGAGGTGACGAGGATCCGGCGGAGTGTGCTCATGAAGGGGCGTGCATGAATGGGCGTGGATTATGCCACGCGATGCTAGAATCCGCGCCCTTCATGAGCATCACCCGTGACATGGTCGAGGCCGCGCTGCGTTCGTTCGTCGAGCCTGCGCTCGGCTCGGACCTCATCAGCGCGAAAGCGATCAAGGACATCCATCTTGACGACGAGCGCGATGGCGGTGCGGTCCGCGTCACGGTCGAGCTCGGCTTCCCGGCCGAGCGCTACAAGGACGAGTTCGGCGCGCTGCTCGCCGCGCACCTGGGCCAGGCGCTCGATGCGCAGGTCGAGATCGCGGTCAGCTGGCGCGTGGTCGCGCACGCGGTGCAGCAGAACCTCACGCCGCTGCCCGGCGTGCGGAACATCATTGCGGTCGCCAGCGGCAAGGGCGGCGTGGGCAAGTCCACGGTGGCGGCGAACCTGGCGCTGGCGCTGGCCGCGGAGGGCGCGCGGGTCGGGGTGCTCGATGCCGACATCTACGGCCCGAGCCAGCCGCGCATGCTCGGCATCACCGGCCGGCCGCTGAGCCAGGACGGCAAACGGCTGGCGCCGATGCTCGGCCACGGCCTGCAGTGCATGTCGATCGGCTTCCTGATCGACGAGGAGCAGCCGATGGTCTGGCGTGGGCCGATGGTGACCCAGGCGCTGACCCAGCTGCTCAACGATACCGAGTGGCAGGACCTGGATTTCCTGATCGTCGACATGCCGCCCGGCACCGGCGACATCCAGCTCACCCTGGCGCAGAAGGTACCGGTCACCGGCGCGGTGATCGTCACCACGCCCCAGAACATCGCCCTGCTCGACGCCCGCAAGGGCCTGAAGATGTTCCAGAAGGTCAACGTGCCGATTCTCGGCGTGGTGGAGAACATGGGCCTGCACATCTGCTCCAACTGCGGGCACGAGGAGCACATCTTCGGCGAGGGCGGTGGCGGGCGCATGGCCCAGGACTACGATGTCGCGCTGCTGGGGACTCTGCCGCTCGACGCCAGCATCCGGGCGCAGGGCGACGGCGGCACCCCGGCGGTGGTGGCCGATCCGGCCGGGCGGTCGGCGCAGATCTATCGCGACATCGCCCGGCGGGTGGCGGTTCGCATCTCCGAGTTGCAGAAGGACACCACCGCGATCTTCCCGAAGATCGTGATCCAGAACACCTGAGGTGACACCCACCCCCAGCCTGCGCTGCGCTGCGCTCCAGCTTCCCCCTCGGAGGGGGCCAGTGCGCTCGGGGGCGGCCCGGCGCGCCCTGGCGCGATCGTCGCGGCCGATCCCCACGATGTCGCCTTGCGCCGCTAGAATCGCGGCCTTTCCCGAGCTTTCCCTGACAGGCCCCCGCCGATGAGCATCAAGTCCGACCGCTGGATCCGCCGCATGGTCCAGACCCACGGGATGATCGAGCCGTTCGAACCGCACCAGGTCAAGGAGGTCGACGGCCGCCGTGTGGTGTCTTATGGCACCTCCAGCTACGGCTACGACATCCGCTGCTCGGACGAATTCAAGCTCTTCACCAACCTGAACTCGACCATCGTCGACCCGAAGAACTTCGATCCGAAGTCGTTCGTCGACGTGAAGGGCGAGTCGTGCATCATCCCGCCGAATTCGTTCGCGCTGGCGCGCACCATCGAATACTTCCGCATCCCGCGCAACGTGCTGACCATCTGCCTGGGCAAATCGACCTACGCGCGCTGCGGAATCATCGTCAACGTGACGCCGTTCGAGCCCGAGTGGGAAGGCCACGTGACGCTGGAGTTCTCCAACACCACGCCGTTGCCGGCGCGGATCTACGCCAACGAAGGCGTGGCGCAGGTGTTGTTCTTCGAATCCGACGACGACGACGTCTGCGAAACCTCCTACCGCGATCGTGGCGGCAAGTACCAGGGACAAAGCGGCGTCACCCTGCCCAAGATCTAGCGTTGATGCCCGCCCCCGGCCTGCGCTGCGCCACCGCTTCCCCCTCGAGGGGCCGCTGTCCCCGCCTCAACCCGACTGGAGTCGCCTGCCCATGAAATTCGTGTTTCCGGTCGTGATCATCGACGAAGACTTCCGCTCCGAGAACGCGTCCGGTCTCGGCATCCGCGTGCTCGCCTCCGCTCTTGAGGCCGAAGGCATGACCGTGCTCGGCGTCACCAGCTACGGCGACCTCTCGTCGTTCGCCCAACAGCAGTCGCGCGCCTCGGCGTTCATCCTGTCGATCGACGACGAGGAG
>JANNEA010000092.1:0-18545 GCA_031388175.1 Gammaproteobacteria bacterium
ATCTGCGAACGAATCGACTCGACGCGGGATTTGATGTCGGCCTTCTTGCCGGCGCCGTCGATGATGGTGGTGTTGTCCTTGTCACCGAGACCTTCTTGGCGTTGCCGAGGTCGGCCAGCGTGGCCTTCTCCAGCGTCAGGCCCAGCTCCTCGGAGATCACGGTCGCGCTGGTCAGGATCGCGATGTCCTGCAGCATGGCCTTGCGGCGATCGCCGAAGCCTGGCGCCTTGACCGCGACGACCTTGACGATGCCGCGCAGATTGTTGACGACCAGCGTCGCCAGCGCCTCACCCTCGACGTCCTCGGCCACCACCAGCAGCGAGCGGCCCGACTTGGCCACGCCCTCGAGCACCGGCAGCATCTCGCGGATGTTGGAGATCTTCTTGTCGCACAGCAGGATCAGCGGGTTCTCGAGCTCGGCGCTCATGCTCTGCTGCTGGTTGATGAAGTAAGGCGAGAGGTAGCCGCGGTCGAACTGCATGCCTTCGACGACATCGAGCTCGTCGTTGAGCGTCTGCCCTTCCTCGACGGTGATCACGCCTTCCTTGCCGACCTTGGCCATCGCCTCGGCGATCTTCTTGCCGATCGTCTCGTCGCCGTTGGCGGAGACGGTGCCGACCTGGGCGATCGCCTTGTCGTCGGAGCAGGGCTTGGAGAGCTTCTTCAGCTCCTCGGTCGCCGCGATCACGGCCTTGTCGATGCCGCGCTTGAGGTCCATCGGGTTCATGCCGGCGGCGACGGCCTTGAGGCCCTCACGCAGGATGGCCTGGGCCAGCACGGTCGCGGTGGTGGTGCCATCACCGGCGGCGTCCGAAGTCTGCGAAGCGACCTCCTTCACCATCTGCGCGCCCATGTTCTCGAACTTGTCCTTGAGCTCGATCTCCTTCGCCACGCTCACGCCATCCTTGGTGATGGTCGGGGCGCCGAACGACTTCTCGAGCACCACGTTGCGGCCCTTCGGACCGAGCGTGACCTTGACCGCATTGGCGAGCACGTTCACGCCGCGGAACATCCGCGCACGAGCGTCATCACCGAATCGAACGTCTTTGGCTGCCATGATTACTTGCTCCCCTTCGAATCGGACTTGCCATCGAAGATGGCCATGATGTCTTCCTCACGCATGACGACGTATTCCTGGCCGTCGAGCTTGACCTCGGTGCCGGAGTACTTGCCGAACAGGATCTTGTCGCCGACCTTGACGTCGAGCGGGCGGACCTTGCCGTCTTCCAGGATCTTGCCGTTGCCGACTGCGATGACCTCGCCCTTGACGGGCTTCTCGGTCGCTGAGTCAGGGATGACGATGCCGCCCGCAGTCTTGGTCTCGGCCTCAAGGCGCTTGACGATGACGCGGTCGTGTAGAGGGCGAAGCTTCATGCGACACTCCTAGGGAAGTGTTTGATTCGTAAGGATTTTTTATCAATCGGACGGCTGTGCTGTTAGCACTCAGTCCGACCGAGTGCCAATTATGGGGGCGGGACCACGGCGGCACAAGGGGGCAGACACCTTATCCTCGCCGCCCCATGCCCACCGCCGCGATCGCCATCCTCTGCACCACGCCCGACGCTGAAAGCGCCGAACGCATCGCGAACGCGCTCGTCGAGGAGAAGCTCGCGGCCTGCGTGAACCTGCTGCCCGGGCTGACTTCTTATTTCCGCTGGGAAGGGAAGGTGCAGCGCGAAGTGGAGGTCTTGATGGTCATCAAGGCGCCGCGCGCCAACTTCGAGGCAATCTGCACGCGGGTGAAAGCGCTGCACCCCTACACTGTGCCGGAGCTGATCGCCTTGGCCATCGACGCCAGCACGCCCGACTACCTCGCTTGGCTCACTGAGAACACCACACCGTGACATCCGCATTCCGCCTCGCGCCGCTACTCCTTGCCACGCTGCTTGCACTGCCTGCCGCAGCACAGCCGGCGGACTTCCCCGATCTCTCGGCGCTCGCGGGAACCGCCGAGAGCAAGTTCCTGCCACCCGACCAGGTGTTCAAGGTCGACGCCGCGGTCGAAGGCGAATCGCTGCGCGTGCGTTTCGTGGTGCACGAGGGCTACTACCTGTATCGCGACAAGACCGCACTCACGCTCGATGCGGGGTCGCAGCGCCAAGTCGGCGCGCTCGAGATGCCCGCCGGCGAGGTGCACGAGGACGAGTTCTTCGGCAAGCAGCGCGTGTTCCGCGGCGAAGCGCTGTTGAGTGCGTCGCTCAGCGGCAACGGGCCGTTCGCGATGCGGCTGCAGTACCAGGGCTGTGCCGACGCCGGCCTCTGCTACCCGCCGCAGCTCAAGACCATCGCCTTCGATGCCGACGGCGCGCCATTGCTCAGCGCCACGCTGGCGCCGGGCGATGCCGCTATCCTCGCGCCCGTGGCCGACGCCAACGCGTCCGCCCCCGAACAAGACCGCCTCGCCAACGTGATCGGCACGGGTTCGCTCGCGCTGGTGATCGGCGTGTTCTTCCTCGCCGGCTTGGCGCTCACCTTCACGCCCTGCGTGCTGCCGATGATCCCGATCCTGTCCGGGATCATCGCCGGCGAAGGCGGGCGTTCCACCCCGCTGCGCGCCTTCCTCGTGTCGCTCACCTACGTGCTGGCGATGGCGCTCACCTACACGCTCGCCGGCGTGCTCGCGGGGCTGTTCGGCCAGAACCTCCAGGCGGCCTTGCAGGACCCCTGGGTGCTCGGCACCTTCGCCCTGCTGTTCGTGGCGCTCGCGTTCTCGATGTTCGGCTACTACGAGCTGCAGATGCCGAGCGGCGTGCAGACCTGGCTCACCAAGGTCTCGAATTCGCAGCGCGGCGGCACCTTCGTCGGCGCGGCCGTGATGGGCGTGCTCTCGGCGCTGATCGTCGGGCCCTGCGTGACGGCGCCGCTCGTGGGTGCGCTCGTCTACATCGGCCAGTCGGGCGATCCCGTGCGCGGCGGCATCGCGCTGTTCGCGCTCTCGATGGGCATGGGCGTGCCGCTGTTGCTGGTCGGCACCTCGCTCGGCAGCCTGCTGCCGCGCGCCGGCGGCTGGATGGACACGGTGAAGCAGGCCTTCGGCATCCTGCTGCTCGGCGTCGCGCTCTACTTCGCGCGCACGCTGTTGCCCGCGGGCGTGGTGATGCTCGGCTGGGGCCTGCTGGCGCTTGGGCTAGCCGTGGTGCTCGGCGTGTTCGCCGCCAGGCCCAAGGGCATCGTCTTGCGCGATGTCCTCGCGCACGCCGTGCTGTTCTGGGGCCTCATGATCGTCTTCGGCGCCGTCAGCGGTGGCCGCAACCCTCTCGACCCGCTCTCCGGCTTGCGCGCAAGCCACGGCGATGTCGAACAGAGCCTCGCGTTCCAGCGCATCAAGACCGTGGCCGACCTCGACGCCGCGCTGGCGCAGGCCAATACCGATGGCCGCCCGGTGCTGCTCGATTTCTATGCGGACTGGTGCGTGGCCTGCAAGGAGATGGAGGCCTACACCTTCAGCACGCCGGAGGTCCGCGCCGCGCTCGACGGCGTGGTGCTGCTGCAGGCCGACGTGACCGCGAATGACGATGCCGACAAGGCCCTGCTCGCGCGCTTCAAGTTGTTCGGGCCGCCGACCACGATCCTGTTCGGCGCCGATGGCAGCGAACTCACCGCGGCCCGTGCGGTGGGCTTCGTGCCTGCGGCGGAGTACGCCGCGAGCTTGCGCCGCGCGCTCGGCAAGTAAGTCGCCGCCCGCATGCAGAACACAAAGAAGCACTTCGCGATCATCCTCGTCGCGCTCGTCGCCGGCGCCGCCGGACTCTGGTTCGCCACCAAGCAACCGCCCGCCGACGCACCCGCGACCGCCGCGACGCCCGAACTGCGCCCGCAGTTCACGCTCAACGACCTCGACGGCAAGGCGCGCTCCAGCGACGAGTTCGCGGGCAAGGCGGTGATCGTGAACTTCTGGGCCACCTGGTGCGCGCCGTGCCGGCGCGAGATCCCGCTGCTCAACGCGCTGCAGGCCGAGTACGGCCCGCGCGGGCTGCAGATTCTCGGCATCGCCGTGGACACCAAGGAGAACGTCACGGCCTACCAGCAGGAGCTCAAGCTCGAGTACCCCTCACTGCAGGGCGAGCTGGAAGCGATGGAGGTCGGGCGCAAGTTCGGACTGGACCTCTACGGCCTGCCGGTGTCGGTGTTCACCGACAAACAGGGCCGGATCCTGGGGGTCCACACCGGGGAACTGACCCGGGAAGACGCCGAGGCATATCTGGCCAAGATGCTCTGAATCGGCGAGACTCCCCTCCCCCGAACAGGGGGCGAACTGCGGCGATTTTCGTACTCAACGCCGCAGAACGAGGGGGAAACTGCACTGTGGCTAAGATCCTGTTACTCAACGGGCCGAACCTCAGTCAGCTCGGCGAGCGCGAACCCAGTCTCTACGGCAAGCGCACGCTGGCTGAGATCGTGGACGATAGCCGCAAGGTTGCGGAAGTTAACGGCCATGAGCTGCTCCACTTCCAGTCGGAAGCCGAGCACGAGCTGATCGAACGGGTCCACAAGGCGCGCAAGGAGGGGGTCGTGTTCATCATCATCAACCCCGCCGCCCTTACCCACACCAGCGTCGCCCTGCGCGATGCCCTGGCCGCGGTCGGCATCCCCTTCATCGAGGTGCACCTGAGCAACCCGCACGCGCGGGAGCCGTTCCGCCGCACCTCCTACTTCTCGGACCTGGCCGTCGGCGTGATCGCCGGGCTGGGCTCACAGGGCTACCGCTTCGCCGTGCGGGCCGCCGCCGCGCGCATCAAGAGCAGCAAGAGGGCACGCTGATGGACATCCGCAAGGTCAAGAAGCTGATCGAGCTGCTCGAGGAATCGGGCATCGCTGAGATCGAGATCAAGGAGGGCGAGGAGTCGGTCCGCATCAGCCGTTTCATGGGCGGCGTCCCGGCACCGGTCGTCCACCACCACGCCGCGCCCACCGCGCTCGCGGCCGTCGCTTCGGCTCCGGCTGCTGCGGCTGCCCCTGCCGCGGCCCCGGCCCCGACCGTCAGCGGCCACGTCGTGACCTCGCCGATGGTCGGCACCTTCTACCGCTCGCCGTCGCCGGGCGCGAAGTCCTTCGTCGACATCGGCTCGAGCGTGAAGGTCGGCGACGCGATCTGCATCATCGAGGCGATGAAGATGATGAACTCGATCGAGTCCGACAAGGCCGGCGTGGTCAAGGCGATCCTGTGCGAGAACGGCCAGCCGATCGAGTTCGGCCAGGGCCTCGTGGTCATCGAGTAAGTGGCGATGCTCGAGAAAGTCGTCATCGCGAACCGCGGCGAGATCGCGCTGCGCATCCTGCGGGCCTGCCGCGAGCTCGGCATCCGCACGGTCGCCGTGTACTCCACCGCCGACCGCGACCTCAAGCACGTCAAGCTCGCCGACGAAGCGGTGTGCATCGGCCCGGCCGCGTCAGCCGACTCCTACCTCAACATGCCGGCGATCATCAGCGCCGCCGAGGTCACCGACGCGGTCGCGATCCATCCCGGCTACGGCTTCCTGTCGGAGAACGCCGACTTCGCCGAGCGCGTCGAGAAGTCCGGCTTCATCTTCATCGGCCCCACCTCGGCCTCGATCCGCCTGATGGGCGACAAGGTCTCGGCCAAGAACGCGATGAAGAAGGCCGGCATCCCGACCGTGCCCGGCTCCGACGGCGCGCTGCCGCTCGATGACGCCGCGGTGATCAAGATCGCGCGCCAGGTGGGCTACCCGATCATCATCAAGGCCGCCGGCGGCGGCGGTGGCCGCGGCATGCGCGTGGTCCACACCGAGGCGGCGCTGATCGGCGCGCTGGCGATGACCCGTGCCGAAGCCAAGGCCGCGTTCAACAACGATGTCGTGTACATGGAGAAGTTCCTGGAGCATCCACGCCACGTGGAGTTCCAGATCCTGGCCGATGCGCACAGCAACGCCGTGCACCTGGGCACCCGCGACTGCTCGATGCAGCGCCGCCACCAGAAGGTGATCGAGGAGGCGCCAGCGCCGGGCATCCCGCAGAAGCTCATGGACAAGGTCGGTGAACGCTGCGCCTTGGCCTGCCGCACCATCGGCTACCGCGGTGCTGGCACCTTCGAGTTCCTTTACGAGAACGAGCAGTTCTTCTTCATCGAGATGAACACCCGCGTGCAGGTCGAGCATCCGGTGACCGAGATGATCACCGGCATCGACATCGTCAAGGAGCAGCTGCGGGTCGCCTCCGGCGAGAAGCTGGGGCTGAGGCAGAAGGACATCACCTTCCGCGGCCACGCCTTCGAGGCCCGCATCAACGCCGAGGACCCGACGAACTTCCGGCCCTCGCCCGGCAAGATCACCGGCTGGCACGCGCCCGGTGGCCCGGGCGTGCGGGTGGATTCGCACATCTACGCCGGCTACTCGGTGCCGCCGAACTACGATTCCTTGATCGGCAAGATCATCACCCACGGCCCGACCCGCGAGATCGCGGCGGCACGCATGCGCGGCGCACTTGAGGAGACCGCGGTCGAGGGCATCAAGACCAACGTGCCGCTGCACCGCGATCTGTTCGAGGACGCGAACTTCCTGCGCGGTGGCACCGACATCCACTACCTCGAGAAGAAGCTGGGAATGAAATAGGTATCAGAGTCATTTATTTGCCGTCTGCAAAGACGGCAAATAAATGACTCTGATACCTATTTCCTGGCTGCAGTTGGAGTTCGCGCTCGGCGAACTCGATGCCGAACGCGTGCAGGACGCGCTCGAATCCCTGGGCGCGCTCGCCGTGACCTTGGCCGACGCCGCCGATGACCCGATCTACGAACCGCCGCCGGGCGCGACCCCGCTGTGGCAGCGCTCGCGCGTGACCGCGTTGTTCGAAGCCAGCACCGACCGCTCAGCGGTGCGCGAAGCGCTCGCCGCCTTGCTCGATGCCCCGCTCCCCGCCCACCGCTTCTCCGTCCTCGCCGACCGCGATTGGGAACGCGAGTGGCTCAAGGACTTCAAGCCGATGCGCTTCGGCACCAAGCTCTGGGTGGTGCCCACCGCCTACGAGGCGCCTGAGCCCGGCGCGGTGAACCTGATCCTCGATCCCGGCCTCGCCTTCGGCACCGGCACGCACCCCACGACCGCTCTGTGCCTGGAGTGGTTGGACGGCCACGCCGAGACGCTTGCCGGCAAGTCGGTGCTCGATTTCGGTTGCGGCTCGGGAATCTTGGCGATTGCGGCCGCACGTCTCGGCGCGACGGCCGTGACGGCCGTCGACCTCGATCCGCAGGCGCTCATCGCAACCGCCGAGAACGCGGCGCGGAACGGCGTCGCCGCACAGGTCCAGGCGGTGCTGCCGGACGCGGGCAGTCCCGGTCCCTTCGGCCTCCTGGTCGCGAACATCCTGTCCGGGCCCCTGGTCGAGCTGGCGCCCACCTTGATGGCACGCATCGGGCCCGGTGCGCCCTTCGCGCTGTCCGGGATCCTCGCCGCACAGGCCGCCGAGGTGGTTGCCGCCTACGCGCCGTTCGCGACGATGGCGCCGCCGGTCGCGCGTGGCGACTGGGTCAGGCTCGACGGCCTGCGGCACTAACGCTTACCCTTCGACCATGCTCACCCACTGCCCCAACTGCGCGACCTTCTTCCGCGTCAGCGACGCGGACCTCGCCGCGGCCGAGGGCGAGGTGCGCTGCTCGAAGTGCGACACCGTGTTCGATGCGCGTGCCCACCTGCACCACGACGACGTCGCTGGTGGCACCGCCGCCGCGCTGCCACCTCCGGTCGCCGCTGACCCTCGCAATCCATCGATTGGCGACCTCTTCGGCCACCCCGACGAACACGACGACGGCGCGGCTGAGGTCGGTGCCGGCTTGCTGGGGGATGCATCGCTCGACCAGAACGCGCTCACGGATGGCGCGCTCGCCGCGGCAGTGGATGCGGCCGATGCCGCGCCCAAGCCTGCGAGCGACGGGCTGCCCGACCTGCGCGACGCCTTCCCCACGCTGCGCGACGCCGGTCGCCCGCGCGAGAAGATTGGACGCTGGATCATCGCCAGCACGCTGCTGGGTATGGCGCTCGTCGGCCAGCTGGTGCACGCGAACCGCGACCATCTCGCGCGCGACCCCGCGGTGGGTACGCTGGTGGTCGACGCCTACCAGGCGCTCAAGCTGCCGATCGTCGCACCCACCGATCTCGGCGCGCTTGCGATCGCGCGCACCGAGGTCACCTCGCACCCGCTCTACGATGGCGTGCTCTACATCACTGCCACGATCACCAACGACGCGCCCTTCCCCCAGCCGCTGCCCCTGCTGCGGGTGCGGCTGGACGACCGCTGGGGCGAACCGCTCGGCGTGCGGATGTTCGCGCCGACCGAGTACCTGCGCACCCCGCCCGAGGCCGGCGCGCGCGCCGAGTCCGGCAAGAGCTACGCGATCGCGCTCGAGGTGCTGGACCCGGGCAATGATGCGGTCGGTTACGCGCTGGCCCCCTGCCTCGCGATGGGCAGCGCAATCATCTGCTCCGGCGACGATCCAGGCTCACGCTGACGCTGCAGTTCCCTCCTGTATGATTGCGCCCCCAATCATGCGCATCGGCCCTCACCTCATCGGCTCCCCCGTGGTCTTGGCGCCGATGGCCGGCGTCACCGACCGTCCGTTCCGCTTGCTCGCGCGCCGCCTCGGCGCCGGCCTCGCCGCGTCCGAGATGACCTCGTCGAACCCGGCGACCTGGAGCACTGCGAAGTCGCGGCTGCGCCTGGATCACAGCGGCGAACCCGACCCGCGCATGGTGCAGATCGCCGGCGGTGATCCCGCGAGCCTGGCCGAGGCCGCGCGCGTGAACGTCGCCGCTGGCGCCCAGATCATCGACATCAACATGGGTTGCCCCTGCAAGAAGGTCTGCAACAAGGCCGCGGGTTCGGCGCTGCTGCGCGACGAGGACCTGGTCGCCCGCATCCTCGACGCGGTGGTGGCCGCGGTGGATGTCCCCGTCACGCTCAAGATCCGCACCGGCTGGAGCCGCGAGACGCGCATTGGTGTGCGCATCGCGCGTATCGCCGAGGACGCCGGCATCCAGGCGCTCGCGGTCCATGGCCGCACGCGCGCCGACATGTTCGAGGGCGAGGCCGAGCACGCGACCACCGCCGAGATCGTGCGCAGCGTGCGGATCCCGGTGATCGCGAACGGTGACGTGCACAGCCCGCAGCAGGCCAAGGCCGTGCTCGACGCGACCGGTGCCGCGGCCGTGATGGTCGGGCGCGCTGCGCAAGGCAACCCGTGGATCTTCCGTGAGATCGCACACTACCTCGCCACTGGCACCACGCTCCCGTCGCCGACGACAGCCGAGGTGCGCGAGGTCCTGTCCGAACACCTCGAGGCGCTCTACGCGTTCTACGGCGAGGCGGTCGGCGTGCGCGTCGCGCGCAAGCACATCGGCTGGTACTGCGCCGCGCACCCCGGTGCCACCGCGTTCCGCGCCCAGGTGATGACGGTCACGAGCGCCCACGAGCAGCTCATGCTCACCCAGCGTTTCTTCAGCGGCCTGGTCGACGCGGAGCGCGCGGCATGACCGCGGCCCCGAGCCGCCTCGCGGCCGCCGTCACCGATGCCACCCGCGCGCTGCTCCGCGCTGAACCCGAAGCCACCGACCTGCACGCCCGCGTGATCGACGCGGTCGAGCGGCCGTTGCTCGAGGCGGTGCTCGAGCGCGCCCGCGGCAACCAGTCGCGCGCCGCGAAGTGGCTCGGGCTGACCCGCACCACGCTGCGCCGCAAGGTCCAGAAGTACGGACTGCAGGACGCCTGACCCGATGTCGAACCGCACGCACAAGGTCCGGGTCCGCCGCGCGCTGCTCTCGGTGTCTGACAAGGCCGGCGTGGTCGACCTGGCGAAGGCGCTGGTAGCAGCCGGCGTGGAACTGCTCTCCACCGGCGGCACCGCCAAGCTGCTCGCCGGCGCTGGCCTCAAGGTCGTCGAGGTCGCAGATCACACCGGCTTCCCCGAGATGATGGGCGGGAGGGTGAAGACGCTGCACCCCAAGGTGCACGGCGGTCTGCTCGGGCGCCGCGGCACCGACGACGCGGTGATGGCTGAGCACGCGATCCCGCCGATCGACCTGCTGGTGATCAACCTCTATCCCTTCGAAGCCGCGGTCGCGGACCCGGCCTGCACGCTCGACGCCGCGGTCGAGAACATCGACATCGGCGGCCCAGCGATGCTGCGTTCGGCGGCCAAGAACTTCGCTGCGGTCGCGGTGCTCACCGATCCCGCGCAGTACGCCGGGTTCCTCGCGGAGCTCAGCGCCAACGACGGCGCAGTCACCGCAGCCACGCGATTCGCGCTCTCGGTTGCGGCCTTCAACCGCGTGGCGCAATACGACGCGGCGATCTCCGAGTACCTGTCCGCGCTCGGCGCGGACGGCACCAGGGCTGAGTTCCCGGGCCAGGCGAACGGCGTGTTCCGCAAGGTCATGGACCTGCGCTATGGCGAGAACCCGCACCAGCAGGCCGCGTTCTACCAGGACCTCTACGCAGCCCCCGGCACGCTCGCGACCTTCCAGCAGCGCCAAGGTAAGGCACTCAGCTTCAACAACCTCGCCGATGCCGATGCGGCCTGGGAATGCGCGCGCGAGTTCGAGGCGCCGGCCTGCGTGATCGTGAAGCACGCCAACCCCTGCGGCGTGGCGATCGCAGCGGACCTGCACCGCGCCTATGAGCGCGCCTACGCCACCGACCCGACCTCGGCCTTCGGCGGCATCATCGCCTTCAACCGGGTGCTCGATGGCGCGACCGCGACGCTGCTGGTGGACCGCCAGTTCGTCGAGGTGGTATTGGCCCCGGGTTACGAGCCGAGCGCGCTCAAGGCCTTCGCCACCAAGCCGAACATCCGCGTGCTTGAGATCGCGGCGGGCGTTGCGGGCGACGTGCGCCGCGACCACCACGAGCTCAAGCGCGTGGGCGGCGGCTTGCTGATCCAGACGGCCGACCGCGGCCACATCACCGACAGCGACCTCAAGGTCGTGACCAAGCGCGCACCCACCGAGCCTGAGCGCGCCGACCTGCTGTTCGCCTGGCGCGTGGCGAAGTTCGTGAAATCGAACGCGATCGTCTACGCCAAGGGCGGCGCCACCATCGGCGTCGGCGCCGGCCAGATGTCACGCGTGTACTCGGCGCGCATCGCCGCGATCAAGGCCGAGGACGCCGCGCTCGAGGTGAAAGGTTCGGTGATGGCCTCGGACGCGTTCTTCCCGTTCCGCGACGGTATCGACGCCGCGGCCAAGGCCGGCATCCGCGCCGTGATCCAACCGGGCGGTTCGGTGAAGGACAAGGAGGTCATCGCGGCCGCCGACGAGCACGCCATGGCGATGGTGTTCACCGGCATGCGGCACTTCCGCCATTGAAGCGAGCCGCCCCTCGATGAGAGTGCTCGTCATCGGCGGCGGCGGGCGCGAGCACGCGCTGGCCTGGAAGTGCGCGCAGTCTGCCAAGGTCTCCGAGGTGCTGGTGGCGCCCGGCAACGCCGGCACCGCGCGCGAGCCGAAGCTTCGCAACTGCATGATCGCGGCCGATGACATCAGTGGCTTGCTCGCGCTCGCCGAGCGCGAGAACGTCGCGCTGACGATCGTGGGCCCCGAGGGCCCGTTGGTGAAGGGTGTGGTGGATGCGTTCCGCCGCGGCGGGCTGCGCATCTGGGGTCCGACCGCGCAGGCCGCACAGCTCGAGGGCAGCAAGGCCTTTGCCAAGGATTTCCTCTCCCGTCACCGCATCCCGACCGGCGCCTACCAGGTGTTCACCGCGGTCGAACCCGCGCTGGCCTACCTGCGCGACCGCGCGCCGCCGATCGTGATCAAGGCCGACGGCCTCGCCGCCGGCAAGGGCGTGATCGTGGCCGCGACGCTGCTCGACGCCGAGGTCGCGGTGCGCGACATGCTCGAGGCCAACGCCTTCGGCGAGGCTGGCGCGCGCGTCGTCATCGAGCAGTTCCTCACTGGCGAGGAAGCCTCGTTCATCGTGATGGTGGACGGAGTGCACGCACTGCCGATGGCGACCAGCCAGGACCACAAGCGCGTCGGCGACGGCGACACCGGTCCGAACACCGGCGGCATGGGCGCCTACTCACCGGCACCGGTGGTGACCGAGGCGGTCGCCGCGCGCGTGATGGCCGAGATCATCGAGCCCACCGTGCGCGGGATGCGCGAGGACGGCATGCCCTACACCGGCTTCCTCTACGCCGGCTTGATGATCGGCGCTGACGGGACATCGAAGGTGATCGAGTTCAACTGCCGCTTCGGCGATCCCGAGACCCAGCCGATCATGCTGCGCATGCAGAGCGACCTGGTCGCGTTGGTCGAGGCCGGCTTGGAGGGCAAGCTCGACCAGGCGTCGGTCGATTGGGACCCGCGCGTGGCACTGGGCGTGGTGATGGCGGCGCAGGGCTATCCCGACTCACCACGCAAGGGCGATGCGATCCGCGGGCTCATGGACGCCTTCGATGACGACGCGAAGCTGTTCCACGCCGGCACCGCGGAACAGGACGGCAAGGTCGTCACCAGCGGCGGGCGTGTGCTCTGCGCCACCGCGCTCGGCACCAGCGTGGTCGAGGCGCAACGGCGCGCCTATGCCTTGGCATCGATGGTGGGCTGGGACGGCGAGTTCCACCGCCACGACATCGGTTGGCGCGCCCTCAAGAAATAGGTATCAGAGTCAATTTCGTACGACGGGCCAGGCCCCGATTCCACTCGCTGCTCCCGATGCGCTAGCCTGACCAAGCGATTCGTCGAAACGCGCCAAGGAGGGTGCGATGGCTTGTCCGCCGCGTTACCGGCTGCCAGGAGTCCCGCAGCACGTCGTGCAGCGCGGGCACAACCGCCAGCCCGTGTTCTTCCATCCTGATGACTTCGGGTTCTATCGCGCCACGCTCTACGAGGTCGCGGGACGCGAGGAAGTCGCCGTGTATGCCTACGCTCTCATGACCAATCACGTGCACCTCCTGCTGAAGCCGGCCCGCGTCGACAGCCTGGAGCGCTGCATGCAGACGCTCAACCGCCGCTATGGTCAGTTCGTGAACGCCAATCACGGCCGCTCAGGCACGCTTTGGGAGGGAAGGTACCGATCGAGCGTCATCCAGACGGCCTGCGATCTCGCGGCATGCCATGCCTACATCGAACTGAATCCCGTTCGCGCGGGCATCGTGACGTGTCCAGAGCGGTATCCGTGGTCGAGCGCGCACCATTACCTCTGTGGGCCGCGTGACGCCTTGGTCACCGATTCGCCGACCTACCTGTCGCTTGCCGACACGCTGCCGAGCCGGATGGCCGTCCATCGTTCCATCTTGTCCGCCGGGATCGATGACGAGGTGCTCGCCCGGATCAGAACCCAAACGCAGCGAGGAGGCGTGCTCGGTTCGGAGGGGTTCCGGGAAGAGGTCGAGGCGATGCTCAGGGTGCGCGTACCAGGAGCGCCACGCGGACGCCCGCGCAAGCGCGGCGACCAGTAATTGACTCTAGATACCTATTTCTTAGATGTCGCGGCGCAGCTGCAGCGGGTTCGCGCCGCCGCCACTGCCGACGGCCGCGCGCTCGCTGCGCTTGGCGTAGATGCCGTCGAACTGCACCTGCCAGGTCTTGCCGCCGTCGGCGGTCGAATCCCAACGCTGCCGCACCTTGCCGCCGTCGAGCGGCGTCCAAGTGATGCGGTTCAGCACAGTCTTGCCGTCGGCCTGCTTCTGCTGGCCCTCGAGGATCATCCGGCCGGCGTCGAGCCGGCCTTCGAGCACCAGCAGACCGCCGCTCGAATCCACCCAGGTCTGGTGCCACACGCCGCGCGTCGCGTCGTAGGCGTTGTAGGAGTTGCCGCGGTAGCCCTTGGCGCCGGTCCAGGATTCCTGCAGCGCGCAGCCGTCGAGCACCGGCTCGATGCGGTTCTCGCCCGCGAACTGGCCGTTGTCGGTGCGGTTCACGGTCCAATCACCGATCCAGAAGTCGAATTGGCGATGCGTGGCCGCCGCACAGGGTGGCGGCGCGGCGAGCGCCCCGAGACCCTGCAGGGCGAGCAACACGAACAGCGCGGCGAAGGTACGCATGGCAGGCCCCCAGCACCGTCCGAAGTGACGGTGAGGACCAGAGGCTAGGCGCGAGACCGAGCGCCGGGAACTCGGCGCGATGGACCGGCCCTGGCCTGCGGTGGTCGGGCTTAGGCCCGGCTCAGACCAGCAGCAGCGCCCCGACGCCGGCGAGCAGCAGGCCCGTCGTCACGAGCAGGATCGGCCGCCGTAGGTCGCGGGTCGCGAGCATCACGACCATGCCCGCCTTGACCACGGTGTTGGTGAGCGCCGCGATCACGATCGCATCCACTGCGACCGCCGCATCGCCAACCTTGGCGTACTCGGCCATCGACAGCGTTATCGCATCGACGTCGGTGAGGCCGGCGAGCGCAGCGACGATGTAGATGCCTTCGCCGGGGAAGTAGATCTGCACGCCCTTGACCAGCACCAGCACCACGGCGAAGAACGCCGCGAACTTCGCCGCCTCGGTCAGGCTGAACGGGTTCTTGACCGCGACCACCTCGACCGGCGGTCCTTCGGCGCGCGCGGCATGGCCGCGCCGGAACAGCAGCCAGGCGGCAAGGCCGGCGACCGCGGCCATCGCCGCGAACGGCACCAGCAGCTTGGGCAGCAGGCTGGCGTTGACCACCAGCACCTCGATCAGCACGCGCGCGAACATCACGCTCCATGCGATGAGGATGCCGGCGGCGAGCGCAGGTCCCACCCACGCGCCGCGTTCCTCATGGCTCTGGCGGGCGAACGCCAAGGTCACCGCCGTCGACGACACCATGCCGCCGGCCAGGCCGGTGGCCGCCGCGCCGTGCTGCGCACCGAGCCAGCGCGTCGCGACATAGCCGATCAGGCTCAGGGACGAGATGAGCAGCACCAGCATCCACAACGACCGCGGGTTGAGCGCACCCCAGGGATCGAGCGCATGGTCCGGCAGCAGCGGCAGGATCACGAAGGTCGCGAGCAGCAGGCGCAAGCCCGCAAACACATCGTCCCAGCCGATGCGATCGACCATGCCGTGCAGCGGCTGCTTGTAGGCAAGCACCGCGGCGGTCACGACTGCGAGCGCGACGCCGAGCTCGCGCTGGCCGAGCATCACCAACGCGGCGAGCAGACAGACCACCAGTGCGGCGATCTCGGTGGTCAGGCCGAGCGAATCCGGCTGGCGCAGGGCGCCGAGCACGTAGCCGGTGATGACCGCAGCGGCGACGATGGCGAGCGCGAGGCCAACGAACCAGAGCGCCTGCTGCTCCAGCGCGAGCCATCCCGCCAACGCGCCGAACGCGGCGACCAGGATGAAGGTGCGCAAGCCACCGATCGAGGCAACGTCGTTCTCGGCCAGCGCGCGCTTCTCGCGCTCGATGCCGATCATGGCGCCGATCAACAGCGCAGTGGCGAAGTCGCCGAGGGTCGCGAGGTCCAAGTCCATGTTCCGCCTCCGCGTGAAACCGCCAGGCAAGCGTGCCGCAACCGGCGGCGAGGCGCGTTGACGCCCGTCAGCCGGTTCAGCGCTTCATCGAATCGAAGAAATCCATGTTGGTCTTGGTGTCCTTGAGCTTGTCCACCAGGAACTCGGTCGCGGCCAGCTCGTCCATCTGGTGCAGCAATTTCCGCAGGATCCAGATCTTGGTCAGCTCGGCCTCGGGGATGATCAGCTCCTCGCGGCGGGTGCCGGAGCGCGTGATGTTGATCGCCGGGAAGATCCGGCGCTCGGCGATGCGGCGGTCCATGTGGACCTCCATGTTGCCGGTGCCCTTGAACTCCTCGTAGATCACGTCGTCCATGCGCGAACCGGTGTCGATCAGCGCGGTCGCGATGATGGTCAGCGAGCCGCCCTCCTCGATGTTGCGCGCCGCGCCGAAGAAGCGCTTGGGGCGCTGCAGCGCGTTCGCGTCGACGCCGCCGGTCAGCACCTTGCCCGACGACGGCACCACGGTGTTGTAGGCGCGGCCGAGGCGCGTGATCGAGTCGAGCAGGATCACCACGTCGCGCTTGTGCTCGACCAGACGCTTGGCCTTCTCGATCACCATCTCGGCGACCTGCACGTGGCGGGTGGCCGGTTCGTCGAAGGTCGAGGCGACGACCTCGCCCTTGACCGAGCGCGACATCTCGGTCACTTCCTCAGGCCGCTCGTCGATGAGCAGCACGATGAGGTAGCAGTCCGGGTCGTTCTTGGCGATCGAGTGGGCGATGTTCTGCATCATCATCGTCTTGCCGGCTTTCGGCGGCGAGACGATCAGGCCGCGCTGGCCTTTGCCGATCGGCGCGATCATGTCGAGGATGCGCGAGGTAATGTCTTCGGTGGAGCCGTTGCCCTGTTCGAGCTTGAAGCGCCGGTTCGGATGCAGCGGCGTCAGGTTCTCGAACGCCACCTTGTTCTTGGCGGTCTCCGGCGGGTCGTAGTTGATGTGGTCGACCCGAAGCAGCGCGAAGTAGCGCTCGCCTTCCTTGGGCGGCCGGATCGTGCCAGAGATCGTGTCGCCGGTGCGCAGGTTGAAGCGGCGGATCTGGCTCGGACTCACGTAGATGTCGTCCGGGCCGGCCATGTAGCTGCCGTCGGGCGAGCGCAGGAAGCCGAAGCCGTCCTGCAGGATCTCGAGCACGCCGTCGCCGGCGATCTCGTCGCCGGCCTTCGAGTTCGCCTTGAGCAGGGCGAAGATCACGTCCTGCTTGCGCGAGCGGGCCATGCCTTCGATGCCGAGGGCGGTGGCCATGTCGATGAGTTCGGCGACCGGTTTGGTCTTGAGGTCAGTCAGGTTCATTCGAGATACCGTCCGTTGCGGATGCGGTTGGGGGGACGCGCGCGGCGTTGCGCCGCGCGGGTGGATGGGGACATCGTCGTCTAGAGCTTCACAGGTTGGCGTCGATGAACGCCGCGAGCGCCGACTTGGACAACGCGCCGACCTTGGTGGCCTCGACGTTGCCGGCCTTGAACAGCATCAGGGTCGGGATGCCGCGCACGCCGTAGCGCGGCGCGGTCTGCGGGTTGGCATCGATGTCGAGCTTCACGACCGTGAGCTTGCCGGCGTAGGTCCCGGCCAGCTCATCCAGGATCGGCGCGATCATCTTGCACGGCCCGCACCACTCGGCCCAGAAATCGACCAGCACCGGGCCCTGCACCTGCAGGACGTCGGCGGCGAAGTTGGCATCGGTGGTGTGGTGGATCTTGTCGCTCACGGGTTTCTCCAACCCTCGACCGGTCGGGATGCATGACGCGGTGTGCCGGTTCGGGCACAATGGCGCGGCCAGGCCGCGCGGACGAGGGATTCCAATAGGGGATTCGGTTCGGGGTGGTCTAGGTCCCGCGGTGAACCGCGGGCTCTCTCAGGTGCGCGGTATTCAAGCCGAAGCCGCCCACGTTTGCAAGCGGCGCCCGCAGCGGCGCGGCCAGTGGAACTTCCAACGGACTCATGCAGACCCATCTCTCGGACACCAAGTTCGGATCGCTCGGCCTCAAGCCCCAGCTGATCCAGGCAATCGAAGACGCCGGCTTCATCTACTGCACCCCGATCCAGGCGCAGACCCTGCCGCATGCCCTCATGGGCAAGGACGTCGCCGGCCAGGCGCAGACCGGCACCGGCAAGACCGCCGCGTTCCTGCTCACGCTGTTCCAGCGGCTGCTCACCAACCCGAGCGACCCGCGCCGCCGGCCGAACCAGCCGCGCGCGCTGTGCATCGCGCCCACCCGCGAGCTCGCGGTGCAGATCCACAAGGACGCGGTGCAGCTCGGCAAGCATTGCGGCTTCCAGCTCGGCCTGGTCTACGGTGGCGAGGACTACGACAAGCAGCGCCAACGGCTGCTCGATGGCGTCGACGTGCTGATCGGCACGCCCGGCCGACTGATCGACTACTGGAAGCAGCAGTCCTACGACCTGCGCTACTGCGAGGTGCTCGTCATCGACGAGGCCGACCGCATGTTCGACATGGGGTTCATCAAGGACATCTACTTCCTGCTGCGCAAGCTGCCGCCGATCGACCAGCGCCAGTCGATGCTGTTCTCGGCCACGCTCGCCCAGCGCGTGATGGAGCTCGCCTACGAGCACATGAACTACCCGATCACGGTGAAGATCGAGCCGGACAAGGTGACCGCCGACAACGTCACCGAGATCCTCTACATGCCGTCGATGCGGGAGAAGATCCCGCTGCTGATCGGCCTGCTCAAGCGCATGGAAGCGACCCGCACCATCGTGTTCGTCAACACCAAGCGTGGCTGCGACATGGTCGCGGCCTACCTGCAGGGCAACGGCTTCAAGGCCGACGTGCTCTCAGGCGACGTGGCGCAGAACAAGCGCCTGCGGCTGCTGCGCGAGTTCCAGGCCGGCGAGCTGCCGATCCTGGTCACCACCGACGTCGCCTCGCGCGGCCTGCACATCCCGGCCGTCAGCCACGTGTTCAATTACGACCTGCCGCAGGACGCCGAGGACTACGTCCACCGCATCGGCCGCACCGCGCGCGCTGGCGCCAAGGGCGACGCGGTGTCGTTCGCCTGCGAGGAGTTCGCGTTCTCGCTGCCGGAGATCGAGAAGTTCATCAATCACGAGATACCGAAGCAGCGCCAGCACGAAGAGCTGCTGGAGCGCGA
>JANNEA010000152.1:0-6406 GCA_031388175.1 Gammaproteobacteria bacterium
TGGTGAAAGCCACCGACCCCAAGGGTCGCGTGATCTATTGGGTCGGGCCGCCGGGAGCGGAGGAGGATGCCGGCGCCGGCACCGACTTCCACGCCATCAACCACGGCTTCGTCTCGATCACACCGCTCACGGTGGACCTCACGCGGTACCAGGCGCTGGAGAAGGTCGCCGGCTGGTTGCGTGGCCTCTAGCCTCGGCCGGGGGATGACTTCGCCGGCCACGCGCGAGCGCCTGGTGGCCCGCCTGCGCGAGCAGGGCATCCGCAACGAAGCGGTGCTCGAGGCGATCCGCAGCGTGCCGCGCCACCAGTTCATGGACGAGGCGCTGGCGAGCCGTGCCTACGAGGACACCGCGCTTCCCATCGCCCATGGCCAGACCATCTCGCAGCCCTACATCGTGGCGCGCATGACCGAGTGGCTGCTCGCCGACAGTTCCGCAGAGGGCGTGCCCGAGTCGGTGCTCGAGATCGGCACCGGCTGCGGCTACCAGACGGCGGTGCTGGCGTCGCTCTTCCCCAAGGTCTACTCGGTCGAGCGCATCGAGCCCTTGCTCACCGCCGCCCGCGTGCGGCTGCGCGAGCTCGGCTTCCGCAACGTGCGCATGCAGCTCTCGGACGGCAGCTGGGGCTGGGAAGCGCATGCGCCCTACGCGGCGATCATCGTCACCGCCGCCCCCGAGCGCGTGCCGGAGGGCCTGCTGGCCCAACTGGCCGAAGGCGGGCGGATGATCATCCCGGTGGGGCCGATCCAGCACCAGATGCTGACTCTCTATAGGAAGCGCCACGGCGAGTTCCACGCCATCCCGCTGGAAGCCGTGGCCTTCGTGCCGCTGCTCAGCGGTGTTCAACGATGAGCGCCGCGGGCACCACGGAACGTCGTTGGCTCACGCCGATACCGTTCCTGCTCGCTGCGATCGTTCTGGCACTCGGCGCGTGCAGTGGTGCCGTCCGTTTCGAGCCAGATACGCCCGGCTTCCACACGGTGCGCAAGAGCGACACGCTGTACTCCATCGCCTTCCGCAACGAGCTCAACTGGCGCGAGCTCGCCGATTGGAACGACATCGATCCGCCCTACACGATCGAGGTCGGGCAGAAGCTGCGCCTCACGCCACCGCTCAACATCACCACCGTGCCACCGCCGAAGTCCGGCACTGCAGCGAAGCCGCGCCCCAAGCCGCGCCCGCCGCTGCCGAGCGGCCCGCCGTCGAAGTTCGCGTGGACCTGGCCCGCGGATGGGCGCGTCGCCGCGAACTTCAACGCCGCGAATCCGACCGGCAAAGGCGTGGATATCGCCGGCACCTACGGCAATGAAGTGCGCGCCGCCGCCGATGGGCGCGTGGTCTACGTTGGCTCCGGGCTGGTCGGCTATGGCAAAGTGATCATCGTCAAGCACGATGACCGTTACCTCAGCGCGTATGCCCACAACGACGACTTCCTCGTCCGCGAAGGCGAGGCGGTGAAGCGCGGTCAGCGCATCGCCACGATGGGCCTCGGACCTGGGCAGCGTCCGATGCTCCACTTCGAGATCCGGCTCGACGGCCGTGCTGTCGATCCACAGCGGCTGCTCCCGAAGCGATGATGATCGGGGAGAAGGCGTGAGCGGAGACGAGAAAGAACCTGACGCCGAGGTCGGTCCCGACCCGGCGGAGCTTGCGGCGCTCGAGGCTGAAGCGGCCGAAGCGGCCGAGGGCGACGAGGATGCCGCGACGCTGGTCGCGGACACCGACGCCGAGCCGACACCGGTCGCCGCCGCGCTCGAGGCGAACGATGGGCCGCCGCCGGTCGCGCGTCGCCGGGCAGGCGATCCCTTCGATGCCACTCGCATCTATCTGTCGCAGGTCGGCTTTCGCACGCTGCTCACCGCGGAGCAGGAGGTCGAGCTCGGCCGCAAGATCGCCAAGGGCGACGACGATGCGCGCTGCCTGATGATCGAGAGCAACCTGCGGCTGGTGGTCAAGATCGCGCGGCGCTATTCCAACCGCGGCCTGCCGCTGCTCGACCTGATCGAAGAGGGCAACCTCGGCTTGATCCACGCGGTCGGCAAGTTCGACCCTGAGCGTGGCTTCCGTTTCTCGACCTACGCCACCTGGTGGATCCGCCAGAACATCGAGCGCGCGATCATGAACCAGACGCGCACGATCCGGTTGCCGATCCATGTGATCAAGGAGATCAACATCTACCTGCGCGTGGCGCGCCGCCTGAGCCAGACGCTCGACCGCGAGGCGGGTGCCGAGGAGATCGCGGCGGTGCTCGACAAGCCGCAGGCGGACGTGGAGCGGATGCTCGGATTGAACGAACGCATCGCGTCGGTGGACAAGCCGATGGCGCCGGACGGAGACAACACGCTGCTCGATTCGATCCCGGACGAGGCGATGCGCGAGCCTTCGGCGCAGCTGCATGCCGCGGAACTGCGGGTGGTGGTGGCCCGCTGGCTCGGCCAGCTCACCGAGAAGCAGCGCCAGGTGGTGATGCGACGCTTCGGCCTGCACGGCCACGAGAGCGCCACGCTCGAGGATGTGGGCAAGGAGATCGGCGTGACCCGTGAACGGGTGCGCCAGATCCAGTTGGATGCGCTGAAGCGCCTGCGGCAGATCATGAAAGCCGAGGGTCTCGACGAAGAAGCCCTGACGGAGTGAAGAAATAGGTATCAGAGTCAATTTCCGTCTTCGGAAAATGACTCTGATACCTATTTATTAATCACAGCATCAGCCCGGCCACGACCCGCCGGCCCTCGCCGACCAGCACGTTGTAGGTGCGGCAAGCGGCGGCGGTGTCCATGACCTCCACGCCGATGCGCTTGGCGCGCGCGGACGCGAGCGCCGCCTGCGGCGGCAGCGCGAACTTGGCGCCGGTGCCGATGATTAGCACTTCGGGCTCATGCGCCAGCAGCAGTGCGACGTGCTCGGCGGTCAACTCGGTGACCGCGCGCGGCGGCCAGGGCCCGAACGCATCGGCCGCGATCACGCAGCTCGAGGTCACCACGCCCTCGCTGGTCGTGATGCTGGTCGCGTCGTAGCCGCGTATGATGCGCGTCGCGCCGCCAGCCGGGATGTCGCGGACGAACTTCATGTCGCGCACCCTAAACCAAGACACCCACGCCCTGCACCTCGTGCTGCTCGATGCGCCCGCGCAAGCGCGCGCCGCGAGCACCAGTGCGCTCGAGAAGGCGCTGGCCCGCGCTGAACGCCACGCGGATGCGACCGCCGCCGACGCGGGCGAAGTGCTGCTCACGCTCGCTGGGCTGCCCGCCACCACTGCGACCGCGCCGCTCGAGCGTTTGGGGCTCGGACGCGACGCGACCGGCATCTGGTCACAGGCCGCGTTGGTGCACCTCATGCCCACGCTCGATTCGCTGCAGCTGCATCCGATCGAGCACGACCTGACCGTCGAGGATCACAACGCGCTGCTCGACGCGCTCACTGCGCACCTCGCCGGCGACGACGCGCTGCGGCCCGCGCTCGAGTCCGGTCACCTCGGCTGGACGCCGGATGCCAAGGCCACGATCGCCGCGCCCGCGGTGCTCGCCTTGCATGACGTGCGCGAACAGTTGGCGTCCGCGACGCTCGGCCCACCGGTCGCGCGGGTGCTGAACGAGGTGCAGATGTTCCTGCACCAGCACCCGGTCAATGCCGCACGCGAAGCGCGCGGTGTACTCACCGCGAACGCGCTGTGGTGCTGGGGCTTCGGGTCCTTGCCCGACCGGCCGTCGCGAACCTGGATCAACGCGAGCGGTCGCGATCCGCTGCTGCGCGGTCTCGCGCTCGAAAGCGGCACGCCGCATCGCGCGGTGCCCAGCGCCGCCGGCCCCGGGGTGACCACGCTGGCCATGGGCGATCGCATCGACACGCTGCTCGACGACGCCGATGCCGCGCTACGCAAGGGTGCCGTCGGCGCGATCTGGATCCACGCCGCGCCTTACGGCGCCTGGCGCATCACGCCGAACGCGCGCTTCAGGTTCTGGCGCCGCACGCGGCCGCTGACCCAGCTCTTCTCGTCTGATGGAAGCACGCCAGAGGCGCGCCGGTGAAGAAGATCGAGATCCGCCGCCGCCCGCGCCCCGATGGCGCTCCTTCAGGCGCTCCAGCGGACGAGTCATTCGCCGCGCTCCACCCGCTGCTCGCCGGTCTCTACGCCGCGCGTGGCGTGAACACCGCCGCCGAGCTCGGCGGTGGGCTCGAGACGCTGCTGCCGCCCGACGCACTCGGCCACACCGATGAGGCCGCCGTGCTGCTGCACGAGACCATGTTGCGCGACGGTCGCATCCTGATCGTGGGCGATTACGACGCCGACGGCGCGACCTCATCCGCGCTCGGCGTGCTCGGCCTGCGCCGCCTGGGCGCGAAGAACGTGGACTACCTCGTGCCGAACCGCTTCGAGTTCGGCTATGGGCTCACGCCGCCGGTCGTGGAACTGGCCCGACAGCGAAGCCCGGACCTGATCGTCACGGTCGACAACGGCATCGCTAGCCTGGAGGGCGTGGCAGTCGCGAACGCGCTGGGGATGAAGGTGTTGGTCACCGACCACCATCTGCCCGGCACCACGCTGCCGGCCGCGGCCTGCATCGTGAACCCGAACCTCGTCGGCGACCCGTTCCCGAGCAAGGCCTTGGCCGGCGTCGGCGTCATGTTCTATGTCCTGTTGGCGCTGCGCCGGCGCCTGCGCCAGGTGGACTGGTTCGAGACCCGCGCCATCGCCGAGCCCAACCTCGCCGACCTGCTCGATCTCGTGGCGCTCGGCACCGTGGCCGATGTGGCCAAGCTCGACCGCAACAATCGCGTCCTCGTGGCCCAGGGCCTCAAGCGCATCCGTGCGGGCCGTGGCCGCCCGGGCATCGAAGCGCTCGCCAGGCTTGCGAAGCGCAGCGTGTCGGCGATGACCGCGCGTGACCTCGGCTTCGCGATCGGCCCCAGGCTCAACGCCGCCGGTCGCATGGAAGACATGACCATCGGCATCGAATGCCTGATCGCCGACGACGCCACGCGCGCGAGCGTGCTTGCGGCACGCCTCGACGCACTCAACCAGGAGCGTCGCAGCCGCGAGAGCGAGATGCGCGAGAGCGCGTTCGCGGTCGTCGAGCAGCTGAGCGCGGTTGCAGAGCAGGGCGGCGCGGAACTTCCGTTCGGTCTCTGCCTGCACGAAGCAGACTGGCACGAGGGGCTCGTAGGCCTCGTGGCGAGCCGCGTACGCGAGCGCGTACACCGGCCGGTGTTCGCGTTCGCGAAAGCGCAGGGCGGCGTGCTCAAGGGGTCGGGCCGCAGCATCGACGGCTTCCACCTGCGCGACGCGCTGGCCGCAATCGACATCAAGCACCCGCGAATGATCGAGCGTTTCGGCGGTCATGCGATGGCAGCGGGCCTCACGCTCGCCGGCGACAAGTTCGATGCCTTCGCCGCGGCGTTCGACGCCGTGGTGCGCGAACAATTGGATGCCGCTTCTCTACAAGGAGTCCACACCACCGACGGTGAACTTCCCGCCGAGTGGTTGAGCGTGGCGAGCGCCGCGCTGCTGCGTGAAGCCGGGCCCTGGGGCAACGGATTTCCCGAGCCAGTCTTCGACGGCGTGTTCATCGTCAACGACACGCGCATCGTGGGCGGACGGCACTTGCGTTTAGGGCTGCGTCAGGAAGGCGGCGCGGACATCGCCGGTGCCCGTAGCAAGCCCATCTCGGCGATCGCGTTCGGCTGGGAGGCGGCGGTGCCCGCGAGCGGCACGCGGCTGCGCCTGGTGTACCAGCTCGAGCTCGACAGTTATCGCAATAACGACGACATCCAGCTGCTGGTGCAGCACGCCGCACCCGCGTAGATTCCCGGCCCGCGCGGCGTCTGGCCAACGCTATGACGCAGACGCGATACCGCGCCACCCGAACCCACGCGGCCCCGCGTCTCCAGCACCTATATGGTTCGACGCGCCGGGTCCCAGGCGCGCTGGGTCTCTCGGCTTTGAGCACTCGATGCCTCGGACTCCGCGGTATCGCGTCCGCGTCTTAGCGGAGTCCGAGGCATCGAGTGCTCAGAGCCGCCACCACCAACGCTCGTCTGGTATCCTGCGCGCCGCCATGGAAGTAAATCCGCTAAGGAACAAGATCTCAGACCTCCGCGAGCGCTCCCAGGCTCTCCGGAGGCATCTTTGACTACGACACCCTGAAGGACCGGCTCACCGAGGTGAGCCGCGAACTGGGCGACCCGAAGGTCTGGGATTCCCCCGAGAAGGCGCAGGAGCTGGGGCGCGAACGCGCCAAGCTCGACGACATCGTCGGCGTGCTCGACAAGCTGGGCCAGGCGCTCGACGACTGCGCTGCACTGCTCGACATGGCGGTCGAGGCCGAGGACCCCAGCTCGGTAACCGCCATCACCCCCGACCTGCGCAAGCTCGACGCGGACGTGGGCAAGCTCGAGTTCCGCCGGGCAG
>JANNEA010000153.1:0-7203 GCA_031388175.1 Gammaproteobacteria bacterium
CCGGTCGGTGGGGGCTAAATATTTTTTGCGTGCGCGCCGGCGGGGCCGGTCCCCGGGGGGCCGCGTTTTGTTGTGCCTCCCGCCCCAGGGGGCCGGGCTCCCGGGCCCCCATCCCTTGCGCGGCCCCTCGGAGACATGACCGAATCGCTGCGGAAGACCTGGACAGCGCCGACGGCACGATATTGGTCCGGGATCGGCGAGGCCGTCGCGGATCATGGCGGGCGTCGGTGTCGGCGATCGACCGATATCGCGTCCGCGTCTTGAGGGAGAGCGTCGACACCGACGCCCGCTGTGCTCCGCTAGTCCACGCGGGCCAGCGCGACGGCCGTGACCGCGGCCAACGCAACGGTCGGCGCGAAGTTGGTCAACAGCGGATGCAGGTCGTAGACCGTGCCCGAGTGCAGCAGCGCACGGCTCGCGGTGTAGAACACCACGCCGATCATCACGCCCACGATCACGCGCTGGCCGGTGCCGGTCGAGCGCAGCGATCCGAACGAGAACGGCAGCGCCAGCAGCACCAGCAGCACGATGTCGATCGGCAGCGCCGCCCGGCTCCAGAGGTAGATGTCGACGTCGTTCGAATCCAGGCCGTTGCTGCTGAGGTAGCTCGAGTAGCGCGCCAGCGCCAGCGCCGAGAGCGAGTCGTAGTCGACCACGAACGAGTCGAGCAGCCCCGGATCCAGGCTGCTCTGCCAATCGCGGGTCGGCTCGGTCAGGGTCTCGGACCGATCGTCGCTGAGCCGGGTCTCGCGCAGGCCCTCGAGCGTCCAGCCCGCGCCGTCGTGGCGCGCGCTGTCGGCGACAGCCGCGCTGGTCAGCCGGCCCTCGGCATCGATCGCATAGAGGTACACGCCGCTCAGCTGGCCCTCGTCCTTGAGCTGGCGCACGTTGACGTAGATGTTGCCGTCCTTGGCCCACACGCCCTGGCTGTCGATCACCGTCAGCCGCTGGTTCAGCGCGGTGGACTTGAGATGCATCGCAAAGCGCTGGGTGTTGGGTGCGATCAGCTCGCTCAACACCAACGCGGCCGCCGCCAGGATGAGCGCGCCGAACAACAGGCCGCGCGCCAGCCGCCACGCCGACACGCCCGAGGCGCGGATCACGGTGAGCTCGTTGCCGGCGGCGAGCTGGCCCAGGCCCAGCAGCGCGCCGATCAGCGCCGCCATCGGCAGCAGCTGCAGCGCGTCCTGCGGCATGCCGGCGATCACGTAGGCGATCGCCTTGAGCGCGCTGAAACTGCCCTTGCCCACGTTGTCGGCCTGCTGCACGAACTGCGCGATGCCGGACAGCGCGACCAACACCGCCAGCACCAGGCCGGTGCCGGCGATCACGGCGCGCGCCATGTAGGCCTGGATGATCCTCATGCGGCGAGCCTGCGCCGCCCGCGCAGCTCATCGCGCAGCGTGGCCCACCCGTTCTGCTTCAGCAGCAGCCCGACGGCGAGCACTGCGAACGCGAAGTGCACCGGCCACAGGCCGATGTCGGGCGCGAGCTCGCCCTTGTCGATCCACAGCCGGGCGATGCTGAGCAGGTTGGCGTAGATGAAGTAGATCATCACCGCGGCGGTCAACCTTCCATATCGACCCTCGCGGGGGCTCGAGCGCGACAGCGGCAGCGCCAGCAGCGCGAAGATCAGCACCGAGACCGGCACGCCAAGACGCGAGTGCAGTTCGGCGATGCGCTTGTGGTCGCTGGCGTCGAGCAGCTCGCGGGTCGGCATCAGGCGCGGGTCCTTGCTTGCGTAATCGGGATCGGCGACGCCGATCACGATGCCGTGCTCGGCGAAGTGGATGACCGAGAACTCCGGTTCGCCGGGCGTGCCGACGTAGCGCCGGCCATCGCGCAGCACCAGGCGGCGCTCGCCCGTCTCCGGGTCGGTCTCCTGCTTGCCGCTGCGCGCGGTGATCAGGCTCACGCGTTCCTTCATCGTCGTGCCATCCGGTCCCTTGATCCGCTCGATGCGTTGCACGAAAACGTTCTCGAGCGACAGCGTGCGCTGGTCCACATGCTCGGCGTAATAGACCGCGCTGCCGTCCTTGGTGGACTTGAAGCGGCCGGCGTCGAACACCGCGATCTCGGCCTCGTGTTCGGCCTGCTTGCGCACCAGGAAGCTCTTCTCCGCCGCCCAGGGCCCGACCAACAGCGACAGTGCCAGCAGCACCACCGCCAGCAGGCCGGCCAGCCGCATGAGCGGGCGGTACAGATCGCGGATGCCCACGCCGCAGGCCATCAGCACCACCATCTCGCTGTCGCGATAGAGGCGGCCGAAGGCCAGCATCACGCCCAGGAACAGGCCGAGCGGGATGATGAGGGTGAGGTAGTTGACCACCGACAGGCCGAGCAGCGTGAACACCGCGCTGCCGGGCAACCGGCCCGAGGCGGCATCACCGAGGTAGAACGCGAAGCGGCTGGCGAGCAGGATCAACAACAGCACGCCGGTCACCGCCGCCCAGGTCTCGAGCGTCTCGCGGAACAGGTAGCGGTCGAGGATCCTGGCGGCTCTGGCCATCGTCTCCGTCCGGCGGTTGCCCTAAAGAGTCAGTTAGAATCGCGCCGCAAACCACTCGCAGCGCAGGACGATACTAATGCAGTTCCCCGTGAAGTCAGCGAGCGCGGCCGATGAGAAGGTCGGCGCTCTGGTCCTCGGCGTGCGCGAAGGCCGCGTGCTCGACGATGGCGGCCGTGCGATCGACGGGCTAAGCAAGGGCCATCTGGCCGCGGCGCTCAGCGGTTCGCGCTTCGAGGGCCGCAGCGGCCAGCACCTGATGCTGTTCCGGGTGCCGGGCGTGGCCGCCGATTGGGTGCTGTTGGTGGGCATGGGCCCAGCGAAGGATCTGAGCTCCAAGCCCCTGCGCCGCGCCGCCGCCAAGGCCGCGAAGGTGCTGGACGAGGCCGGCATCGCCAAGGCCGCGACGCTGCTCGCCAACCGCGGCGACCAGGCCCGCGCGCTGGTCGAAGCCACCGAGGAGGCGCTCTACCGCTACGATGCGACCAAGAGCAAGAAGGAGAAACCGCGCGTGCTCGCCTCGCTCACGCTGCTGCTGGACGCGCGCGAACACGCGAGCGCCAAGAAGGGCGTGGCCACGGGCCAGGCGATCGCGGCCGGCGTGGCGCTGGCGCGCGACTTCGGCAACCTGCCGGGCAACGTGTGCACGCCGAGCTACCTCGCCGACGCCGCCAAGGCGCTCGGTCGGCGCCACAAGAAGGTCAAGGTCACGGTGCTCGAGCAGAAGCAGCTCGCCAAGCTCGGCATGGGCTCGTTCCTGTCGGTGGCACGCGGCAGCCGCGAGGCGCCGAAGCTCATCGTGCTCGACTGGCGCGGCGGCAAGCGCGGCGCGCCGCCGGTGGCGCTGGTCGGCAAGGGCCTCACCTTCGACGCCGGCGGCATCTCGATCAAGCCGGCAGCGGCGATGGACGAGATGAAGTTCGACATGTGCGGCGGTGCGGCGGTGATCGGCGCGTTCGAGACCATCGCGCGCCTGGGGCTCAAGCTCAACGTGGTCGGCGTCGTGCCCGCCTCTGAGAACCTGCCCGACGGTGCCGCCAACAAGCCCGGCGACATCGTGACCTCGATGTCGGGCCAGACCATCGAGATCCTGAACACCGATGCCGAGGGCCGCTTGATCCTCTGCGACGCGCTGACCTGGGTGCAGAAAGTGCACAAGCCGGCCGCGATCGTGGATTGCGCCACGCTCACCGGCGCCTGCGCGATCGCGCTAGGGCCCCATCCGCACGGGATGTTCACCAACGACGAGGCCTTGGCCGCGGCGCTGACCGCGGCCGGTGAGACCGCCGGCGACCGCACCTGGCGCCTGCCGCTGTGGGACGACTACCAGGACCTGCTCAAGTCCAACTTCGCCGACATCGCCAACATCGGTCCGCGCGAAGGCGGTGCGATTACCGCCGCCTGCTTCCTGTCGCGCTTCGTCAAGGGCGTGCCCTGGGCGCACCTCGACATCGCCGGCACCGCGTGGAAGTCCGGGGCCGAGAAGGGTTCCACCGGGCGGCCGGTGCCGCTGCTCGTGCAGTACCTGCTGGATCGATGACCACGCGCGTCGATTTCTACCTGCTGACCGACGCCGACCCGCGGGCGCGGGCGCGCGTGGCCTGCCGCTTGGCGGAGAAAGCGTTCGAGTCGGGCCAGCGCGTGCACCTGCACTGCACCGACGCTGCCGAGACCGAGACCATCGACAAACTGCTGTGGACCTTCCGCGATCGGGCGTTCCTGCCGCACGGGCTCGCCGGCAGCGATGAACCGATCGAAGTGGGTCACGCCGAGCCCGCGACGGCGGCGCCGGTCCTGATCAACCTCACCGACGAGGTGCCGAGCTGGTACGCGCGCTTCGAGCGCGTGGTCGAGATCGTCGCGGGCGAAGAATCCTCGAAGCAGACAGGCCGTACCCGCTTCCGCGTCTACCGCGACCACGGCAGCGTGCCCACGACCCATGAGCTAGGGAGCGCAGCGTGACCCGCAAGCACAAGGGCGAGATCCCGGTGCTGCGCGAGGTCGTGGACCGCGCGTCGTTCGACGCCAAGCTCAAGCCGTTGCCGAACCTCGATCTGTTCGCCGACCCGGCGGCCGGCATCCCCGATCCGAACGCGCTGCAATCCGAGCTCGCCACCCGGCTGGCCAAGCGCGTGGAGGAGCTGGCCAAGCAGGCCGCCCGCGACATGGAGCGCAAGCTCGCCGACCGTTTGAAGCACGAGCTGCCGGCGATCGTCGAGCAGACGCTGCGCGATCACTTCAACAAGAAGTGACCTGAGCCATGGACAAGGCATACGAACCCCGCGAGATCGAGGCCAAGTGGTATGCCTTCTGGGAAGGCCGCAACTGCTTCGCGCCCGCTGCGATGCCCGCCACCGGTGCCGCACCCTACTGCATCCTGATCCCGCCGCCGAACGTCACCGGCACGCTGCACATGGGCCACGCGTTCCAGCACACGCTGCAGGACGCGCTGATCCGCTACCACCGAATGCGCGGCGACGACACGCTGTGGCAACCGGGCACCGACCACGCCGGCATCGCGACCCAGATGGTGGTCGAGCGCCAGTTGAACGCCGACGGCAAGAAGCGCACTGACTTCAGCCGCGAGCAGTTCGTGGCCAAGGTCTGGGAGTGGAAGCAGCAGTCCGGCAGCACCATCACCCAGCAGATGCGCCGGCTCGGCGACTCCTGCGACTGGTCACGCGAGGCGTTCACCATGGACGCGGCGATGAGCGCGGCGGTGGTCGAATCCTTCGTGACCTTGTACGACCAGGGCCTCATCTACCGCGGCAAGCGGCTGGTGAACTGGGACCCGGTGCTCGGCACCGCGCTGTCCGACCTTGAGGTGATCAGCCAGGAGGAGGACGGCTTCCTCTGGCACCTCAAGTACCCGATCGCCGGTGAGCAGATCCCCGGTGGCGCGACGCACCTCACAGTCGCGACCACGCGCCCGGAGACGATGCTCGGCGATGTCGCGGTCGCGGTGCATCCTGAGGACCCGCGCTACAAGAAGCTGGTCGGGCGGCGCATCAAGCTGCCGCTCGCCGAGCGCGAGATCCCGATCGTGGCCGACGACTTCGTGGACCGCGAGTTCGGCACCGGTTGCGTCAAGATCACGCCGGCGCATGATTTCAACGACAACGCGCTGGCCACGCGCCACGGCCTGCCGCTGATCAACATCCTCACCCCCGACGCGACGATGTCGGACTCGGTGCCAGAACGGTTCCGTGGCCTCGACCGCTTCGCCTGCCGCAAGAAGGTGGTGGCGGAGTTCGAGGCGCTCGGCTATCTGGTCGAGGTCAAGCCGCACAAGCTCATGGTGCCGCGCGGCGACCGCAGCAATGCGGTGGTCGAGCCCTACCTGACCGACCAGTGGTACTTGAAGATGGCGCCGCTGGCCGCGCCCGCGCTGGCCGCGGTCAAGGACGGCGACATCAAGTTCGTGCCCGAGAACTGGAACAAGACCTATTACCAGTGGCTGGAGAACATCCAGGACTGGTGCATCTCGCGCCAGCTGTGGTGGGGCCACCGCATCCCGGCCTGGTACGACGAGTCCGGCACGATCTACGTGGGCAAGGACGAGGCCGCGGTGCGCGCCAAGCACCAGCTCAACGCCAAGGTGAAGCTGCGCCAGGACGCGGACGTGCTCGACACCTGGTACTCATCGGCGCTGTGGCCGTTCGGGATCATGGGATGGAAGACGGCGCCGGGTCCGAACGGTGAGCCGTCGCCGCCGGATCCGCGCTACGCCGGGTTCCTCGACCGCTTCCTGCCGAGCAGCGTGCTGGTCACCGGCTTCGACATCATCTTCTTCTGGGTCGCGCGCATGGTGATGATGACCCTGCACTTCCAGGGCAAGGTGCCGTTCCGCGAGGTCTATATCACGGGCCTGATCCGCGACGAGCACGGCCAGAAGATGTCGAAGTCGAAGGGCAACATCATCGACCCAATCGACCTCATCGACGGCATCGACCTCGAGAGCCTGGTGAAGAAGCGCGCCGCCGGGATGATGCAGCCGAAGCAGGCGGAGAAGATCGAGAAGGCGACGCGCAAGCAGTTCCCCGAAGGCATCAAGCCCTCCGGCACCGACGCGCTGCGCTTCACGCTGACTTCGCTCGCCGGGCCGTCGCGCGACATCAACTTCGACCCAGGAAGGCTCGAGGGCTACCGCAACTTCTGCAACAAGCTGTGGAACGCGAGCCGCTTCGTGCTGATGAACACCGAGGAGCAGGACTGTGGTGACGGCGGCGAGCTGTCGCTCGCCGACCGCTGGATCCGCACCCGCTTCGCCCGTGCGGTCGCCGAGTTCGAGACCCAGATCGCGGCCTACCGCTTCGACCTCGCGGCCAAGGCCTTGTACGACTTCACCTGGTACGAGTTCTGCGACTGGTACCTCGAGCTCACCAAGCCGACGCTCAACGACCCGGCGGCGAGCGCCGCGGCCAAGCGCGGCACCCGCCACACGCTGATCCACACGCTAGAGCAACTGCTGCGCGCGCTGCACCCGGTGATGCCGTTCATCACCGAGGAGATCTGGCAGAAGGTCGGCAAGATCGCGGGCGTCGCTCTTTCCAAGGAGGGCGAGACGATCATGTTGCAGCGCTGGCCGACGCCGACGCTGCCGAAGGACGCGACCGCGGTCGAAGTCGAAGGGCAACATCATCGACCCAATCGACCTCATCGACGGCATCGACCTCGAGAGCCTGGTGAAGAAGCGC
>JANNEA010000156.1:0-23976 GCA_031388175.1 Gammaproteobacteria bacterium
CCCCCCCGGCGGGGGTGGGGCCGGGCCAACCCCCGGCCCCGCACCCCATCAAACACCCCCACCCCCGCCCGCCCCCCCCGGCCCCCCCCGGCCCCCCCGCCCGCGGCGCCGGAGTAGTAGGGATCTGGCACTTCGCGCACGGACGCGCGGGGTGCGTAATCGAGCAGCAGCTTCAGTTTGTGCGCCTGATCTGCAGGGCAGCACGTCTGCAACCGCGTCAGGTTGTCGCGGTCCATCGCCAACAGCAGGTCGAAGCGGTTGAAGTCCTCGGCCGCGACTTGGCGCGCGCGCAACGCACCGATCGCCACCCCGCGCCGACCGGCATGCTCGATTGCGCGCGGGTCCGGTGGGTCGCCAAGGTGGTAGGCGTGGGTCCCGGCTGAGTCGACCTCGATCGTGAGATCGGGAGCGGCCGCGAGCCGCGCCCGCAGCACCCCTTCCGCGCTCGGCGAGCGACAGATGTTCCCCATGCACACCATCAAGATGCGAGAGGTCATCTAGAGCTTGCGCGACCTCAGCAGCGCCTCGACCTTGGTCAGGTCGGCTGGCGTATCCACGCCCGGCCCCGGCAGGACCTGGGCCAAATCGATTCGGATCCGCAGCCCACACCAGAGCGCCCGCAGCTGCTCGAGCCGTTCGATGCGCTCGAGTTCGCAGGCCGGCAGCGCGGTGAGCTGAGCGAGCGCCGCGCAGCGATAGGCGTAGAGGCCGAGATGCCGGTGCGCGCCACGCGTGCTGGCTTGTGAACCAAGCCCCTCGTTCGCACCATCGCGATCCCAGGGGATCGGCGCCCGCGAGAAGTACAACGCCGCACCGTCCTCTCCGAACACCACCTTGACTACGTTCGGATCGAGCAATTCGCTCGGTGCTGAGATCGGCGTGCACAGCGTGGCCACACCAGCGTCCGGGTCGCGCGCCAGCAACTCCGCCACCTGACGCAGCAGTGAGGGTGGCATGAGCGGCTCATCGCCCTGAAGGTTGACCACGATCGCATCCTCGTCCCAACCGCGGCGCGCAGCGACTGCCGCACAGCGGTCGGTGCCGGACGCGAGCTCCGGCGCAGTGAGCTCGACCGCAGCGCCGAACGCGCGCGCGACCGAGGCGATGCGCTCGTCGTCGGTGGCGATCACGACCTCGGCGGCGCCCGACTCAATCGCCCGGCGCCAGACGTGTTCGATCATCGGCTGGCCGTCGAGCAGCAGCAGCGGCTTGCCTGGCAGACGCTGCGCGCCGTAGCGCGCGGGGATGACGACGCGAAAGCTCATCGCTCGAGCTCCGCAGGCGGCACCACTCGGGCATCGTCCTCGATCATCACCGGCACGCCGGCGCGCACCGGGAACGCCAGCCGGTCGGCGCGGCACAGCAGCTCGGAACTGGCCTGTTGCCACTGCAACGGCCCCTTGCACACCGGGCAGACCAGGATCTCGAGCAGGTGGTCGTCCATCCGTGTCCTCAGCCACTATCCGGCAAGGCCGCGAGCTGCGGCGTCAGCCGAGCCAGCAAGCGTGCAGCGTCGGCAGCCGTGAAGCGCGCCGTCACCGGCACGCACCATACCCCGCTGCGCACACTGCGCGGCAGCTTCACGGCATCCTTCTCCGTCAGCAGCACCGGCAAGCGGTCACCGAAGTCGATGTCGGCAAGCGCCAGCGGCGCATGATCAGGTCGTGGATGGCGGCGCAGCCTGAGACCAGCCGACTCCAACATCTTGAAGAATCGCTCGGGGTTGCCGATGCCGGCGACCGCATGCACCTCGGTGCCGGCGAACGTGGCCAACGCGCGCGTCGCGCCATCGCTTAACTGCACGACCGCGCCCGGTTCAAGCGTCATCGTCGACCAGGCTAGGTCCGAAGTGCCCACATCCGTGCCGCATAACGCCCCGTTGCTTACGATCACTGTCGCGCGTCGCAGCACCGGGCCGGGCGCCTCGCGCAGCGGTCCGGCCGGCAGCAACCAGCCGTTGCCGAAGCCACGCGCACCATCCACCACTAGAATCTCGGCGTCGCGCGCCAGCCGCGCGTGCTGCAGTCCGTCATCGCTGACGATGACATCGACTTCTGGATGTGCGGCGAGCAGCAGTCGCGCCGCGGCGACACGATCAGCGCCGACTGCGACCGGGCAAGCACTACGCCGCGCCAGCAGCAACGGCTCATCACCAACCTCCAACGCGCTCATCTCGGCGGCCACCAAGCCGATAGCGGCGGAGGCACGACCGTAGCCGCGGGTGACGATGCCCGGTCGATGTCCGGCCGCACGCAATCGCTCCACCAAATGCAGGACCAGCGGCGTCTTGCCGCTGCCGCCGACCGTGACGTTGCCCACGACGATCACCGGCCGGCCGACACGCTGTGAAGAACCGCGCAACAGGCTGGCCAAGCGCTGGGCCAGCCAGTAGACGGGAACGAGCGGCAGCGCCCATAGGATCGGCCCGGTGCCGTACCACCCGGCGACCAGGTATCGCTCGAACGCGGCGCGAACCGCGCTCATGCGCCCGGCTCACCCGCCTCGTTCGGCTCGCGGAACTGCATGCGGTGCAACGCGGCGTACAGGCCATCGGACTGCAGCAGATGGGCATGCGTGCCGCTCTCGACCACCGCGCCACGGTCCAGCACCAGGATTCGGTCAGCGCGCTCCACGGTCGACAGGCGATGCGCGATCACCAGCGTGGTGCGTCCGCGCATCAACGACTCCAGCGCCTGCTGGATGTGGCGCTCGGACTCGGTGTCGAGCGCCGAGGTCGCTTCGTCGAGGATCAGGATCGGCGCGTCCTTCAGCAGCGCGCGCGCGATCGCGATGCGCTGGCGCTGGCCGCCGGACAGCAGCGTGCCGCGGTCGCCGACCATCGCATCCAGACCACCCGGCAGCGCGTCGATGAACTCCAGGGCGTGCGCCGCGCGCGCGGCCTCGCGCACTCGCTCATCGCTGGTGGCGCCGAGCGCGCCGTAGGCGATGTTGGCGCGGACCGTGTCGTTGAACAGCACCACATCCTGGCTGACCAGCGCGATCTGGGAGCGCAAGGCGGCCAAGGCGTACTCGCGCACGTCGATGCCGTCGACCCGGACCACGCCGGCGGTCGGTTCGTAGAAACGCGGCACCAGGTTGACCAGCGTCGACTTGCCGCTGCCGGAGCGACCGACGATCGCCACCGTGTGCCCGGCTGGCGCCTCGAAGCTCACGCCGCGCAGCACTTCGCCCTTGTCGGCGGTGTAGGCGAAGCGCACCGCGTCGAACGCCACCGCACCCTTGGCGCGGAGCAGTGCGCGGCCGCCGCCGGCGTCCTCGCGCGGCTCATCGAGCAGCGCGAATACGCTGCTCGCCGCCGCCACGCCCTTCTGCAGCGGCGCGTTGATCTCGGTCAGGTGCTTGAGCGGCGTCGCCAGCAGCATCGCCGCCGACAGGAACGCGACGAAGGTGCCGACAGTGATCGAGTCGAGCTGCCCAGGCAGCGTCGCGAAGTAGATGATGCCGGCGATGCCAAGCGAGGCCAGCAGTTCGACGATCGGCACCGAGCCTGCCTTGGTCAACGCGAGCTTCATGTGCAGTCGGCGGTTGCGCTCGTTGACCTCCTCGAAACGCTCGCCCTCCTGGTCCTGGGCGCCGAACACCTTGACCACGCGCTGGCCGGACACGACCTCCTGCACCGCGCTGGTCACGTCGCCCATCGAGGTCTGGATGCGCGAGGAGTAGCGGCGGAAACGCTTGGAGACCGACTTCACCAACCAGGCGATGACCGGTGCGGTGACCAGGAAGAACAGCGCCAGCCGCCAGTTCAACCAGAACATCAGCCCCAGCAGTCCGATCACGCTCAGGCTGTCGCGCACCAGCACGGTGACGACCTGGGTGGTCGACTCCGCCAGTTGCTCGATATTGTAGGTCACGCGCGAGATCAGCGACGCCGACGAGTTCCTGTCGTAGAAAGCGACGGGCAGGTGCAGCAACTGGCCGAACAGCTCCAGCCGCAGGCGCTTGATCACGTTGCGACCGACCATGTTCATGGCGTAGGTCGAGAAGAATGTGGCGATCCCGCGCAGCAGGAACAGACCCACCACCACCCAGGGCAGGCGGCTGATGGTCGCCGGGTCACGGGCGACGAAGCTCTTGTCCATCAGCGGTTTCAGCACCGCGGCGAGCGCGGTCTGGCTCAACGCCACCACGCCCATCATCGCGATGCCCACGATCATCAGACCGGCATGCGCCCGCATGTAGGCGAGCAGGCGCAGGTAGGTCGTGGTGGTGCTCGGCTCCGGCGCGCTCATCGCTTGGCCGGTTCCACGGTCAGGATCGCGACGTTGCTGAAGCCCAAACGGCCGGCGACCTCGAGCACCGTGACGACCGACTGGTGCGGCGCTCGGCCATCGGCGCGGATGGTGAGCGTCTGGCTGCGCGCCGCGCCGGCGATCTGCTCCAGCGCCCGGCTTAGCGCCGCGGCGTCGCTGCCCAGCACCTCGCGCTGCGCCACGTACCAACGCCCCTTCGCGTCGACCACGATCTCGAGTGGGGTCTGCTCAACCGGCTTGGGTTGTAGCGCCGCCTGCGGCAGCTCGACGCTCAACCTCGCCTCGCGCACGAAGGTCGTGGTCAGCACCAAGAACAGCACCAGCACCAACAACACATCGATCAACGAGATCAAGTTGATCTCAGGCTCGTCGTCGATGCGGATCGGCCGCAGGTTCATGCGCGGTTGCTGCCGCGCCAGCCGTGCAGCGCGTCCATCAGGCGCATCACCTCCTCCTCGATCCGCAGCACCAGCTCGAGCACCCGGCCGCGGTAGTGGCGGTAGGCGACGAGCGCCGGGATCGCGAGCGCGAGCCCAGCGAAGGTCGTGATCAAGGCCTCGGAGATGCCGCCGGCGAGCGCGGCAGGGTTGCCCATGCCGCTGTCAGTGATCGCGCTGAACACCCGGATCAGGCCGCTCACGGTGCCGAGCAGGCCGAGGAAGGGCGCGATCGCGGCGATCGTGCCCAGGGTGTTCAGGTAGCGCTCAAGCTCGTGGGCCACGTGGCGGCCGACGTCTTCGATCCGCTCCTTCATCACTTCGCGCGGCGCATCGCGCAGCGCGAGACCCGCCGCGAGCACGCGCCCGAGCGGGCTCGAGCCACGCACCGCCTGCAGTTTCTCTTCGCCGAACTCGTTGGCCTTGAGCAACTGCCAGACCTGGGCCACGAGGTGGTCAGGGATGACGCGTGACTCGCGCAGCGTCCAGGCGCGCTCGAGCACGATGCCGAGCGCGATGACCGAACACATTAGGAGCGGCCACATCACCCAGCCGCCGGACCTGACGATCTCGAGCATCCGCGTTTCCTTGCACGGGGCCGGTGTGCCCCGCGGCATGATACCGGAAGCCCGGCGCTGGCCTACCTCAGGGCTCGCGCCAACTGCGTCGCTGCTCGCGCGCGGCACTGACCTCCAGCGGTCGGCCCGGCCGCAACGTCACAGTCAGCGCGCCATCGCGACCCGTCACCCATTGCTGGGCGCCCTGTGCGTCATAGCGTGCCACGACCGACGCGCGCGGGAAGCCCCAGCGGTTGCGGTGACCGGCCGAATGCAGCACCACGCGGGGTTGCACAGCCAGGACGAACGCGTCGGTGGAGGAGCTCGCGCTGCCGTGATGCGGCGCCACCAGCACATCGGCGCGCAGGTCCGCGCCGCTGCCGATCAGCGCCTGCTCGCCGGCCGCCTCGAGGTCGCCGGGCAGCAACACTCGCCCACCTGCCCCACTCACTCGCAGCACGCAGGACCGGTCGTTCTCCGACCCATCCAGGTCCTTGGCATCGCGGACCTGCGGCGGATGGAGCAGCGCGAACTCAACGCCATCCCAATGCCAGCGACGACCGGCGCGACAAGCCTCGCCGAACCACGCGCCTGCCCCCACGATCCAACCCGCCCCGGGATGTTCGCGTGCCAGCGTGGCGGCGCCGCCGGCGTGATCATCGTCGGCATGGCTGATCACAATGCGGTCGGGGTCGATGCCGCGGGCGACGAGCGCCGGCAACACTGCCCACTCGCCGGCGTCGTTGCCGCTGTTCGCGCCCGGCCCCACGTCGTAGACCAACGCATGCTCGCGCGTGCGCACCAGGGTCGCGAGTCCATGACCGACATCGAGCACCGTGACCTCGATCGCGCCATGCGGCAGCAGCGGCGCGCGCCCCAGCGCCAGCGGCAACAGCAACAGCGCTGCCAACGCGCGCGCTGGCAGCCCGCGTGGCCCAAGCGCCCAAGTGATGCCGACCATGGCCAGCAGCGTCGCGGGCACGCTGTCGCTGCGGGCAGTCAGCGGAGGCAAGGCCTCGCCCAAGGCCGTCAACAGCGGCAGCAGGAGGTCGAACGCCATCGCACAGGCGTCGAACGCCGCGGCGGCGAGCGCCGGGCTGATCGGCGCCAACACACAGCCCGCCAGCACTGCCGGCAGCAGGACCAGGTTGAACACTGGGATCGCGATCAGGTTCGCGAGCGGGCCGGCCGCCGGCACGCTGCCGAACAGCACCAGCAGGAGCGGTGCGAGCCCCAGCGACGTCGCCCACTGCGCGCGCAGCATCGCCCACAGCGGATGCGGCTCGTCAGCCGCGTACATCAGCAGGGCGACGCCGGCGAACGACAACCAGAACCCTGGCGCCAGCAGCGCGAACGGGTCGAACGCCAGCACCACCAGCAGCGCGGCGGCCAGGACCGCGAACGGGTGGTTCGGGCGCCGCAGGCTGCGGGCCAACATGCAGACCACCAGCATGATGAGCGTGCGTCGGGTCGGGACGGAGAACCCCGCGAGCGCGGCGTAGCCGCTCGCGACCGCGACGCCGCACCAACCGCCGACGAGAGCGCTCGGCACCCGCCGCGTCAACCACGACCAGCGTGCGCCCGCCGTCGCGACCAGCCAGGCGACCAGCCCGCCGAGCAGCGTCACATGCAACCCCGAGATCGCCACCAGGTGCACGGTGCCGGTGCGACGCAGCACGCGCCAGGTCGCGGTGCTGATGGCGCGGGTCTGACCCACCGCGAGCCCGGCGACCACGCCGCAGGCGTCGCCTCGTTCGGCGCACGCAGCAGCGATCTGCTCGACCAACGCGCCGCGTGCCGCAGCGATGCCGGGCCCGGCAGGTGCCAGCCGCCTCCCCGCACGAACCGTGCCCAGCCCAGCGATTCCGTTCGCCAGCCATTGCGCCTCGAGATCGTTGCCGCCAGGGTTGAGCGCGGCGCGCGGCCGGCGCAACTTGAGCGTCAGCTCCCAGCGTTCGCCTGCCCCAAGCTCACGAGCCTCGTACCAGCTGACCTGGAGACGCCGGCCCGCGAGTGCGCCCTGCTCCACGTCAAATTCGAAGCGGACCCGGCGCGGGTCGCGTGCCGGCGGGCCGACGATGCGTCCGACCACGGTGCGCACGGCGCCGTCATCCGCGGCTGCGACTCTGGCCGCCAGCGCTCCATCCAACCGCAGCAGCCCCACGGCTGCGATCGCTGCCGCTGCCGCGAACGGCCGCAAACAACGCCAACGCAGCGCCAGCACCAACAGCGGCAGTGCGAGCAGCGCCGCCACAGGTGGGGGCGCCGATGGCGACCAGAGGATGCCTGCGAGCAGCGCGAGTGTGGTCAGGGCGGCCTTGCCCATCAACAGCGTCCTTGCGTTCCGCGCCGGTCGGCGCGCGGGGCTTTGCTATCCTTGCGGCGCCCCTATGCCGCGCAAGGTTATCAAGAAGTTCCTGCCCGAGCACCGCACGCTGCTCGAGAGCCGTTGGCTCCGTCCGTTCCGCGCCCTGCTGCATGATCCTGCGCTGATCGTGCCGCATCGCCGCGGGGTGGCGCGGGGCTTCGCGGTCGGACTGTTCTGGGCGTTCATGCCGGTGCCTGGCCAGAGCATCTTCGCCGCCCTCTCGTGCATCTGGCTGCGCGTCAACGTGCTGGTGGCGATGGCCACCACCTGGATCACGAACCCGTTCACCGCGGTGCCGTTCGTGCTGGCCGCGCATTGGATCGGCGCCCTGATCCTGGGCCCAGGCACGCTGCCACCACCATCGCCGCAGGCGCTCGGCGAGGTCGACATGCTCTCGCTCGAGGCGCTGCGCGCAGGATGGCGCGAGCTGCGCGAGCTCGGTGGCGCATTCCTGCTCGGCGCGCTGGTCATGTCGACCACGAGCGCCGTCATCGGTTACGTCGCGCTCAACGGCTTCTGGTTGTGGTCGGTGCGGCGGCGTTTCGCCGCGCGCCGCCGTGGGCCATCCGGCGTGACGATCAGGCCCTAGCCGACCCTCTAGCCGACCCCTACTATCCGACCAAGGCGCCGTCGCGCAGCGTGAGCACGCGGTCGAGCTTGGCCGCCAAGGCCTGGTCGTGCGTCACCACCAGCAAGGCCGTGCCGAGCTCGCGGTTGAGCTCGAGCATCAGCGCCAGCACCTGCGCGCCGTTGCGCGCATCGAGGTTGCCGGTGGGTTCATCGGCCAGCACCACCGCCGGCCGCGTGACCAACGCACGCGCCACTGCGGTGCGTTGGCGTTCGCCGCCCGAAAGCTCGCCCGGCTTGTGCTGCAGCCTGGCGCCGAGACCGACCCGTTCGAGCAGGGCGCCCGCGACGGACTCCGCCGCGACGATGTCCTGGCCGCGGATCAGCAACGGCATCGCAACGTTCTCGAGCGCGCTGAGCTCAGGCAGCAGGTGGTGGAACTGGTAGACGAAGCCGAGCCGGGCGTTGCGCCGCGCGCCCTGCTCCGCAGCCGACAACCGCGCCAGGTCCGCGCCGTCGAGCAGCACCGCGCCTTCGCTCGGCGCATCCAGACCACCGAGCAGGTGCAACAACGTGCTCTTGCCGGAACCGGAGGCGCCCACGATCGCGAGCCGCTCGCCGGCATGGATTGCGAGGTCGACACGCCGCAGCACTTCGACCGAGAGCGGCCCCTCCTCGTAGCGCTTGGCGACCGCGCGTGCCAACAGCACGGCGTTGCCGGCGGCGTCACTCATGCCGCAGCGCCTCCACTGGCCTGACCCGCGATGCGCGCAGCGCCGGCACCACGGTCGAGAGCACCGACAGGAAGAACGACAGTGCGCCGATCCGCAGCACGTCCAAGCCGTGCAGCTCGGACGGCAGCGAACTGATGTAGTAGACGTCGGCCGGCAGGAACTCCACGCCGAAACGCTGCTCGAGGAAGGGCACGATGGTCTCGACGTTGAGCGCGAGCGCGATGCCGCCGGCCACGCCGAGCAGCGTGCCGAGCAGGCCGATCAGCGTGCCCTGAACCATGAACACCGCCATGATGGAGCGCGGCGTCGCGCCGAGCGTGCGCAGGATCGCGATGTCGGCCTCCTTCTCGGTCACCACCATCACCAGCGTCGAGATGATGTTGAACGCGGCGACCGCGACGATCAGCGTCAGGATCACGAACATCACAGTCTTTTCGGTGCGGATCGCGCGGAAGAAATTCACGTGCTGGCGGGTCCAGTCCGAGGCCACCAGGTCCGGGCCGAGCGTCTGTTCGAGCCCGGCGGCGATGCGCGGCGCCGCGAACATTTCGGCCAGCTTGAGCCTCACGCCGCTGACCCCGTCGCCGAGCGCCAGCAGCTTCGCCGCATCGACGATGTGCACCACCGCCAGCGAGCGGTCGTACTCGTACATGCCGACCTCGAACACGCCGGTCACGGTGAAGCGCCGAGTCCGCGGCACGAAGCCGGCCGGCGTCAGCCGACCCTGCGAGACCAGCACCAGCACCCGGTCACCGGGACCGACGCCGAGCGCATAGGCGAGTTCCGATCCGAGCACGATCCCGTACTCGCCAGGCTTGAGGTCGGTCATCGCGCCGAACACCATGCGCTCGCCGACCTCGGATACCGCAGGTTCCAACGCCGGGTCCACGCCGCGCAGCATCGCGCCGCTCAGCGTGCTGCCGCTGCCGACCATCGCCTCGCCCTGCACGTAGGGCGCGGCGCCGAGCACGCCGGGTTCGGCCTGCGCTGCGCGGACCACGCCGGTCCAGTCCTCGAGTCCGCCATCGCGCGCCGCCACGGTCGCGTGCGCGGTCATGCTCAGGATCCGCGCCCGCAGCTCGGTCTCGAAGCCGTTCATCACCGACAGCACCGTGATCAACGCGGTCACGCCGACTGCGATGCCGAGCATCGAGATCGCGGCGATCACCGAGATGAAGTGGTTGCGGCGCTTGGCCCGCAGGTAGCGCAAGCCGAGCGCGAGCTCGTAGGGCTGGAAGAGATGCATCAACGCGCGCGCTGTCGCAGGCGGCCCTGCGAAGCCAGCGTCCAGGCCGCCATCCGGTACAGCAGGCGCATCGCGACGTTCGCATCCCACTCGTCAGCGGCACCCGGTGCGACCTCGACCAGGTCGAAGCCGATGATGCGGCGGCCGGAGATCACGACCTCGCGCACCAACTGAGCGGCGTCGTCGAACTGCAAGCCGCCAGGCACCGGCGTGCCGGTGTTCGGACAGAGCTTCGGATCGAGGCCGTCGATGTCGAACGACAGGTAGACGAGCTCGGGCAGCGCGCCGACGATCGTCTTCATCTGCTCGCGCCAGGGCCTGCCTGCGGCGCGCGCTTCGGCGAGCCAGCGGTCGTAGTGCACCGTGATGCGCTCAGGCATCGATCGCGCCAGGTCGTGCTCCTCCTGACAGAAGTCGCGGATGCCGACCTGCACCAAGCGACTCATCGTCGGCACGCGTTCGAGCACGTTGTGCATGATCGAGGCGTGCGAATGCTTGAAGCCCTGGTAGGCATGGCGCAGGTCGTGGTGCGCGTCGAGGTGCAGGATTCCGAACTCAGGGTGTCGCTCGCCGAGCGCGACGATGTTGCCGAGCGGCGTCGAGTGATCGCCACCGAGCACCGCGGGCGTCTTGCCGGCCGCGAGCAGCCTGGCAGACTCCGCGTGGACCTTCGCCACCATGCGTTCGCTGAGCGCATCGACCAGCGCGACGTCGCGCGAACTGCCCTCGATCACAGGCAAGGCGGCGGCGCGTGCTGCCGCATTCCACTCGATCAGCTCCGCGGCGATCGGCTGCAGATGGATGCCGGGCGCCCAGGGATCCTCGAGCTCGAGGTCGTAGAGGTCGAGCTGCGGGCTCGCCGCGAGCACCGCCGCCGGTCCGCGCGCCGTACCGGGCCGATAGGATGTGGTCGCATCCCAGGGCACCGGGATCAGCACCAACGCCGACTCGGCTTCGCTGAACGGCAGACCGAAGATGCCGGCGTCCGCGTCGGCAGGTCCGTTGGGGTCGAAGCGCGTGGGATCCATGGGCTCACGTGACTTTGGCGCGGCAAGGGTGCCGGGCGGGGCGCGTATGATAGCGCCGCCTCGCGCGCCGGACTGCACGCCGGATCGCACTTCAAGAACGAAGATGGACCCCGCCCTTCCCGTCACCTCACCTGCGCCGATCCTCACGCCACCACTGCCCACCGCGGCCGGTGACGTAAAGCATTGGGGTCAGCTCTACGGCAGCGCGGCGAGCCTCGCGCTCGCCGCCGCGGCTGAGCGCGCGGCCCAGCCACTGCTCTGCATCTGCGCCGACGTGCGTTCCGCCGAGCAGCTCGCCGCCGAGCTTGCCTTCCTGCTCGCCGGCACCGGGCTGCCGGTGCGGAGCTTCCCCGATTGGGAGGCGCTCGCCTACGACGCCTTCTCGCCGCACCAGGACATCGTCTCGGAGCGCTTGGCGACGCTCGCCGCCCTGCCCGCGCTCGCGCGCGGCGTGGCGGTGGTCGCGGCGCGCACGCTGTTGCCCCGGCTGCCGCCGCGCAAGCACCTCGAGGCCCATGCCTTCCACCTGAAGGTCGGCGAGCGCATCGACCTCGGTGCGTTCCGGGCCCGGCTGGAGCGCGCCGGCTATCGCGCCGTGGGGCAGGTGCTCGAGCACGGCGAATACGCGGTGCGCGGCGCGGTGCTCGACCTGTTCCCGATGGGCAGCGACGAACCGCTGCGCATCGACCTGTTCGACGACGAGGTCGAATCGCTGCGGCGCTTCGATCCGGACACGCAGCTGACCACCGGTCGTTGCGACGCGATCGACCTGTTGCCGGCGCGCGAATGCCCGCTCGACGAGGCCTCGGTGCGTGAGTTCCGCCGCCGCTGGCGAGCGCGCTTCGAGGGCGATCCGAGCCGCGCTCCGGTCTACCAGGCGGTCAGCGAGAGTCGCTCTCCCGGCGGCATCGAAAGCTGGCTGCCGCTGTTCTTCGAGACGACCAGCAGCCTGCTCGACCACCTTCCGGATGGCGCCATGGTCGCGGAGCTGCCTGGGGCACGCGCAGCGCTCGCCGCCGCCTGGGACGAGACCGGCGCGCGTCACGAACAGCTGCGTCACGACATCGAACGGCCGCTGCTTCTGCCTGAGGAGTGCTGCGTGCCCGCGAGCGAGTTGCTCGCGCGACTCGACGCGGCCCCGCGGCTCGTGCTCGACAGCTTCGAGCATCTGCCTTCCGCCGCCGCCGCTGCGAACCTCGGCAGCAGCCAGCCACCGCCGCTGATGCTCGACCCGCGGCGCGACGACAACGCGGCCGCGCTGGTCGCGTTCATCGACGGCTTCTCCGGCCGCATCCTGCTGGTCGCCGAGAGCCCGGGCCGACGCGAGACGCTGCTCGACCTGTTGCGGCGCCGCGAGCGCCCGCCTGTGCTCGTCGCCGGCTGGCACGAGTTCGAGCAGGGCTCGGTCGCGCTCGGCATCTGCGTCGGTCCGCTGGCCCAGGGCATCCACCTGCCCAGCGCGGGTCTGAGCCTGGTCGCCGAAGCGCAGCTGTTCGGCGAACGCGTGCGCCAGCGCTCGCGTCGTCGCGCCCGCGATCCCGAAGCGGTGCTGCGCGACCTCACCGACCTCAACGAAGGCGCGCCGGTCGTGCACCTCGACCACGGCATCGGTCGCTACCGCGGCCTGACCGTGTTCGAGCACGATGGCGCGCCGACCGAGTACCTGACCATCGAGTACGCCGGTGGCGACAAGCTGTTCGTGCCGGTCGCCTCGCTGCACCTGATCCAGCGCTACACCGGTGCCGGTGGCGACGCCGCGCCGCTGCACAAGCTTGGTGGCGAGGAATGGCCGAAGGCGCGCAAACGCGCCGCCGAGCAGGCGCACGATGCGGCCGCCGAGCTGCTCGAGGTATATGCCCGTCGCGCCGCCAACCGTGCCGCGCCGCTGCGAGCACCCGTGCTCGAGCTGGATCGCTTCGCCGCCGACTTCCCCTTCGACCTCACGCCCGATCAGCAGAGCACGATCGATGCGGTGCTCAAGGACCTGGCGAGCGAGACGCCGATGGACCGCGTGGTCTGCGGCGACGTCGGCTTCGGCAAGACCGAAGTGGCGCTGCGCGCCGCGTTCACCGCAGTACAAGCCGGCCGCCAGGTCGCGGTACTGGTGCCGACCACGCTGCTCGCCCAGCAGCACGCCCAGACCTTCCGCGACCGCTTCGCCGACTGGCCGATCCAGGTCGGCGTGCTGTCGCGCTTCAACTCGGCCCGTGCCACCACCGCGACCATCGCCGGCATCACTGCGGGCACGGTCGACATCGTGATCGGCACCCACGCGCTGCTGGGCAAGCGGGTCAAGTTCAAGGACCTCGGGCTGGTCATCATCGACGAGGAGCATCGCTTCGGCGTACGTCACAAGGAGCGGTTCAAGGCGCTGCGCGCCGAGGTCCATGTGCTCACGCTCACTGCGACCCCGATCCCGCGCACCTTGAGCATGGCGCTGGCCGGGATCCGCGAGTTGTCGCTGATCGCGACCCCGCCGGCCGAGCGGCTGGCGGTCAAGACCTTCCTCACCGAATGGGACGGGCCGCTGCTGCGCGAGGCCGTGCTGCGCGAGGTCCGCCGCGGCGGGCAGGTCTACTTCGTCCACAACCATGTCGAGACCATCGAGCGCACTGCTGACGCGCTGCGCCAACTCGTTCCCGAGGCGACGCTGCGCGTGGCCCACGGCCAGATGCGGGAGGTCGAACTCGAGCAGATCATGCTCGACTTCCACCATCGGCGTTTCGACCTGCTGCTCTGCACCACGATCATCGAGAGCGGCATCGACGTACCGACCGCGAACACGATGATCATCGACCGGGCTGACCGACTGGGGCTGGCGCAGCTGCACCAGCTGCGCGGTCGCGTCGGTCGCTCGCATCACCGCGCCTGGTGCTACCTGGTCACGCCGCCGCGCGACGCGCTGCCGACCGAGGCGGTGCTGCGGCTCGAGGCAATCGAGTCGCTCGAGGACCTCGGTGCTGGCTTCACGCTCGCCACCCACGATCTTGAGATCCGCGGTGCCGGCGAGCTGCTCGGTGAGGACCAGAGCGGCAACATCCACGAGGTCGGCTTCGCGCTCTACGCCGACCTGCTGGAGCGCGCGGTCGCGGCGCTGAAGCGTGGCGAGATCCCCGACCTCGAGTCCGACCCACGCCGCGGCACCGAGATCGACCTGCGCCTGCCGGCACTGTTGCCCAACGACTACCTGCCCGATGTCCACGCGCGCTTGGTGCTGTACAAGCGCATCGCCAGCGCCGCCGACCCGGCCGCGCTCACCGCGCTCAAGGAGGAGCTGGTCGACCGTTGCGGTCCGTTGCCGCCACCGACCCAATCGCTGTTCCGCATCGCCGAGTTGCGCATCGCGGCCTCGCCGTTGGGGATCCGGAAGATCGAGGCGGGCAGCCTCGGTGGCCGCTTCGAGTTCGGCAGCGACACAAAAGTGGACCCGCGGCGCGCGATCGCGCTGGTGCAGGGCGACCCCAAAGTCTGGCGCTTCGAGGGCCGCGACCGGCTGCGCTTCAAGCTCACGCTGCACGACCCTGCCGCGCGCTTCGCCGCGATCGAGACGGCGCTGCGCCAGCTCGGCGGCTGAGCCGTTACACTGGCGCCATGTTCCGGTCGCTCTGCCCGCTCGCCTGCCTCATCCTCGCGTTCGCCGCGGCGCTCGGCAGTGCGGCGCCCGCACCGACACCAGGCGCAGCACCCGCGGCGGATGCCCCACCACCCGACTGGTTCGAGGTCGAGCTGATCGTGTTCCGCCAGACCGGGCCGGATCAGGCCGCGACCGAGACCTGGCCCGATGCGCCCGGACGCCCGGCGGTCGATACCGCACTCGAGCTTGAGCCGACTGCCAACGATGCGATCCCGTTCATGGCCTTGCCGGCTGAGAAGTCGCGGATGGTCAAGGAATGGGATGCGCTCAAGAAGTCATCGCGCTTCGAACCGCTGGCCTATATCGCCTGGCTGCAACCGCCGTTCGAGCGTGGTGCTGCGCCCCTGGTGCGCATCGCCTCGCCTGCAGCACCGGAACCAGACCCGGCGCTGGCGGCGAGCGAACCGGTCGCGCCGCCGTTCGGCGCTGTCACAGCCACCACCGTCGCAGCGCTGCCACCAGTCCCCGCACTGCCGCCGCTGCGCATCCCGCTCGACGGCACGGCGACTCTGAGCTTGCAACGCTACCTCTACCTCACGCTCGACCTCGTGCTGCTGCCCGCCGACCTGCCCGCCAATCCCACGGCAAGTCCCGAGGGCACGACCTTCGGTGGCTTCCGCCTGACCGAGACCCGCCGGATGCGCAGCAAAGAGCTGCATTACTTCGACCATCCACTGTTCGGCGCGGTCGCGCTGATCACGCCGCGCGCCGCACCCGGCGCGCACCCAGCGGCCGGAGCACGCACGCCATGACCCTCGGTCGAGCGATCTGTTTCGCGCTTGCGGCGCTGATCACAGCCCTGGTAAGCGCCTGTGGCGGCGGCAGCGCCGCGAGCAGTGTGCCCTTGCCGCCGCCAGGACCGCCGCTGGTGAAAGCCTCCGGCGCGACACCCTTCGCCGCGAACTGCACGCCGCTCGGCGGCGCGACGCTCTACATCGACGCTGAGGTCGAGCCCTTCGTGGACGTGGACCCGACCAACCCCAGCCACCTGCTCGGCGCCTGGCAACAGGACCGTTTCTCCAACGGTGGCGCGCGCGGCCTGGTGACCGCGGTCTCCAACGACGGCGGCCTGACCTGGGCGCGCCAGGCCTTGCCTGCCACAGCCTGCGCCGGTGGCGCCTATGAGCGCGCCTCGGATCCCTGGGTGACCTACGCTGCCGATGGTCGCGCCTATGCGATCGCCCTCGCCTTCGATTCGGTCGGCAGTGGCGACAACGCCGTGCTCGTGTACCGTTCGCTCGACGGAGGCACTACTTGGGGTGCCGCCGCGACCCTAATCGCGGACGGCGCGGCCAACTTCAACGACAAGGAGGCGATCGCTGCCGACCGCGGCAACGCGCTCTACGCCTATGCCGCCTGGGACCGTCTCACCTCGGATAATCGTGGCCCCGCCATGTTCTCCCGCACCATCGATGGCGGCGTGACTTGGTCGACGGCCAGCGTGATCTACGACCCCGGCGTCGGCAACCAGACGCTCAACGTCACGCCGATCGTCGCCCCCGATGGCACGGTCTACGTGTTCTTCACCGAGATCACCGGTGGCACCACTACCAACCTGCGCCTGATGCGCTCGACCGACCACGGCGCGACCTTCACCGCGCCGCTGCCGATCGACCAGGTCCTGGTCGTCGGTGCCAGCGACCCCGGCAACGGCAATGCAATCCGCGATGGCTCAGGCCTCGGCAGCATCGCGGTCGGCCCGAGCGGCGAGCTCGTCGTGGCCTGGCAGGACCGCCGCGCGACCGGCACCACGCGCGACGGCGTGCTGCTGCGTCGTTCCTCCAACCAGGGCACGAGCTGGACGCCGGCCGTCATCGTCAACCGCATGACCGGCGTGCAAGCGTTCACGCCCACCGTCACCGTGCGCAACGATGGCCGCATCGGCGTGACCCACCTCGACATGCGTGATGACTCGGCGGGCGACCAGCAGCTCGGCGTCGCGCATTGGCTGGTGACCTCAGCCGACGGCGTCTCTTGGAATGAGACTCGCGTCAGCCAGCCCTTCGACCTCAGGCTCGCGCCCGTCGCACGCGGGATGTTCATCGGCGACTACATGGGGCTGACGAATAGCGGCACCTCCTTCCTGCCCTTCTTTTCCCAGACCAACAACGCGGGCACCACCAACCGCACCGACATCTACGTCATGCCAGTCGGTCAGTTGACCAGCAGCGCCGTGCTCTCGGACCAAGTGGTGGCGAAACAGGTACCGCAGTGGGAGCCGACCGAGGCCGAGCGCCGTGCGACCTACGACGCCGTGATGCGCACGCGGGCTGGACGCGTGCCGAACTGGGCAAGGTGGCAAGCCGGGTTCGAGGCAGCGGCCGCGAGGCGCTAGTCAGCGTTCGACATTTCGTCGCACCCGTAGGGGTGCTACAACGCGGGCAACAGCAACTCGAGCAGGTGCTTGACCCGCGCCATCCCGGTGCGCAAGTGCTGCTCGATCTCGGCGTGGATGTCGACACCACCGCGACCGGCGGCGCGGTTCGCCACCACCGCACAACAGGCATAGGCCAGATCGAGCTCGCGGGCGAGCCCCGCCTCCGGCATGCCGGTCATCCCGACCATCGTGCAGCCGTCGCGCTCCATGCGGTCAATCTCGGCCGCGCTCTCCAGCCGTGGCCCCTGCGCCGCGCCGTACACGCCGCGCAGCTCAGCATCGATGCGTCCCGCCGCCGCCGCGGCGATCAGACGCTGCCGCAGGTCCTCGGCGTAGGGCTCGGTGAAATCCACGTGCGTCACCGGCGCGCCTGGTTCATCGAACAGCGTGTGGGCGCGGCCCCAGGTGTAGTCGATGATCTGGTGCGGGAACGCCAGCCGGCCCGGGCTGAGTGCGGCATGGATGCCGCCTACCGCGGCCACCGCGAGCACGCGGCTCACGCCAGCGGCTCGCAGTGCGAACAGGTTCGCGCGGTAGTTCACGCGATGCGGCGGGATGGTGTGGTCGTAGCCATGGCGCGCCAGGAACACGACCTCGCGGCCGTGCAGGCGGCCGAAGGTGAGCGGCCCGCTGGGCGCACCGTGGGGAGTGGTCACCATTTCGCGTCGCAGGATCTCGAGTCCCGTGAGCTCAGTGAGGCCGGTGCCGCCGATGATGCCGACGTCCATCACTCATCCTCCGGCGCGAGCGCCCGCAGTTCAGGCAAGTTGCGGAAGCGCTCGTGCCAATCCATGCCGCAACCGAACACGTAGCGATTCGGTACTTCGAGCCCGATGAAATCCGCGCTCACTCCGGCCAGCGTGCGCCCGTGGCGCTTCTGCACCAGCACCGCGCTCAGCACTTCGCGCGCACCCTGGCGTTGGCAGGCTTCGATCACTGCGGCCAGCGTCACACCCTCGTCGAGGATGTCGTCGACCAGCAGCACACTGCGGCCGGCGAGCGCGGCTGCGGGTCGCGCGACCCAATGCAGCTCGGCGCCGTGGGTGCCCCCGCGGTAGCGCGTCGCGTGCAAGTAGTCGAGATGCAACGGGAACCTGAGACGCTTGGCGAGTTCGGCGGTCGCCATGAGCCCCCCGAGCATCATCCCGAGCACGACCGGCTCACGGTCGGCGAGCCTGGCGGTGATCGCCGCAGCCATGCGGTCGTAGGCGGCGGCTACCGCGGCCGTGTCGTGCAGCAGTTCGGAGCGCGCCAGCACCTGTTCAGGAGTGGGTTGCATGCTCAGCCCTCGAGCTCAAGGCCGGGCTCGCGCTCGGTCCGTGCCACCGCCGCGCTGGCCTCGCGCCAGCCTGCGCTCGCCAGCAGCGTGGCACGATCCAGCGCGACGCCGTGACCGTGGAGGCGCGTGAGGCGCAGCTGCCGTGCCGGATCTGGCGTTGGCCGGAGCGCGTCGAGCACCCGCACCGTCGCGGCGTGGTCGTTGCAGATCGGCAGCATGTCGCAACCGGCGGCGAGCGCGGCCTCCGCCCGCGCGGCGTGATCGCCGATCAGCGCCGCGCCCAGCATCGAGAGGTCGTCGCAGAACACCGCGCCGCGGAAATCCAGGGCACCGCGCAACACGTCTTGGATCCAGCGCGGCGAGAAGCTGGCGGGCAGCGCGTCGACCGCCGGATAGACCACGTGCGCCATCATCACCGACGGCAGACCGCCTTCGATCAGGCGCCGGAACGGCACGAGGTCAGCAGCGTCGAGGTCGGCGCGCGGTCTTGGATCGACCGGCAGCTCCAGATGCGAATCGGCGGCGATGCCGCCGTGTCCGGGGAAATGCTTGCCGGTGGCTGCCATCCCCGCGCGCCTGAGTCCGCTGGCGAGCGCCGCCCCCAGCCGCGCGACTGCGTCGGGATCGCGATGGAAGGCACGATCGCCGATGACCGAGCTCAGTGCGAAGTCGAGGTCGAGCACCGGCGCAAAGGCGAGATCGATGCCGACCGCGCGCAGCTCAACACCGATCAACCAGCCGGCGAGCTCAGCCTTGCGCAGCGCCTCGCGCGGGTCCTCGTGCCAGGCCTTGCCGAAGGAGCGCATCGGCGGCACGCGGCTGAAGCCGGCGCGGAAGCGTTGCACCCTGCCCCCCTCATGGTCGACCGCGACCAGCAGCCGCGGTTCGCGCAACGCATGCGCCTCGCGCACCAGCGCTTCGACCTGCGCCGGTTCGGCGTAGTTGCGGGTGAACAGGATCAGGCCGCCGACCGCCGGATGGCGCAGCAGTTCGCGATCCTCGGCATCGAGCGCCAGGCCTGCGACGTCGATCATCAGCGGGCCGAGCATCAGCCCTGCCTGATGTCGACGGGCGTGCCGAGCGGCACGGCGTCGAACAGCGCGATCATATCGGCACCGCGCATGCGGATGCAGCCGTGCGAGCCCGGCACGCCGAGCGGGACATCGCTGGGCGCGCCGTGGATGTAGATGAAGCGCCGCATCGTGTCGACTGCACCCAGGCGGTTGCGGCCGAGCTCGCGGCCGGAGAGCCAGAGGATGCGGGTGAGGATCCAGTCGCGTTCCGGTTGGGCCGCCGCGAGCGCCGGGCTCCAGACCTCACCGGTCGGACGCCGACTGACGAACACAGTGTGCAGCGGCGCGCCCGCGCCGATCTTGGCCCGCACCACGTGGCGCCCGCGCGGCGTGCAATAGCTGTCGCGCTGCTCGCCGGCGCCGTTGGCCGCAGTCGATACCGGGAACTCCGCGAGCGTGCGCACCCCGTCACGCAGCCGCAGTCGCTGCGCGCCGAGGTCGATGTCGATGTGCACGCCGCGCATCAGCCGCTGTCCCGCTCGAGCGGGGTCCACTCCCGGAACGCCCTCAGCGCCAGTGCCTGGTTGTAATAGCGCTGTTCCAGCGTGACCTCGCGACCAAGCCATGACGGTCGTTCGAACTCCTCGTCCGCCGCCATCAGCTCGAGCTCAGCGACGACGAGGCCGGCGTTGTCGCCGAGGAACTCGTCCACCTCCCACTGCCGGCCCCCAACCTCGACGATATGACGGACCTTCTCTATCAACGGTCGCAGGCACAACTGTTCCAGGATCTCCTCGGCCTCGGCCCGCCCGATCGGCCAGTCGTACTCGAGGCGCGTGGTGCCCACCACGGCGGCCTTGAGGTTGAGGCGCGCCTCGGCATCGGTGATTCGCACCCGCACGGAGCTGCGGCCATCGCGGGTCAGGTATCCCTGGCGCATCGCGATGCGCTTGGCGGCCACGGCACGCCAGGCTTCGCCGACCACCAGGAACTTCCGTTCGATCTCGGTGCCCATCTCAGCGCCTCTCGAAGAGGGCCATTGCCTCGACGTGTGCGGTCTGCGGAAACATGTCCATCGCGCCGGCGGCCGCCAAGCGGTAGCCGTGCTCATGCACCAGCAGACCGGCATCGCGCGCGAGCGTGGCGGGATGGCAGGAGACGTAGACGATTCGTTGCGGCCGCCAGCGTGGCACATGGGCGATCGCTTCGCGCGCGCCGGCGCGCGGCGGATCGAGCAGCAGCGCGTCGTAGCGCTCGCGCGCCCAGGGATACAGGTCGAGCGGTTGGAACAGATCGGCGACGTGGAACTCGGCGGCGATGCCCTGACGCAGCGCATTGTCGCGCGCGCGTTGCACAAGTTCGGGCGACCCCTCGACGCCGGTGACGCGTGCGCCGCGCCGCGCGATCGGCAGGGTGAAGTTGCCGAGGCCGCAGAACAGGTCGAGGACCGGCTGCTCGGGCGCCGGCTGCAGCAACTCGAGCGCCTGATCGACCATCACGGCGTTCAGCGCGCCGTTCACCTGGATGAAATCGGTCGGGCGGAACTCGATGTCGGCGGCGTGGCCGGGGTGTTCTCCAGCAAGGCGATAGCGCAGCGCTGCACCCGGTGGATCGAGCGGCGCAGCGCTCGCTTCGCCCCCCGGCTGGATCCACCACTCGATGCCATGCGCCAACGCGAATGCGCGCAGCGCAGCACGATCGGCGTCGGTCAGGGGCGCCAGGATGCGCAACACCAGCACCATCACGTCATCGGCGCCGGCCACCTCGATCTGCGGCAACTTGTCCGGGATCGAGAGCGTGCTCAGCAGTTCGCCGAGCGGGCGCAGCAGGCTGCCAGCACGCGGGTCGAGCACCTCGCAGCGCTCGAGGTCGGCGATGTAGCGGCCGCGTCGCTCACGGAAGCCGACCATCACCCGGCCCTTCTTGCGCACCAGACGCGCACCAAGCCGTGCGCGCCGACGGTAACCCCAGGCCGGCCCGGCCAACGGTGCCAGCACGCGGTCAGGCTCCACCTTGCCGAGCCGGCTGAGCGCCTCGAGCACGCTCAGCTGCTTGGCCGCAAGCTGCGCGGCGGCGTCCATGTGCTGCAACGCGCAGCCGCCGCAGACCTCGTAGTGCGCGCAACGCGGCTCGACCCGATCGGGTGAGGCGCGCAACAGGGTGTCCAGCCGCGCTTCATCGAAGTCGCCGCCGCGATGACGCTGGCGCAGCGTGACACGCTCGCCCGGCAGCGCGCCCTCAATGAACACGGTCTTGCCCTCGTCGCGCGCGATGCCGCGACCGTCGTGGGCCAGCGCAGTGACCTCGAGCTCGAGTGCCGGTTGCGGCAGCGCGCTCATCCACCCTTCTCCAGCTGCGCCGAGTCCCAGGCGGCGACGAACTCGGTCAGGTGCGCGCGACCATCACGGACCAGCGCCTCGCGCACCACCAGATGCTCGGCCACCAACTCAGCTGTGCTCATCACGCCGCGCAGCACCTCGAAGCGCAGCGCAATCAGGTAGGTGTTGAGCGCATCGCACTCGCAGTAGTCGCGCACCTTGCCGAGCTCGCCCGCCTTGACCGCGTCCCAGACCCTGGCCCCGCCTAGCCCCAGCTTGCCCGGCAGGCCGCAGAGCTGCGCGACATCATCGAGCGAGGCGCGCGCGCGCGGCTCGAAACCGGACAGCGCATCCATCAGGTCGAGATGCCGCCAGTGGTACTTGTTGAGGTAGTTGTTCCATTTGAACTCGCGGTCGCTCTCGCCCATCTCCCAGTAGCGAGGGGCGCGCACGCCGTTGAACAGCGCGCGGTAGTTCAGCACTGGCAGGTCGAAGCCCTTGCCGTTCCAGGACACGAGGTCGGGACTGTAGCGTTCGATGCCATCGAAGAAGCGCTGCACCAGTTCGGCCTCGCTCGCGTCCGGATCGCCGATGCTCCAGAGCTTGAAGCCCTCCGGCGTGCGCAGTGCACAGGCGATCGACGCGACCCGATGCAAGTGGTGTTGGAGGAAATCGTTGCCGTTCTGCTGGCGCCGGCGCTGGAACATCGCCTCGGCCACCGCGGCGTCGTCGAGCCCGTCGAGCCCATACAGACGCCGACCGGCAGCGACGTCCGGGATCGTCTCGATGTCGAAGGCGAGCAGCGTCATCGCGCAGTCTCCTTGGAAGGAGCACGCAGCAGCAGTACGGCGACCGCGACCACCATGCCGGCCTCGTCGGACAGCGTCACGTGGCCTTCGCCCGCGCCGCGCTCGTCGAGCCAGGCGCGGATGCGCGGCGAGAAGACCGGCACCGGCCGGCCGGAAGGCTCCTGCACCATGCCGACGTCGCGCAACCACACGCCCTGGCGGAACCCGGTGCCCATCGCCTTCACTATTGCCTCCTTCGCGGCGAAACGCATCGCGAGGAAACGGATCGGGTCGCGCGCACGCGGGAACTGCGCGAGCTCCTGCGCCATCAGGATGCGCTTGGCGAACCTGGGGCCGAAGCGTTCGACCGAGGCGCGGATGCGCGCCACCTCGCAGAGGTCGGTGCCGATGCCGTAGATCATGTGCCGCGCGCCTCGGCCAGCGCCCGCTTCATCTCGGCCACCGCGGGCCCGAGCCCCACGAACACCGCGCGCGCGACGATCGCATGACCGATGTTGAGCTCCGCCAGTTCGGCCAGCGCCGCCACCGGCCCCACGTTCGCGACGCTGAGGCCATGCCCGGCGTGCACCGTAAGTCCCGCCGCCAGGGCCTGGCGTGCCGCTGCGTGCAGACGTGCGAGTTCGCCGGCGGCGGCGCCCCCGCTGCGCTCCGCGTAGGCCCCGGTGTTGAGCTCGACCACGGGCGCGCCGACCTCCACCGCCGCCTCGATCTGGCGCGGGTCCGGATCGACGAACAGCGCGACCCGCACCCCGCCGGCGGCGAGCGCGGTGCAGGCGGCGCGCACTGCGTCGCGCTGACCGGCGACGTCGAGACCGCCCTCGGTGGTCACCTCCCGCCTGCGTTCCGGCACCAGGCAGCAATCGCGCGGCGCTACCGCGATGCAGAACTCGAGCATCAGCGGCGTCACCGCCATCTCGAGGTTGAGGTGGGTCGCGATGCGCTCGCGCAAGCGGTGCACGTCGTGGTCCTGGATGTGGCGGCGGTCCTCGCGCAGGTGGACGGTGATGCTGTCGGCGCCGTTCGCCTCAGCAACGAGCGCAGCTTCAACCGGATCCGGGTAGGCGACCCCACGCGCCTGGCGCAGCGTGGCGACGTGATCGATGTTCACGCCGAGCGCGAGCGGACGTGGCGCCGTGCCGCTCATGCCGCGCCTTCGCCGACCTTCGGTCCGCGCCGCAAGGCCCGCGCCACCGCCCGGCTGCGCAGCGGCCGCGAACCGAGCGCCTGGTCGAGCGCGCCGCGCAGCGCACGCCGCAGCGTGCCGCGCGCCGCCGTGCTGCTCGGCTTGCCCGCCGCCAGCGCCATCAGGTCACCGCCGCGGCAACAGTCGTCGTC
>JANNEA010000054.1:0-4843 GCA_031388175.1 Gammaproteobacteria bacterium
CGCACACGCGTATGAAGAAGCGCAAGCTGCATTTGATGCAAAACATCCCCACCCTGAAATCGGAGTTGATCCCGCCCCACGACGCCTTGAGGCAATCGGTATCAGTGTCGATTTCCCCAGCAAATCGACTCTGATACCTATTCCCTCTAGGCGTCGAGGTCCGGGATCAACTCCGATTGCAGCTTGGCGATGATGTCCTTCAACTGCAGCTTGCGCTTCTTCATCCGCTTGAGCGCGAGCTCGTCCACATGCGGGTCGTCGGCCAGGCGGTTGATCGACAGGTCGAGGTCGTGATGCTCGAGCTTGAGCTCGACCAGGCGGCGCCGCACGGACGCGAGCTCAGCATCGCTGCGCTGCATCACTGCGCAACTCCGACGGCGCGAGCACCGAGGCGCAACGCGAGATCCTCGACGCCGTCCGGCATCGCGCTCAACTGGCCGAGCATCGCCCAGCGCGCGCCGGGCGCGTGGAAGTCCGAGCCGGCGGTCGCGGCCAGGTTGGCGCGCCGCGCATGCGCCGCAAGTGCTTCGACCTGGTGCGGCGGCGCGCGACCGCTCACGACCTCGAGCGCCGCGCCACCCGCGGCACGGAACGAATCGATCAGCCGACGCAGCGCGCCACCCGACAGTTTGTAGCGCAGCGGATGCGCGAGCGAGGCGTGGCCACCGGCTTTGCTGATGAGGTCGCAGGCCGCGTCGAGCGAACACCAGACGCCTTTCACGTAGCCCGGTCGGCCACGACCGAGGTAGCGGTCGAAGGCCTCGCCGAAGTCGGCGGCCGCTCCGGTCGCGACCAGTGCTTGGGCGAAGTGGGTGCGGGTTAGCGCGCCACCGTAGGCGACGCGTCCCGGCGCGACCTCGGCGGCGCGCGCGTGGGCTACTGCGTCCGCATGGCCGAGCGTGCTGAGCTTGGCCGAGATCTGGTCGGCGCGTGTCTGGCGCGCGCGCTTCTGCTCGGCGAGCGCCGCGACGAACGCCGGCGAGCGCGGGTCGATGCCGAGCCCGAGCACATGCAAGGTGGTGCCGTTCCAGACTGCGGAGAGCTCAACGCCATCGATGAGGTCGATGCCGGCAGCGATGGCGGCGCTGCGCGCTTCGGCGAGACCGGCGACAGTGTCGTGATCGGTAAGCGCCAGCATGCCCACGCCCGCGGCCTGTGCGGCCTCGACCAGCGCGGTCGGCGCCAGCGCGCCGTCGGAGGCGGTGCTGTGGCAATGGAGGTCTATACGGCCGCTCGGTCCCATTGCCCGGATTGTGGGCCGCGGGCCGCAGCGGGGCCAGCGTTGTGCGGCGTTCAGGTAGGCCGGCGTACACTACGCGCCCCGAACCCGCCCCCGGGTCGATCCCATCGGTACCCCGTGACCCGTCTGATCGCCGTCCTCGTCCTCGCTGCGTGCGTCGTCGCCTGCCAACAGGGCGCCGACAAGGACCAGGCGTACACCGAGCAGATGGCGCAGGCCCACAAAGACGATGCGCCGAGCCCGACGCTCGCCACCGCCGAGCGTCCCGCGCTCGAGGTTGCGACGCAGGAGGTCGTGTACGGCACGGTCAAGGGGCGGCCGGTCACCGGCCACCTCGCCTATCCGGTGGAGGCGCATGGTGCGCTGCCCGCGATCATGGTGTTCCACGAGTGGTGGGGCTTGAACGACAACGTGAAGACGATGGCCGATCGCCTCGCGGGCCAAGGCTACGTGGTGCTCGCGCTCGACATGTTCGGTGGCGAGGTTGCGACCACGCCGGAACAGGCCAAGGCGCTGGTCGGCAAGGCCTTCGCCGACGAGGAAGCACTGGCGTCGAACATCCGCGCCGCGCTGACCTACATGGAGAAGGAGACGCCGGCGTCGAGCGTCGCCACCCTCGGTTGGTGCTTCGGCGGCGCGCTGTCGTTCCGCACCGCGACGATGTTCCCGGACAAGATCGCGGCGACCGTCATCTATTACGGCCACATCGACAACGACCCGAAGGTGCTGGAAACGCTCAAGATGCCGATCCTCGGGATCTTCGGCGGCGCCGACGAGAGCATCCCGGTCGCCGGCGTCCGCGAGTTCGAGAAGAACCTGCACCAGCTCGGCAAGGAAGCCGAGGTTTTGGTGTACGACGGCGCCGGCCATGCGTTCGCGAATCCGTCCGGCAAGAACTACCGCCAGGTCCCGGCCGAGGACGCGTGGCAGAAGACGCTCACGTTCCTCGATCGGCACCTGAACCAAGCCATCTACCAAGCCCCGCCACCCTGAGGTGAACTCCATGCGCATCCTCGCCCTCGTCCCCACGCTCGCCTTCGCTGCCGCCGCTGGCGCTGCGACCCTGGCCGACGTCAACGTCCCCGACACCGCGACGGTGGCCGGGCAGAAGCTCGTGCTCAACGGCCTCGGCATGCGCAAGAAAGCGATCTTCAAGGTCTACGTCGGCGCGCTGTACCTGCCGAGCAAGACCAGCACCGCTGATGCCGCGCTCGCCGCCGGCACCGCCAAGGTCACGATGCGCTTCATGCGCGACGTCGACGCCGAGAAGCTGCGCGACGCCTGGACCGAGGGCTTCGCCAACAACAACGCGCCGGCCGACGTGACCAAGCTCAAGGCCCGAATCGACCGCTTCAACGCGCTGTTCACCGACGTCAAGGAAGGCGACGTCGTCGAGGTCGACCTGGCGAACGGTGCGACCGTGACCATCGGCGGCAAGGCACGCGGCAGCGTCGAGGGCGATGATTTCGCCAAGGCCGTGCTGCGCATCTGGCTCGGGCCGAAGCCGCCGAGCGACGACCTCAAGGCCGGCATGCTCGGCAAGAGCTGACCGCCACACTCTCAACCAGAGCCGGCGGCCACGCGGCCGCCGGCTCGTCCTTTTTAACTGCCGCAAGAGTCGAACCAACACATGTACCTGCGAAGCGTCATCGTCGCGATAATTTCGTCCCTGCTCCTGGTCGGTTGTCCGAAGGAGATCGCCATCCCGATCGACCCGCCGGTGGCGCGCAAGGATTACGCGCAGACGCCGATCAACACGCCGGTGACGCTCGCGCCGCTCGTCAACGACCACGACCCGAACGCCGAAGCGCTGACGGTGATCGCGATCGGCACGCCGAGCAACGGCACCGCGACGCTGAACCTGGACTACACCATCGATTACACGCCGAACACCGGCTTCACCGGCGGTGATTCGTTCACGGTGACAATCAGCGACGCGTCCGGCAACGAGGCGATCGAGAGCGCCTACATCACGGTCGGACCGAGCCTGCGATTCCTCTATTTCTCGAACTTCGAGGACTACTTCACCCGGCAGCTCTACCTGTTGGACACGACCCATCCCGAAGTGGGCCTCTCGGTCAACCAGTACCTCAGGATCACTGACGGCCCCAACATCACCGAGTCCACGGTCGAGAACTATTCGATATCGTCCGATCGCACGACTGCTGTGCTGCTGGCTGACGACAGTGACGAGTCGAACGCGCGCAACCTGTTCGTCGTCGACCTGACCCGGCTCGGGGTGGCCACACAGGTCACCGACTTCCCCGCTGGTCAGGGCACCAGTGCAGTGATCGCGCCGGCGCTGACCTTGGACAACGCCTATGTTGTCTATCTGTCGAACGAGTTCAACGCCTTGAGCATCTTCGAGCTGGTCATGGTCGAAGTCGCGAAACCCGTCAATCGGTTCCGCCTGAACCCGGCGCTCGTCACCGGGCAGACCATCCGCAGTTTCCAGCTCACCCCGGACGGCAGCCGCGTGCTCTACAGCCTGACCGAGACCACCAGCGGGTTCACGGAGCTCTATGCCACGGAGTTCGTGAATCCAGGCGTGGCGGTCAAGCTCAGCGGCACGCCCACCGCGGCGACCGGGGGCGTGCTGGATCTCACGACTTTCGGCGGGATGACCTACAACTTGGTGCCAGGCAGCACGAAGGTGGTGTATCCGGCCACCGAAGCTGGCGCGACCGTCGTCGAACTGTGGCAGGTCGACTATCTCAACCCGGCAGCACCGGTGAAGGTCTCCGGCACGGCGGTGTTCGCCGGCGTGCTCTCGTACCTGATCACCAACGACGGTACGCGCGTCATCTACGCGGCGCCCGAGCTCGACGCGGCCCAGACCGAGCTGTTCATGGCACCGCTGACCGTCCCGGGCCCATCGGTCCGCCTCAACACGCCACGGACGGGCACGTTCGCGATCTTGAACTACGGCGTGGGGCAGGACTCGACCTTCGCCATCTATCTCAGCGATCAGGCGACCGCCGGCGTGAACGAGCTGTTCAAGGTCGACCTGGCGAGCCCTGGGGTCGTGATCAAGCTGAACGCCCCGCTTGCGACGGACGTTGATATCAACACGTTTGCGCTGAGCCCATCCCAGCCGCGCACGGTGCTGTTCTCGACTTTCCCTGATCCATTGTTGCGGCTCGAGCAGCAGATTTATGCGGTGGACGTCGATGTGCCGGGCACCGTCAGCGAGGTCGGGCCGCGCATCACGAACGCGAACGTGGTGGTGCCGATCTTCGCGCCTGATGGCGCGACGGTGCTCTACTCGGCTGACCCTGAGCAGACTGCAGTCACATCGATATACGCAGTTCGCTTCGATACGCCGAACGGAATCGTGAAGCTCACGCCGGAACGCTACAGTGGCGCCGAAGTGAGCGCACTCAGGTTCCTGCCCTGAAGCCTCAGACCGGCAGCGGCGGATAGGCGCGGCCGCGCGCGCCGACCACGATGAAGTGCGGGTTGAGCAGGCTCTCGGAGCCGTAGCGCAGCGCTGCGCCTTGCGCATCGAGCACGCGCGCGCCGGCGCACTCGGCCACGCACTGGCCGGCGGCCGTGTCCCATTCCATGGTCGGGCCGAGCCGCGGGTAGAGGTCGGCGCCGCCC
>JANNEA010000186.1:0-37019 GCA_031388175.1 Gammaproteobacteria bacterium
CGTCGACGACGCCACAGGCACCGGGAGTCCTGCGCTGTGCGCAGGACGACTCATTCCACCAGGAGGGTGGCGGCGGAGGTCCGGCGATCGGGGGGCGGAAGGGGTGGTTCGACGGGGCTGTCGGCTGGACGCCAGCGGACAGAGGCGAACACACAGCGTGCGGCACGATCGGCGTCAACGCCGGGTCGGCGATCAATGCGGTCAACGATACGACGCAGACGCAGGTGCACGCGGCGGTATCGCAGCATGGTCCGCCGGAATCCGGGTCCGCAGCAGCAGTGAGGTCGGTCGAGGCGTGGCAACCGCGCATCGGATCCTCGACCGCAGCGGTGGGCGCGGCCAGCGGCGCGTGGACTGCGGCGGTGGCCATTGCCATCGACGGGGCGCTGGCAGCCGAGACGACGCCGGACACCGGCAGCACCGCTGTCAGTACCCACGCCATCCATCGCTGCCGGAACCTGATCACGCGACTGCCTCCTTGGGCTGCGCGGCCATCCTAACGCCGCGCGACCCCTGGTGACCAATGACCTGGGTCAACCGGGCAGGACGCTGGGGTCGGTGTGGACGATGGCACGCCGCATCCCGCATCCTACGCGCCCTGTTCCTCCCAGTGACCGCGATGACCGACGCGCTGTTCGAGAGCCGCATCGAGAGCCTGCCTCTGCGCTACCGGGGCAAAGTCCGCGATCTGTACACGGTCGATGCACAGCACATGCTGGTGATCGCGACCGACCGGCTCTCCGCATTCGACGTGATCCTGCCGACGCCGATCCCGGGCAAGGGCCGGATCCTCACGCAGATCTCCAACTTCTGGTTCGGCAAGACCCGCCACATCATCACCAACCATCTCACCGACATCCGGCCCGAGGACGTCGTCACCGCTGCCGAGCGGCCGCAGGTCGCGGGCCGCGCAGTGGTGGTGCGCGCGCTCAAGCCGCTGCCGGTCGAATGCATCGCGCGCGGTTATCTGATCGGTTCCGGCTGGAAGGACTACCAGGCGAACGGCGCGGTCTGCGGCATCGCGCTGCCCAAGGGATTGCGCCAAGCCGATCGTCTGCCCGCGGCGATCTTCACGCCGAGCACGAAGGCTGCGGTCGGCACGCATGACGAGAACGTGTCGTTTGCCGACGCCGAGAGGGCGGTCGGCGCCGCGCTCGCCGCCAAGGCGCGCGACGCGACGCTGGCGCTGTACCGCTACGCCGCCGAGTACGCGCTCACGCGCGGCATCATCATCGCCGACACCAAGTTCGAGTTCGGCACCGATGCGCAGGGCGAGCTAACGCTGATCGACGAGGCACTGACGCCGGATTCATCGCGCTTCTGGCCGGCCGACAGCTACGCGCCGGGTTCGAGCCCACCGTCCTACGACAAGCAGTTCGTGCGCGACTACCTGGAGACGCTGGACTGGGACAAGCGCGCGCCGGGCCCGCGGATCCCGGCCGAGGTCGCGGACCGTACCGCGGCGAAGTACGCCGAGGCGCTCGAGCGCCTGACAGGTCCGGCGGCCGCAGACTGAGTCTCGCGCTGCGCGACGCAGACCACACCTCATGCCGCTCTCGCCCGTCGCCGCCCGCCGCATCGCCTGGCTCCTTGTCGGCGTGCTCGGCGGACTCGCCCTGGTGCTGGCGTTCCCCCCGTCGCCGAAGCGGACACCCCCACTGACGACCGCGTTGGGTGCGACGCCCGCAGAGTCGCGCACGGGCGCAGCGCCGGTCAGATCCGATCCGACGGAACACCCGCCCGCGGCCGCGAGCGCCACGACGTCGCACGCGGTCAACGCCGCCGAGCGCGCGCTGCAGCTCGACGGCGACCTGCACGCGCTGGCGCGATCGCTGCTGTCACAGGCCGAGGCCGGCGATGCCGAAGCGCTGTACGCGCTGGGCCTGATCGTCCGCGAGTGCCACTTCGAATTGGCGCGCCACGGCGACCGCGCCGCGCTCGACGGGTTCCTCGAGGGCGTACCGCGGCGCAGCGGCATCGACCCGGAACAGTATGCCGCGCTGCAGCGCAGTCGCTTCGAGGCTTGCGATGGGTTCCGGACGGATCCGATCGATGCCTACGGCACGGACGCGGAGCTGTTCGCGCGCGCCGCGACCGCCGGTCAGCCCATGGCCGCGCTTGAGCTCGAGCTGCGTGCGCCCCTCCGCGGCGCGCCGCTCGATCCCGAGGCCCTGCGCAACGCCGCGCGGGCGGCGTTGGCGAGCCGGCGACCGGAGGCCTTCCTGTTGCTGCTCGAGCTCGAGTTCCCGGACGAGGATGGCCCCGAGGCACGCGACGCGACGCCGAATGCCGTCGCCTGGTGGCTGTTGGCCTGCGCCCGCGGCTACCCCTGCGGCCCGGAGGCGCGCTGGCGCCGCGAGCAGATCGCGTTTCGCGGCGGCCAGCGTGCCGACCTCGACTGGGACGATGCGCTGCTGTTCGACCTGCCCGCGCACCAACGCGAACAGGCGCGCGAGCGAGCGGTCGAACTCGGTCGTGCGCTCGATGCGGGCGAGGTCGAGACGATTCTGCCGCAGGTGCGATGATGCCGGCGATGGAACCCGCCGCACTGCCGTTCGATTCGCTCGACCCTGACCATGTGCTCGACGCGGTCGACGCGGTCGGCCTGCGCACCGACGGCCGGCTGCTCGCGCTCAACTCCTATGAGAACCGCGTCTACCAGGTCGGCATCGAGGATGCGGTGCCAGTGGTCGCGAAGTTCTACCGCCCGAACCGCTGGAGCGACGCGCAGATCCTCGAGGAGCATGCGTTCCTCGCCGAGCTCGCTGCAGCCGAGGTCCCGGCCGTGCCACCACTCGTCTTCGACGGCCGCACGCTGCTGCATCGCGCCGGCCACCGCTACGCCCTGTTCCCGCGGCGCGGCGGCCGCGCGCCAGACCTGTCGCGTGACGAGCACCTCGAGTGGCTCGGGCGCTTCATCGCGCGCATCCATGCGGTCGGCCGGCGCACGCGTTTCGAACATCGACTGCGCTTCGAGCCGGCGCGGCGCGTCCAGGAATCCATCATCGCGGTTGAGAAGCTGGCGCCGATGCCGGAGTACCTGCGGCCGGCCTGGGGCGTCGCCGCGCGCGCGCTCGCCAGCGGTGTGGCGGATGCGTTCGCCGCCGCCGGCACGCTCGACCATCTGCGGCTGCACGGCGACTGCCATCCCGGCAATGTGCTGTGGACCGATGCCGGCCCGCACTTCGTCGACTTCGACGACTGCTTCAGCGGCCCGCCAATCGTCGACCTGTGGATGCTGCTGTCTGGCCCACGCGACGAGATGCAGCACCAGCTACGCGTGGTCCTCGGCGGCTACGACGAGTTCGGCGACTTCGACCGCAGCACGCTCGGGCTGATCGAGCCGCTGCGCGCGCTGCGCATGCTCCACTATGCCGGTTGGATCTCGCAGCGCTGGACCGACCCCGCCTTCCCACTCGCCTTCCCCTGGTTCCCGAGCACCCGCTGGTGGGAGGAGCAGGTCGACACTTTTCGCGAACAGCGCGAGAAGCTCGACGAGCCGGCGCTGGTCCCGGAGCGCATCTGAGACCGCGCGGGTGAAGCTGCGGTCTGCACGAACCGGCGACCTCGACGCGCTGCTCGCGCTCGAGCGCGAGTGTTTCCGCAGCGACCGGCTGACGCGCGTCGATCTGGCGAACGCACTCGTCCATCCACGCGCACGGCTGATGGTCGCCGCGACGCGTGACGGGATCGTCGCCTACCTGTTGCTGCGCCTGCCAGCGACGCGCCGCATCGCGCGCATCGAGTCGATCGGCGTGGCGATGACCGCGCGCGGCCGCGGCCTCGCCACCCGGCTGGTGGCGGCCGCTGAGCACGCCGCGAAGCGCGCCGGCGCCGAGCGTCTCAGACTGGAGGTGCGACGCGCGAACCTCGCGGCGCGCATGCTCTACGCCAAGCGCGGGTACCGGCAACTGCGCGAACTGCCGCACTACTACGCCGATGGCGCCCACGGCCTGCGCCTCGAACGCAGGCTCTAGCTATACTGCCGGCCCATGTCGCTGCTCGACCGCTGCCATAACCTGATCGTCCGCGAACTGTGGGAGCGCGACCTCAGCACCGTCGCCGGCCCGCACCGCTGGCTGGCCTATGCGCTGCGCATGGTCTGGGTCATGGCCCGCGATCTGTACGACGGCCAGATCAACCTGCGCGCGATGAGCCTGGTGTACACGACGCTGTTGTCGATCGTGCCGGTGCTGGCGCTGTCGTTCTCGGTCGCCAAGGGCCTTGGCCTGCACAGCCAACTCGAACCGCTGCTGTTCCAGTTCCTCGAGCCGCTCGGCCCCAAGGGCCAGGAGATGGGGCACAAGATCATGGGCTTCGTCGGGGCGGCCGACGCCAAGGTGCTCGGCGGCATCGGTATCGCGCTGCTGGCCTGGACCGCGGTCTCGCTGATTCAGAAGGTCGAGGACGGCTTCAACTTCGTCTGGCGCGTACAGCAATCGCGCAACCTGGTGCGACGCATCTCGGGCTACCTCGGCGTGCTCATCACCGGGCCACTGTTGATCGTGGTCGGGCTCGCCGCCGCCGCCTCGCTGATGAGCAGCAAAATCATGCGCAACGTGGCGCAGGTCGACACCGTCGGCAGTGCGCTCGACACGATGGGCAGGTTCACGCCCTACGCCTTCGTGTTCGCCGCGTTCTTGGTCGCCTACATGTTGATCCCCAACACCCGAGTGCGCTGGCGCTCGGCCGCCACCGGCGCGCTGTTCGGTGGTGCGCTCTGGGTCTGGACCGGCATGCTGTTCGCGCGCCTTGGCACCTCATCGACCCAGTACGACGCGATCTACTCCGGCTTCGCCATCGTGCTGTTGCTGATGATCTGGCTCTACTTGTGCTGGCTGATCCTGCTGTTCGGCTCGCAGATCGCCTTCTACCACCAGAACCCGCGCTTGATGACGCGCCACCGATTCCGTTTGCAGCTCGGCGGCCGCCTGCGCGAGAAGCTCGCGCTGCTGGTGATGTATCTGGTGGGCGAGAACTACTGGAAGCAGCGCACGCCGTGGACGCTTGAGTCGCTGTCGGACCGGCTGCGGGTCACCGGCGATGCACTCGAGACGGTGATCTCGCGGCTGCACGGCAACGGCCTGTTGCTCGCAGTCGACGAAGATGCGGACTCGAGCGGCTTCGTGCCGGCACGCGACATGTCGACAATCACGCTGCGCGAGATCGTGGCCGCGGTCCGCGACCCGGGCAACCACGAGGACCATCCGGAGCATTACGTGCAGTCGGTGGCCAAGGTCGATGCGGTCGTGGACGAGCTCGAAGCCTCAGTCACCAAAGCACTCGGACCGCGAACCCTGCGCGACCTAGTGACCAGCGAAGCCTAGGCGATCGGCGTCTTCAACGGACTGCTCTCCCTAAGACGCGGACGCGATACCGGTCGAGCAGTCCGTTGAAGACGCCGATCGAACAGGCGCAGGCGTCTAGGTCTCGAAGGCCAACCGACCGGTATCGCGTCCGCGTCTTAGGGAGGTTGGCCTTCGAGACCGAGACGCCCTCGGCTGCGCGACCTAAGGTTTGAAGACTGCGTAGGGATAGCGTCCGTACGAATCACGGAGCGCGCGCACGCTGAGGAAGCGATAGCCGCGGCTCGCCAGCAGCTCGAGCGCGGTCGCCCGGTACTCGAAGCGGTGAACGTCGTCGAGCAGCACCAGGCCGCCGCTGCGCGCCAGGTCGAGCGCCGGGCCCAGGTTGTCGGCGCGGAACTGCATCGAGCCCGCGTCGTGGACCACCAGGTCGAAATCATGCGGCGCAGCGTTGATGAACTCGCCCCACACCATCAGGCGCGCGCCGTCCTGCTTCATCTCGGCCAGGTAGTCGCGCGTCCGCCCCAGCCATGCCGCATCGTCATCCACCGACCACACCTCGCAGCCCTTCCCTTGTGAAGAGGCTGCCTTGGCATAGCGGCGCAGCACGTAGCTGGTGAAGCCGGAACCGAGGTCGACCACGCGCTTCGGCTTGTTGGCCTGGCACCAGAGCTGGAGGAAGGTCGAGAAGCCGAGGTCGGCCGCCATCTTCTCCGAGGAGATGTCGCGGCAGTAGCGCGCATGCTCGGCCGCGAGCGCGGCCCGCTCCGGGCCGGACTCCACGCCGTCGATCCACGGGAACGCCGCACGGACCGATTCGGCGTCGCGCGCCGCGCGGGAACGCTCGGCGAAGATCGAGGCGACCTTGCGGTAGCTCCGTGCCTTGAACAGCTTGTGCAGCATGTGGCCTCCTGTGTGCCGCGTCAGTCGCGGAAGATCGCGATGGTGAGCTTGCCGTCGACGTCGATCGCGCCACGGTACATGCCCTTGGAGTTGAACGGCTGGGCGATGTTGCCCTTGCGGTCGATGGCGATCACGCCGCCTTCGCCGCCGCGCTGCACCAGCTTGCGCAGCACGACCTCCTCGGCCGCGGCCCGCACCGGCAGGCCACGGTAGGCGACCATCGCGGCGATGTCGTGGGCGACAGCGTTGCGGATGAAGAACTCACCGTGACCGGTGGCCGAGACCGCGACGGTCGCGTTGTCGGCCCAGGTGCCAGCACCGATCAGCGGCGTGTCGCCGACGCGCCCCCAGCGCTTGCCGGTCATGCCGCCGGTCGAGGTCGCGGCGGCGAGGTCGCCGCGCCGGTCGACCGCGACTGCGCCGACCGTTCCGAACTTGGTGTCGATGCGCCGGGCTTCCGGCGAATCGCGCAGGCCCGGCGCATCGCTGCTGAGCGTGAGCTTGGGGTTCGCGGCGAGCGCCGCCTTCAGGCGTTGCAGCTGCTCCCAGCGCTCGGGCGTGTGGAAGTAGGACGGATCGACGAACGGCATGCCGATCGACGCGGCGAACTCCTCGGCGCCTGGGCCGGACAGCAGCACATGTGACGAGCGCTCCATCACCGCACGCGCCAAGTCGATCGGATTCCTGATGCGGGTCACGCCCGCGACCGCGCCCGCGCGCAGCGTGCGGCCCTCCATGATCGCCGCGTCGAGCTCGTTCTTGCCCTCGAGCGTGAACACCGCGCCCTTGCCGGCGTTGAATAGCGGTGAATCCTCAAGCACCCTGACCGCGGCGGCCACGGCATCGAGGCTGCTGCCACCCGCGACCAGGATCGCGTGACCGGTGCGGAGCGAGAGCTCGAGCGCGGCGCGGTAGGCCGCTTCGCTCTCCGGCGACATCGTCTCGCGTTCGATCACGCCAGCGCCGCCATGAACGGCGATCGCGATGGGGTTTGGCTTAGGTGCAGGCGACGGGGTCTGGGCCATGAGTGTTCCTGGGAGACAGAAGGTGAAGAGAGCGAGCGCGGTCGAGAGCCTGGTCACGGTCATTCTCCAGCGATGCGCAAGGCGCCGGTCAGCACCGAGCCGATGCGCAATGCGCCACGCCGGTCCTCATCGTCGCCGACCGCGACCAGTTCGCGGTAGATGTCGCGCAGGTTGCCGGCGATCGTGACCTCGTCGACCGCATGCACCGGCGCGCCCTCCTCGACCCAGAAGCCGGTCGCGCCGCGCGAATAGTCGCCGGTCACGGCGTTCACGCCCTGACCCATCAGTTCGGTCACCAGCAGGCCGCGACCCATCTGACGCAGCAGGTCAGCCTGACCGCCGCCGTGCGCGCGCACCCGGCCATTGTGCACACCGCTGGCGTGGCCGGTGCTCGCGAGCCCGAGCTTGCGTGCGGAATAGCTGTCGAGCAGGTAGCCCGCGATGACCCCGGCGGCGACCAGCGAGCGTTCGCGGGTGGCGACGCCTTCAGCATCGAACGCGGCCGAGCCGAGCGCGCGTGGCAGATGTGGCTGCTCGTCCAGCGCGAACCACTCCGGGAAGATCTGCTCCCCGGCGGCACCGAGCAGGAACGAGGCCCGCCGGTACTGCGCCGGCCCTCGCAGTGCACCGAGCGCGTGACCGATCAGGCTGCGCGCCGCCTCTGGCGCGAACAGCACCGGCGCACTGCAGGTCGCGATGCGCTTGGCGCCGAGTCGGCGCAAGGTGCGCCGCGCCGCTTCGATGCCGATGGCTTCGGCCGAGTCCAGGTCGCCGGCGGCGCGCGCCGCGTCGTACCAGTAGTCGCGCTGCATGCCCACGGCATCGCGCGCCAGCACCGAGCAGCTCAACGCGTGGCGTGTGCCGCGCTGCACCCCCATGAAGCCGAGGCTGTTGCCGAGTACGCGCATGCCGGCATGGCTGTCCAGCGTCGCGCCTTCGGAATTGTGGATGCGCGGATCGTGGCCGCGGGCCGCAGCTTCGCAGCGCGTCGCGATCGCGATCGCTGCGTCGGGCTCGAGCGCCCATGGATGCCATAGGTCCAAGGAACGGTCCAAAGCGCAGTCGAACTCGGTCGAAGTGGTGGCCAGCAGCGCCGGATCGGGAAGCCCGGCAGCGGGATCCTCGGCGGTGTGGCGCGCGATGGCGAGCGCAGCCTCGACCGTGGTGCGAATCGATGCGGGCGCGAGGTCGGCAGTCGTGGCCGAGCCGCGTCGCTGGCCGATGTAGACGGTGAGCCCCAAACCGCGATCGCGCTGGAACGCGAGGGTCTCGACCTCGCCCATGCGCACCGTGACGCTGAGCCCCGAGTCATCGCTCGCGCTGGCCTCGGCCGCGCTCGCGCCGCCGGTGCGGGCCTGGGCCAATGCCGCGGCGACCAGCTGCTGCAGCATGGCGGCATCGGGTTCGGTGGTGCGGGGCGAGGCGTGCGCGGGCTGCGGCATGGGACGGGCATTCTAATGTGTCCGCCACCCGCAACGCCCTCCCGCAACGCTTAGACTGCGCGCCATGCACGGACGGTACGACGATGACGAAGCGGCCGAGGACTACGGCGCCGGTGCCGATGGGCTCCGCGCACCGACCGAGGGCCGTGGGCGCGGCATCGAGAAACGCAAGGCCGAGGCGCTGCAGGCCCTGGGTGAGGATCTGATCACACTGAAGCCCGAGCAACTGGCGCGCTTCGACCTGCCAGAAGCCCTGCGCGACGCGATCCTCGCGGCACAGGCAATCTCCAGTCACGGCGCGATACGCCGCCAGCGCCAGTTCATCGGCAAGCTGATGCGCAAGGTCGAAGCCGCCCCGATCCGCGCCAGGCTGCTCGAGATCCGCGGCGAGGATGCGATGACCCGCGCCCGCCTGCACCGCGCCGAACGCTGGCGCGACCGCTTGATCAGCGAGGGCGACCTGGCGCTGACCGAGCTGCTGGCCGACCGACCGGATGCCGATCGGGTGCAGCTGCGCACCCTGACGCGCGACGCACAACGCGAGCACGCGAGCGGCGCCGCACCGCGCGCCCAACGGGAGCTGTTCCGCCGCTTGCGCGCGTTGTTCGACGACGCGGCCGAGGCTGCGGGACGCGATTCGAGCGGGTAGAATGCGCCGATGAAGCCGCTGGTCGGGATCATCATGGGGTCCCAGTCCGACTGGGAGACCCTGCAGCACACCGCCGCCACGCTCGAGCAGCTCGGCGTGGCCTTCGAGACCACGGTGGTCTCGGCCCACCGCACGCCCGATCTCCTGTTCGAATACTGCAGCGCCGCGCGCGACCGCGGGCTCAAGGTGATCGTCGCCGGTGCCGGTGGCGCGGCGCACCTGCCCGGCATGGCGGCGTCGAAGACGCCGCTGCCGATCCTCGGGGTGCCGGTCGAGTCCAAGGCGCTCAAGGGCCTCGATTCGCTGCTGTCGATCGCGCAGATGCCTGCCGGCATCCCGGTCGGGACGCTCGCGATCGGCAAGCCGGGCGCAATCAACGCCGCGCTGCTCGCCGCCTCGATACTGGCGCTCCACGACGCCGCGCTGGCGGGCAGGCTCGATGCCTGGCGCGCACAGCAGACGGCGAAGGTCCTCGCCAACCCCGATCCGCGCCTCGCCACATGAAGGTGGGCGTCCTCGGCGCCGGTCAGCTCGGACGCATGCTGGCCCTCGCCGGCGTCCCGCTCGGCCTGCGCTTCAGCTTCCTCGACCACGCCGCCGACGCCTGCGCCGGCGCGATCGCGCCGCTCACGGTCGGTGAGTTCGACACCGCCACCGTCGATGCCTTCGCCGCGGACTGCGACGTGCTGACCTTCGATTGGGAGAACGTGCCGGTCGCGGCCTTGGCCGGGACCGCCAGCGCCAAACTGTTGCCGACGCGCGCAGCACTCGAGACGGGGCAAGACCGTTGGGTCGAGAAGGAGTTCTTCCGCGCGCTCGAGATCCCGACCCCCGGCTACCGTGCGGTTGGTTCGCTGCTTGAGCTCGAGCGCGCCGTGGCCGAGCTCGGTCTGCCCGCAGTGCTCAAGACCCGGCGTCTCGGCTACGACGGCAAGGGCCAGCGCTTGCTGCGTGCGGCGGCCGACCTCGCTCCAGCGTTCGCTGCGCTTGGCGCGGCACCGCTGGTGCTCGAAGCCTTCGTGCCCTTCGAGCGCGAGGTCTCGCTGCTCGCGGTGCGCGCCCGCAACGGCGAGTTCCGCGCGTGGCCGCTGACCGAGAACGTGCATCGCGATGGCATCCTGCACAGCAGCGTCGCGCCCTACGCCGACCGCGCGTTGCAGGCCGGTGCCGAATCGCAGCTGCGGCGCGTGATGGAGCGGCTCGACTACGTCGGTGTGATGGCGCTCGAGTACTTCGTGCATCGCGGCGCGCTGCTGGCGAACGAGTTCGCGCCGCGCGTGCACAACTCGGGGCATTGGACGATCGAGGGCTCAGTCACATCGCAGTTCGAGAACCACCTGCGCGCGATCGCAGGTTTGGCGCTCGGCGACACCGCCATGCGTGGTCACGCGGCGATGTTGAACCTGATCGGTGCAATGCCGCCGCGCGATCGGCTGATGACCGTGGCCGGCGCCAACCTGCATGACTACGGCAAGGCGCCGCGGCCGGGCCGCAAGGTCGGGCACGTCACCGTGGTCGGTGCCGATCGCGCCGGTGTGCTGGCGCGGCTCGCTGAGCTCGAGCAGCGGGCCGCCTGAGATGGACGCCGAGCTCGCCAGCCTCCGTGTCGCCGCCGATCGCGGCGATCGTCGCGCCCAAGTCGGCCTCGGTAACCGCCTGCTGAGCCAAGGCGGCTTCGGCAACGCCGGTTTCGACGAGGGCCTCGCCTGGCTCACGCGCGCCGCGGAGGCCGGCGATGCGGAGGCGCAGTGGTACCTCGGCTGCGTCCATCTGCAGGTCACCCGGCTGCCTGATCCCTTCACCACCGCGGCGCGCTGGTTCGAGCGCGCCAGCGCCCAGGAATTCGCGCCCGCGCTGGACCGCCTCGCCGACCTGCACCTGACCGGCCTCGGCGTCCCCGCCGACGACAGCGCTGCGTACGGGTTGATCGCGCGCGGTGCGCGCCAAGGGTATCCCGCCGCGCTCGCCACGCTCGGCTACCTGCACACCCAGGGCCTCGGCACGCCCTGCGATCCCCACGCCGCCGCGCGCTGCCACGCCCAGGCTGCAGCGGTCGGCCACGCCGCGTCCTACTTCGCGCTCGGGTTGCGCACAGCCGCGGGAGTCGGCATCGCCCGTGATCGCCCCTTCGGCCACGCGCTGCTGCGGCGGGCGGCGGACGCCGAGCATCCCTGGGCCGCAGCCTCCGCTTCCGAGCTCGTGCTCGACGCAACGGAGCGCGCTGCCGCCACCGAGATCTATGCGTTGTTGCAGCGCAACTATGCCGAGGCCAACTCCATGCGTGCGCGCTACGCGATGGCGCCTGATGCAATCGCGCTCGTCGGTGCGCGCGAGGCACTGGAGCGTCATTTCGCCGTGCTCGGGCGCGGGTTGTGGATCGGCGCTGACGGACGCCTCGACATCGTCGCCAGCGATGGCGCCGCCGACGCGCTGCGCGCGCCGCCGGTGCGTTTCGAGGCACTGGCGTCGAGCCCGCGCGTCGCGCGCCAGCGTGGTTTCGCGACCCGCGAGGAGTGCGCGCACATGATGCAGCTCGCCGAAGCCGGGTTGCGCGCCCCCGGCCACTATTCGCGCGGCGAGAGCTACGCCGAGCGCGAGGTGTTCGACGGCGTCGGCTTCAACCTGACCCCCAGCGATGGCGACCCCGTGATCCGCCACCTCGAAAGGCGCATCGCCGAGGCCACCGGGCTGGGGCCCCTGCAGGGGGAGCCGTTCTCGGTGATCCGCTACGAACCAGGCCAGCAGCACAAGCCGCACTACGATTTCTTCGATGCCGCGCAGCTCGCGCTCAACCGCGAACGCTTCGGCGACCCAGCGGGTCAGCGGCTGGTGTCGTTCCTGATCTACCTGCGCGCCGCCGAGCGTGGCGGCGGCACGCGCTACGTCGATGCCGGCTTGACGGTCCCCGGCGAACACGGCATGGCGGTGCTGCACTGGAACTGTCTGGCCGATGGCACACCGGATCGGCGCTCGACGCACGCCGGCTTGGCCGTCGAGGTCGGCGAGAAGTGGCTGGCGCGCAAGGCCCTGCGCGAGCGCGCCATCTTTTCGCCTGACGAGATCGGCTAACGCTCGGGGATGTTGGCGTCGGTCGCCGGCGGCTGATCATCGCTCGGCATCGCATCCTGCGACGGCTGGACCTCGGCCACGACCACCGGCGCGACCGCCTCGGGCGCCAGCTCGTACAGCTTGGTCGATGCCACCGGTTGCACCACTCCGGCTGCGCCGTTGCGGCGATAGAGCTCGCTCATCACCACGCTGGCGGCGACCGAGACGTTCAGGCTCTCGACCGCACCTGAGCCCGGGATCGCGAGCTGCAGGTCGGCGGACGCGAGCGCCTCTACCGAGGCCCCGCGCTCCTCAGCCCCGAGCACGAACACCGCCTTCTCCGGCAGCGGTGTGTCGTAGAGCGATTGCGTGGCGTGGCTCGAGGTCACGATGACCTTGAACCCCGCAGCCTTCAGCGCATCGAGCGTGCGGGCCGCGCCGCGGAACTGCACCAGCCGCAGGCTCTCGGTCGCGCCCTCGGCGACGCGCGCACCGGCGCCGCCCTGGATCGAACCGGCGTCCTCGAGCAGCACGCCGTCCACGCCGAAGTGGGCGCAAGTGCGCAGGATCGCGCCGACGTTGTGCGGGTTGGCGACGCCGTCGAGCAGCACGGCGCGGGCCTGCGGCAGTTCGCCGAACAGCTGCAGGAACTCGGGCACCATCAACGGCACCCGCTTGCGGATCACGAAGCAGACGCCGCCGTGGTGCTCGGTCTCGGTCACGCGCACCAGCTCGTGGTCGCTGATCACGTGATAGGCGCGACGCTGCTCGGCGAGGAACTTCATGGTGTAGCCGAAGCGGCGCAGCGTGTCGTTGTTGACGTAGGCGCGGATGATCGAATCCGGCCGCTGCTGGAACACCGCCAGGCAGGCGTTCACGCCGTAGACCTTGCACTCGTCCTCGCGGATCCCGCCGCGCGGGCGTTCGGCCACCATGGCTTCGGGGTTCGCCGCGCCGTGCGGCTGTGCCGGTGGCGTCTGCTGCGCATCGTCGAAGCGCGGACGCTCACCGCCACGATTGCGGCCGCGACGGCCACGGCCACGACCGCCACGGCTGGCGAAGTCGGTTCCCTCGGGTCTAGACCCTCGGTCACCCTCGGGGCGCGGTCCCTGCTCGGAGCGCTGCGGCTGGTCCTGACGCGGTGGTTGGTCGAAGCGCGGTTGCTGCTCGAAGCGGGGCTGTTGGTCGTGACGCGGGCCGCGGTCGCCGCGCGGCGCAGCATTGCCGCGGTCGGGCGGCGGGTTGCCGGCGAACGGATGGCCGTTGCCGAACTGCTGCGGGGAGTCGCGACGCGGGCCGCGATCGCGGCGCGGGCCGCCGTGGCGCAGGCCCATGCGCTCGCGCCGGTTCTGACCCTCGCCCTCGAAGCGCGGCGGCCGCGGGCCGTCGTGCGTCGGTGGACCATCAGCGCGGTTGCCGACGTTGTCGCTTGAATCGTCGCGGAACTCGTCGTCGCCGCCCTGCCCATCGTTCATGCTGTTCATGCTGTGCCTCCGACCGTAAGTCCGTCCACACGCAGGGTGGGTTGTCCGACGCCGACGGGCACAGATTGCCCCTCCTTGCCGCAGGTGCCCACACCCGCATCCAGTTTGAGATCGTTGCCAACCATGCTCACGCGCGTGAGCACGTCGGGCCCGTTACCGATGAGCGTCGCGCCGCGCACCGGACGCGTGATGCGTCCGCCCTCGATGAGGTAGGCCTCGCTGGCGCTGAAGGTGAACTTGCCGCTGGTGATGTCGACCTGGCCGCCGCCGAAGTTCTTGGCGTAGAGGCCACGCGGCACCGAGCGGATTATCTCTTCGGGGTCATGCGGCCCCGCGAGCATGTAGGTGTTGGTCATGCGCGGCAGCGGCAGGTGGGCGAAGGATTCGCGCCGACCGTTGCCGGTGGGCGCCGCGCCCATCAGCCGTGCGTTCTGCTTGTCCTGCAGATAGCCCTTGAGCACACCGCCCTCGATCAGGGTGGTGCACTGCGTCGGCGTGCCCTCATCGTCGACGCTCAGCGAGCCACGACGGCCGCCGAGCGTGCCATCGTCGACCACCGTGACCAGCGGGTTCGCGACCCGCTCGCCGATGCGCCCGGCGAAGGCCGAGGTGCCCTTGCGGTTGAAGTCGCCTTCGAGCCCATGGCCGATCGCCTCGTGCAACAGCACGCCGGGCCAGCCTGGGCCGAGCACCACGGTCATGGTGCCGGCCGGCGTCGGCACGGCGGCGAGGTTGGTCAGCGCGCTCGCGACCGCCTCGTCGACCAGCGCCTTGGGACGGCCTTCGGCCATCAGCTCGTGGTAGTCGTAGCGCCCGCCGCAGCCGGCATAGCCGACCTCGCGTCGGCCGTCCTGTTCGGCGATCACGCTCAGGTTCAGGCGCGTCAACGGCCGGACGTCGGCCGCGAGCGTGCCGTCGCTGGCCACCACCAGCACCACGTCGTGGACCGCGGCCAGGCTCGCCATGACCTGCACCACGCGTGGGTCGGCGGCGCGTGCGGCGCGGTCGAGCTCGGTGAGCAGCTTGACCTTGTCCTCGGCCGCCAACGAATCGATCGGGTCGATCGCCGGATAGAGCGCGGGCACCATGCGCGAACGCGGCGCGGTCAGCGCGCCACCGCTGCCGGCGCGCGCGATCGCGCGCGCAGCGTCGGCGGCCTGCGCCAAGGCCGGCAACCCGAGCTCGTCGGAGTAGGCGAAGCCGCTGCGCTCGCCGGCACAGGCGCGCACACCCACGCCCTGCTCGATGCCGTGCGTGCCTTCCTTGACGATGCCGTCCTCCAGCGACCACGACTCGTGGCGGCTGGCCTGGAAGTACAGGTCGGCGTAATCCACGGCGCGGCCGAGCACGCGCCCGAGCAGCGTGCCGAGTCCGGAATCATCGAGGCCGGCGGGCGCCAACAGGCGTGCGCGAGCGATGGCGAGTGAGTTGTCTGGCATCCGTTGCGGCCGCTCACGAGCGAAACCGCGTCCAATGGTGAGTACGAAGAATCTCTTGCCGAATCCCTCGGCGGGGTCCCCGGGCCGGGCGTCTACTGCAGCCGGCGGTGCACAAGTACCGGGAAACTACGGCGCAATCCTACCAGCCCGGCGGGGTCGATGTCAGCGCAGATGACCCCGTCGCCGGTCGCTTTCCGCGCCAGGATCGTCCCCCACGGGTCGACGATCATCGAATCACCGTGGGTCCTGCGCCCGCCGGGGTGCTCACCGTGCTGCGCCGCAGCCAATACGACGCACTGGTCCTCGATGGCCCGGGCCCGCAGCAGGACCTCCCAATGGGCCGCACCGGTGGTGGCGGTGAACGCCGCCGGGACCGCGAACAGCGTGGCGCCCTGCGCGACGAGACCGCGGTAGAGCTCGGGGAAGCGCAAGTCGTAGCACACCGAAAGGCCCAGGCGGCCCACGGGCGTGTCCACCAGCACGAGCTGGGTGCCCGGTTCGGTCGCCGCTGATTCGCGATGGGTTTCGCCACCGGGGACGTCGACGTCGAACAAGTGCATCTTGTCGTAGCGCGCGACCTGCAGGCCGCTGGCGTCGAACACCAGGCAGGCGGCGCGGACCTTTCCCGCCGCGGCCAGCAACGGCAGCGTACCGGCGACGATCCACAGTCCGTGACGGCGTGCCGAAGCGGCAAGCGCACGTTGGATCGGCCCGTCGCCCGGCATCTCGGCGTGCGCGAGCTTCGAGGCGCCCTCACCCATTGCCGCGAAGTTCTCTGGCAGCACCGCGAGCCGCGCGCCGGCCGCGGCGGCCGCGCCGAGCAAAGACTCGGCAGCGGCGAGGTTCGCGGCAACATCAGCGCCGCTCTGCATCTGCAACACCGCGACGCGCGTCGTCACCGCCGCAGGCTCACGGTGCGAGCACGGCTTCGAGCCGCAGCAGCAGCTGTTCCTTGTCGGTGCCGACCGCGCGCAGCTCGATTGCCGACGACGGCACGCCGAGCGCGACCAGCCAATCGCGAAGCTCGGTGGCCCACAGACCGCCCTCCTCGCCCGGGGCGCTGACCAGGATGAGGTGCCGGTCCGGGGTCGCGAGCCAGGCCTGCACACAATCGCGCACGCCCGGCAGCGCACGCACCATCGCCGCGCTGCGCGGCCGCGACCACTCCGCGGCGCTGACCGCGCAGCCGGTGTCGGCTTGTGCGCTCGCCGCGATGGAGAGCACGAGCGCGAGCAGCGCGCGCCTCACGGGCTCACCGGCTTGGGCGTGGTCGGCGGCGGCACCAGCTTGCCCTGCACCCGCTCGACCTTCGGATCATCCCAGGAGCCGGTGATGCGGTATTGCGCCTTGGTCGCGTCGCTGAGCGATGACTTGAACACCTGCGATACCAGCAGCATCACCGCCGCACCGGGCAGACCGCCGGCGATCGCGCCGGCGACCGGGAGCGATGAGCCGAGCCCGGTCTCGACCACCGCGACCTGGTCGTAGTCGCGTGCGCCGAGGCCAGCGCGACCGATGACGGTCACCACGGCCACCGGCGACTTGATGCGCGCACCGCTGGTGTAGGCGTTGCCGTCCTCGAGCCGGAAGTCGCCCTCGACCGAATCGAAGGCGAGCCCCTTCTTGTAGACGTCGCGGAAATCGAGCTTCAGGCGTCGCGGCAACGCGCTCAGGCTCATCAAGCCGACCAGGCGCCCGGCGCCCGGCGCAATCTCGATCAGCTCGCCTTCGCCGATGCGTACCTCGAGCGCGCCGTTGATGTGCGCGAAAGGCTCGTGCCACGGCGCGCCGGGCCAGTCGACCTTGGCCACCAGCCGAGCCTTGCGCGCCTCGAGCGGAGCGTTGATGCCGAGCGCGGTGAGCGTGACCCGCGCGTCGCTGCTGTCGAGCGTGATCTCGAGCCGGTTGCGCTGCGCGCCATCAATCTGCTCCCAGCTGCCGGTGCCTTCGACGCGATGGGTCAGCGCCTTGCCCTTGAAGCGCGTCAGAAACAGACCGGTCGGGCGCCGCTCGATGATGGCATCGACCTCGCCGAGGTCGGCGCCGAGCAACCGCAGCGATCCCGCGCGCACCGCCATCGCCGGCAGCGTGCGCGGGTCGACCGTCTCCGGTCGCGTCGCATCGGCGTCGGCCGCTGCGACGCTCGTCTTCGCCGCCCCAGGCTCACCGAGCCAGAGCCGCTCCATGTCGAGCGTGATCGGTGTGACGCTGCGATCATCGGGCACAGTGACGCTGCCGGCGACCGCTCCGCTTGCGACCTCGACCTGCCATCCGGCGCCATCGCGGCGCGCGGTGATGTGCGCGTCGTTGACCGGCGAGCCCACCAGCAACAACTTCTGCGCGTGTACATCCAGCCGACGCAGCGGTGGCGCCACCGTAGCTGCGCGCTTGGCGGGGGCGACCGGTGTTGACCAGGCCGCGAGCCAGGCATCCAGGTCCACGACCGGCGCGACCACGCTGATCTGCGCCGCGCCCTCGCCCTCGGCCAGCGTCCAACCACCGGGGGCGCGCATCAGAGCGTAGCTCGCGACGCTGCCGACGCCGTACTCGACCCTTGCGGTCAGCGCCTGCTTGCCTTTGAACTGCAGCGTGGCACGGGCCGTTACCCGGTCTGCTGCCGCTTTCGCGAACGGCGGCGGCAGCGTGACGGCGATGCCGCGCAGATCGGATGTCATGCGCGCGACCAGCGATGTGCCGCCGACCGGCAAGTCGACCTCGACGCCTAGCCGCGCCTGACCGCGCAGGAACTTGTCGAGCGGCAGCTCGGCCGCGCGCGCCAATGCACGCGCCTCGAATCCGCCGGCCAGGCTCAAACGCGCCAGGGCGCGCGTGCCCTTGGGCGGCGGTGCGATCTTGGCGACGAACGGCTGACCGAACATCCGGCCCTCGATCTTGTCGCTGGCCAAGGACGACTCGGTGAAGCGCACAGTGCCCGCGACCTCGTCAGCCACCACCGGCAAGCCCTTGAGCGCGACCCGTGCGCCCACCAGATGAGCATCGATCCGCGCCTTCAGCCCACCCGGCTTGCCCGCGCTGAGCGCATGCGGGCTGATGGTGAGGTCGATGCCGAAGTCGACCGGTCCCTGCACCTCGAGCGACTCGAGATAATCGCCGAGCGTGGCCCTGAGCGGCGAGCCGCGCAGGAACTCGAGCGCCTGCTCGGCGCGCGCGGTCACCCGACCCTCGATGTTCACCACCGGATCGGCGTAGTCCACGATCCAGGCCCGCGCCTGCTGCGAGGTCGCGCCGAAGATTCTGGCGTGACTGGCCACGACCTCGATCCCGGCGTTGCGGAAGGTGACGTCGGCGACGATGCCCTCAATCCGCGGCCAGCCCTCGCCGTAGTCGAGCACCGCATCCTCAGCGTGGAACTTGACCTGGAACAGGCCGCTGCCGTCGCGGAACGGGTATCGGTCGAGCGATCCCTGCAGCACGATCTCGGCCTGCGGCGCGCGCCCGGCGACGATCGCCCGATCGAGCCAGGCGATCAGCCCTGGCGACATCGCCCGCACCGGGAAGTAGGCGCGCTGGTTGCCGGCGATCGCGTCGTTGACCTTGGCTTCGAGGTCGATCACCGGCGCGCGCCCGTCGCCCGGCAGCAGCAGCGTGAACTGGGCGGTAGCGCGTGCGTCAGCGTTGCGCAAGCCGAACTCGGTGCCTTGGAGGAACCAGCCGTCGGGTGTGCGGGTCCAGCTCACCGCGCCGCGCAGCGTGCGCAGGCCGAGCGGACCGCGGAACAGGTCACCGAAATCGAACACCAGCTCGCGCGAGTCGAGCGTCAAGGTGCCACCATCGCGTCGCGCCTTCACCTTGCCGCGCAACCCGGTGATCCCGGGCACCCGGCCCTCGCGCTCGAAACCGAGCGCATCAAAGTCGGCGGCGATCTCGTAGTCGACCACAGCGCCCGCCTCGAGCTGCAAGGCGAACTCGAGCGCGGAGATCGCGCCGCGCGGCGCCAGCGCATGCAGCCGCGAGCCGAGCGGTAGCAGATCGTCCGGCAACCAAGACGCGACCAGCTCGAGGTCCTCGACACGCAGGAACCCAGCACGACCGCTGAGCCTGGCCGGGCTGGTGAAGTCAGTCGCGTACTCGAGGTGCAGACCACCCGGCTGCCAGGTGCTGGCGCCGCGCCGCACCGTCAGCCGCACCAGGTCGAGCGCCCAACCCGCCGCGGTCCGCCGCCAGCGGATGCCGCTGTCGAGCGCGTCGATGCCAGGGACAGACTGAGCATCGCTGGGCGCGCGCCCCTGCGGGCGCGCCGCAGCGGCTCGTCCCGTCGGACGCGCTGAGGCAGCGAGCGCGGCGACGGCGACACGGCCGTCGAGCGTGTCGAGGCGCCAGCCCTCGGCGCCAGCGCTGGCGTCGAGGTCGAGCGTGCCGGTGAACGCATGGATGGCATCGGGGTTGAGCCGACCGTGCAGCCAACCCACGCTGAGCGCAGTGCCCTTGAGATTGCCGGTCCAGCGCCAGCCTTCGGGCACATCGGGCGCGCCCTCGACGATCGCCTCGACGTGCAAGCGTTGGCCGAGCGCCGTGGGCAGCGCGAGGTCGAGATCCAGGCTATGGCGCTTGCCGTCGGTGTCGAGCAGGAACGCGGCGGCGAAGCCGAGCGGACCGTCGTTGCGCCGCTGGTCGTTCCACCACACCACCGCGTCGTTGACTTCGATGCGACCGTGGGTCAGCAGCTTGCGCAGCGCCGCGCGCCAATCCGCGCTCGGCGCGGTCAGGTCGCCGACCAGCGTGCCGCCGAGCAGCACGCGCTGATCGGCAGTGACCGTGAGCGACAGCGCGGGTCGCTCGAACAACACGCGATCAGGGCGCCACTCGCCGCCGCGCAGGAAATCGCGGGGGCTGACCGCGATGCGGACCTGGTCCGCGGTGAACAAGGTCGCGCCACGGGTCGGATCGCGCACCTGCACCTGTTGCAGCACGATCTCCGGCCCGAACTTGTGCCACGACAGGTACATGCCATCGATCGCGACCGGCCAGCCGAGCAGCGCGCTGGCCTGCTGCTCGACCGCCGTGGTATAGCCCGGCACCAGCGGCGCAATGACACGGAACAGCCCCAGGCCGAGCGCGATCGGCACGACGATGGCGGCGACCGCGATCGCAGACCAGCGCCACCAACGCCGCAGGTAGAACGGGATGTGCTCCTCGATCCCGTGCAGCGCTTCCTCGAGCCTATGTCCCAACTCGCTCACAGCGGCCCTTCTTTCATAGAGGCACGACGTCGAACTGCTCGACCGGGTAGGCAGTCTCGGCCTGCAGGCGGATCGGCCGGCCGACGTGGGCCTCCAGCTCGGCCAGACCGGTCGACTCCTCGTCGAGCATCATCTCCACCACGCTGGGTGCGGCCAGCACCAGCATCGTCTGGGCCTCGAACTGGCGAGCGTCGCGCACCACCTCGCGGAACACCTCGTAGCACACGGTCTGCGGACTCTTGACCGAGCCGCGCCCAGCGCAGGTCGGGCAGACTTCACAGAGCTGGTGCTCGAGGCTCTCGCGCGTGCGCTTGCGCGTCATCTCGACCAGGCCGAGCGGCGAGACCGACGACACGTGGGTCTTGGCATGGTCGTCCACCAACGCGCGACGCAGCGCGACGAGGACCATCTCGCGGTGCTCCGGCATCGCCATGTCGATGAAATCGATGATGATGATGCCGCCGAGGTTGCGCAGCCGCAGCTGGCGCGCGATCGCCTGCGCCGCCTCGAGGTTGGTCTTGAGGATGGTCTCCTCGAGGTTGCTCTTGCCGACGTAGGCGCCGGTGTTGACGTCGATCGTCGTCAGCGCTTCGGTCTGGTCGAGCATCAGGTAGCCGCCCGACTTGAGCGGCACCTTGCGCTCGAGCGCACGCTGGATCTCATCATCGACGCCGTGCAGCTCGAACAGCGGTCGCGGCCCGGGATAGAGCTCGACCCGCTGCGCCAACTGCGGCACGAACTGGCGGCAGAACTCGCGCATCCGTTCGAACGCGCTGCGCGAATCAACGCGGACCACGGCGACCTCATCGGACAGCAGGTCGCGCAGGATGCGGACCGCGAGCGGCTGATCCTCGTGCACCAAGCCGCCGGCGCGGACGCGGGTCGCCTGCTCGCGCAACGAAGCCCACAGTCGGTTGAGGTAGAGCATGTCGGTGTGCAGAGCCTCGGCCGCGGCGCCCTCGGCCGCGGTCCGAACGATATAACCGCCGCCGGCTGAACCGGCGGTGAACGCCGCCAGCGCGTCGCGCAGACGCTGGCGCTCGACCTCGTCCTCGATGCGCGTCGACAACCCGACGCCATGCCCGTCAGGCAGGTAGACCAGATAACGGCTCGGCAACGAGACGTGGGTGGTGAGCCGCGCGCCCTTCGAGCCGAGCGGGTCCTTGAGCGCCTGCACCAGGATCTCGCCGCCTTCGCTCAGCAGCTCGCGGATGTCGGGCAACGCTGCCGCGCCCTCGCTCGCCTCAGCCTCGGCGTCGCGGTAGGCGCTCTTGGCCACGTCCGAGGCGTGCAGGAAGGCGGTGCGCTCGAGCCCGACATCGACGAACGCGGCCTGCATCCCGGGCAGCACCCGCGACACGCGACCGACGTAAAGGTTGCCGACGATGCCGCGCTTGGCCGCACGTTCGACGTGCACCTCGTTGAGGATGCCGTTCTCGACCAGCGCGACTCGCGTCTCGCGCGGCGTGACGTTGACCAGGATCTCCTGGGCCATGTTGGTTCCAAGTCGAAAGAAGAAAGGAGAAAGGGCACTGCCTCTCTCCTTTCGCCTCTCTCAGCCCTCGCCCAGCAGCGCCAGCGTCTCGAACAACGGCAAGCCCACCACGCCGGAGTACGAACCCTCGAGCTGGCTGACGAAGGCCGCACCTCGACCCTGGATAGCATAGCCCCCGGCCTTGTCGCCGGGTTCCCCGGTGGCCCAATAGGCACGGGCTTCAGCCGCGCCGATCGCGCGGAAGGTCACCCGGCTCACGCCAAGCACGACCCGCTCACGCCCGGCCTCGACCAGCGCCACGGCCGACAGCACTTCGTGGGTACGGCCGGACAATGCGGTCAGCATCGCGACGCAGTCGGCTTCGCCGAGCGGCTTGCCGAATACCCTCCCATCGAGGACCACCTCGGTGTCCGCGCCCAGCACGCGCGCGGCCGTGAGATCGAGGCGCCGCGCCGCGAGCACCGCCACGCCGGCGCGCGCCTTGCTGAGCGCAAGGCGCTGCACCAATGCGGCCGCGCTCTCACCGGCTTGCGGGGTCTCATCGACTGTGATGCCGCCAATCACCTCGAACAGGATGCCGGCTTGGGCCAGCAGCTCGCGCCGACGCGGCGAAGCCGAGGCGAGGAACAACGCTGCCAGTGGCGCCGGCGTGCCGGGGCTCACGCCGCGGCGCGATGCACGCGGTTGCGACCGGCGTACTTCGCTTCGTACAAGGCGCGGTCGGCGCGCCGCAACAGCGACTCAGCGTCCTCGCCCGGTCGGTGCTCGGCGATGCCGGCCGAAAGCGTGACGATCGGCGCGGCCGGATGGCGGGCCGCGGCCTGCTTGGCGCGCAGCCGCTCGGCGCAGGTCTGCGCGCCGTCGAGCTGGGTCGCCGGTAGCAACAGGATGAACTCCTCACCACCGTAGCGACCGAACGACGCGCCATCGGCGACGTTGTGCGCGACGAAGTCCATGCCGCGCAGCTCGGTCTCCACCAGACGCGAGAACGCCACCAACACCTGGTCGCCGGCGGCGTGGCCGAAGCGGTCGTTGATGCGCTTGAAGTGGTCGAGGTCGATGATGCAGATCGTGAACGGCTGGGCATCGCGCTCGGCGCGCGCGAGCAGGCTGGACAGCACGTCCATGATGTAGCGCCGGTTGTGCAGTCCGGTGAGGTCATCGCGCTCGGCCAACTCGCTGATCCGCTGGAAAGCGAGACGCAACTCTTCGTTGCGCGAGGTGAGCTTGTGGCGCATCGCACTGACGTAGGCACCGAACATCGTGGTCCAGACCATCGCGCCGATGACGATCAGCATCGAGATCAGGTAGTAGGCGTCGGGGTGCCGGCCCGGCTCGGTCGCACGCTCGAACAGCATCAGGCCGAGATAGCCGGCGCCGGCCAGCACCGCGAGCTGGGCGAACTGGCGTCGGTCGAAGGCGAAGATGCCGAACAGCATCGCGACCATCAGCACCGACAGCAGCAGGCCGCGTAGCTCGCTGGTGAACGCGAGCAGCACGATGGCCCAGACGATGCCGACGAACACCTGGGCGAAGGTAAGGGATGGATCGGCGAACTTCAGGTTGCGCCCGCTGCGGATCAACAGATAGAAGGTTGCCTGGCTGACGAACATGCCGAGACCGATCGCGATCAACACCGCGCCGGGCGCGTGCAGCATGCCGGCGGCCCAGGCGAGCAACGACAGCGAGAACCAGATCACGTAGGTCGCGATGCCGATGTTGAGGCGGCGCAGCCGGAGCCGTTGCGCGCGGTCATCACCGACGCGACCGAACATCCGTTTAGCCAGGCTGACGCCCACTCGCCGCTCCTCACAGGACCGGAACCCGGGGCGAACTATAGACCACGCCCGGACCGCTGCAGGGCCCGTCCACGCGCGCGGCTGACCCGCTGGTGCGGGCCTGCCGACCGCTGGTCCGGTCGTTCAGCCGCGCCTCTATCCGCGGTGGTACGGCAGGCCCTTCAGGATCGCCTGGGCACGATAGAGCTGCTCGGCGACGAGCACCCGGGCGAGGCCATGCGGCAGGGTCATCGCGCCCAACGACCAGCGTTGCTCGGCGCGCTGCCTGACCTCGGGCGCCAGTCCTTCGGGTCCACCAATCGCGAACACGACATCGCGCCCATCCTGTTGCCAACGGGCGAGCTCGGCCGCCAGCTGCTCACTCGACCACGGCTTGCCGCCGACCTCGAGCGTCACCAGGCGGACATCGCGCGCGATCTGCTTGAGCATGCGCTCACCTTCGTCGCGCAGCGCGCGTGCGACTTCATGCTTGTGATTACCGAGCGCGATCTCGACCAGCACGGGCTTGAGCTCAGGCGGGAAGCGCGCGGCGTAGTCGGCGTAGCCGTCGGTCATCCAGTTCGGCAGCTTGGTGCCGGCGGCGAGCAGCGTGAGCCGCATCAGCGGCCGCGCGCGATCACGGTCAGCGGCGTGTCGAGACCCAAGAGCTTCTCGAGCTGGTAGAACGCGCGACTGCGCGGCAGCATCACGTGCACGATCACATCGCGCAGATCGACCAGCACCCACTCGCCCGCCTGCTCGCCCTCGATGCCGAGCGGCATCACCCCGGCATCCTTGGCCTTGCGCTGCACGCTGCCGGCCAGCGACTTCACATGGCGGTCCGAGGTGCCGCTCGCGATCACGATGAAGTCCGTGATCGCCGAATTGGCGCGCACGTCGATCACCCGCAGTTCCACCGCCTTGAGGTCCTCGAGCGCACTCACCGCGATGTCGCGCAGCGCAGTCGAGGTCATGCCTTTCGGGTGCTTGCGCTTCGCGATCATCCGCGGTACTCCGGTGCCGATCGCAACAGTTCCCAGACCGCGTCCGGGACCAGGTAACGGACGCTCACGCCGCGCGCGAGCAGCTCGCGCAACTGGCTGCTCGAGATCGGCAACTGGGTCACCGGCTGCAGCCAGATCGAGCCGGCCGGCTGCTGCGCGAGCGGCGCCGCGCGGTCGACGCGCCGCTCGCCCAACAGCGCCGCCACCGGGCCCGCGTTCGGCAGCGCCGCGCCGGGGCGCAGCAGCACCGCAAAGTGTGCGAGCTCGATGAGCTCCTGCCAGCGGTGCCAGCGGTCGAGCGCGGCGAAGGCATCGGCACCGATCAACAGCACCAGCGGCGTGGCGGCGCCGAACTCGGCACGCATGGCGGCGAGCGTGTCGACGGTGTAGTGCGGGCCGGGACGCTCGAGCTCCCGCGCATCGAGCACGAAGCGCGTCTCGCCCACGATCGCGGCTTCAACCAGGCGCCGGCGCAGCGCCGCCGGCGCATGCGCGGCGCCGCGATGCGGCGGCTCACCGCAGGGCACGATGCGCACCTCACGCAGGTCGAGCGCGTCGCAAGTCTCGAGCACCGGTCGCAGATGGCCGAGGTGGATCGGGTCGAAGGTTCCGCCGAAGACGCCGATCGGCCGCATGCTCAACCTCGGCGCGCGGCGCGTGCGCCGCGCGGACCGTCAAAGCTGCCCGCGAGCGTGGCGACCAGGCCGCGCATCTCGGTCCAGGGATCAGCGTTCTTGCGCTGGCCCTTGAGCGTGCGGTCGACGGTGAGCGCCTGCTGCAGCAACCGGCGCCAGCGCTTGAGCGGCACGCGCTGCAGCGCGGATTCGTAGAGCCCGCGCCGGCTTTGCCAGACCATCGGGTGTGAGATCACGCGCCCGACCGGCTCGCCGTCGGCGATGCGGGCCGAGAACTGCGCCAGGATCCGCAGGTCCTTCGCCACCGCCCAGGTGATCAGCGCCAGCGCCTCGCCCTCGGCGGCCAGCACGTCCAGCGCCCTTAGCGCGCGCGCGGCATCGCCGGCCAGCGCGGCATCCACCATCTGGTAGGCATCGAAGCGCGCGGAATCCGCGACCGCCGCCTCGACCGTGGCCGCGTCGATGCGACCACGACCGTGCGCCAGGGCGAGCAGCTCGAGTTCCTGCGCCGCAGCCAGCAGGTTGCCCTCGGTGCGCGCGCGCAGACGCTCCACCGCCTCCGGCTCGAGGTCGAGACCGAGGCCACGCGCACGACGCGCCAGCCAGTCCGGGAACTCGTGTGCTTCGAGCGGGTAGACCGCGACGAACACGCCGGCGTCGGCCAAGGCGTTCAGCCATTTGGCGCGCTTGTCCGGTCGCGCCTGCGAGATCACCAGCAGCACCGCGTCATCGGCCGGACGCGCGGCGTAGTCGACCAATGCCGCCGCGCCCGACTCGCCGGGTTTGCCGGTTGGCAAGCGGACCTCGATGATCCGCTTGTCCGAGAACAACGACATGCTCGCGCCGCTGGCGGCGAGCGCGGCGCCATCGAGGCCGCGTTCGGCGAACAACACCTCGCGCGCGTCGTGACCGCGCGCGCGCGCGGCCGCGCGCACCGCGTCGGCGCACTCGCCGACCAGCAACGGTTCATCACCAGCGATCAGGTAGATAGGCGCGAGCTGCGCCTTGAGGTGCGCGCCGAGCGAGTCAGGCTTGAGCTGCACGAGGCGACGATGCGCGACCCAACATGGCGGTCATGATAGCGCCCAACACCGCCAAGGCCCAGACGATCAGGGCACCGGTCGGCAGGTCCCAGACCGCGGAGGCGACGAGGCCGACCGCGTAGCCGGCGGCGCCCAGGCTCCAGCCGACGAGCAATGCACGCCGCCCGGCGAACGCGCGCGTGGCGAGCGCCGGCACGATCAGGCTGGCGAACACCAGGTAGACGCCGACCAGCTGCACCGAGAAGGTGACCACCACCGCGAACAGCATGTAGAAGCCGGTGCGGCCGAGCCGCGCCGGGCCAATGCCGAACCACACCGCGAGCACCAACGCGCTCACCACGCCGGCCGCCCACAGCATCCCCGAGGTCACCCACAGGATCTGCCCGACCAGCAGCTCGCGCAGCTGCTCGCCGCCGTGCGGGTTGTCGGCGAGCAGCAGGATGCCAAGCGTCGCCGCCAACACGAACGAGACGCCGATCAGCGCCTCCTGCACCGCCGGGAAGCGCTCCTCGCTCCAGGTCAGCAGCCCGGCGCCAGCCAAGGCCGCGATCAAGGCCGCGACCTGCACGCCGATCGGATGCTCCGCCAGACCGAAGGTGTGCGCCGCGATCACGCCGAGCCCGGCGATCTGGGCGACCGCGAGGTCGATGAAGATGATGCCGCGCCCGAGCACCTCGCGCCCGAGCGGCACGTGGGTGGCGAGCACGATGACGCCGGCGATGAGCGCCGGGCCGATGATCGTGGGATCGAGTCCTGAGAGATCCATCACTTCGCTCCCAACAACGCGTCGAGCATCGCGTCGTACAGCGTGAACAGGTCGGCGGCGGCCGGCGCGGCACCGACCGTCTGTGGCACCAGCACCGCCGGTGCATGGATCCGCGCCGCGAGCCATTCCGATGGCCGCGCGTCCTCATAGCCCGAGCGGATGATCGCCCGCACCGGCTGCCCCTGGAGGTCGCTCAGCAATCCGGCCAAGTGCGTGCTCGACGGCGGTATCCCGGGCTTCGGCTCAAGGAGCCCAACGATCTCGAGGCCCAGCCAATCAGCGAGGTACGGCCATGACTTGTGATGCGCGACGATCTTCGCGCCCTGGAGCGGCGCGGCCTTGGCCTGCCAACGCTCCAGCGCCTGCGTCCACTTCGAGTTGAAGGCAGCCAGCGCCTCCTGGTATCCCGCGGCGTTGGTCGGATCGAGTTGCGCCAGGCGCCGCGCCAGCGCCGCCGCGACCTTGATCATGTTGCGGGGGTCGGTCTGCACATGCGGGTTGCCGAACGGGTGGATGTCGCCGAGCGCTCGGTCCACGCTCTCCGGCACCTCCAACATGGTCACCGCGCTCGCGGCCTCCAAGTAGCCCAGTTGGCCCGGTTGCAGCCGCGGGTTCGCCGACTGCCGCCGCACCAGCGGCAGCCAGCCGATCTCGAGCTCGGCGCCGGTGCAGACCATCAGGTCCGCGCTGCGCGCCTTGGCCAGCAGGCTGGGCCGAGCCTGGATCTGATGGATGTCCTGCAGCCCGGTGGTGGCATCGTAGACCTCGACCTTGCTACCGCCGAGCTCGCGCACCAGCGCGCCCCACTCCGGCTCACAGGCGAAGACCTTCAGGATCGCCGGTGCGGGTAGCGCGAAGCTCACGACCGCGGCGACGAGCAATGGCTTGATGGTGTTCATACGGACCTCAGAACTGGTGGGCGCCGTGCGCGCCCAGGCTGACGATGTACTGCAGCATCACCTGCGCATCACCGCCCGGGTAGGAGTCGTCGGCGTTGAACTGCAACCGCAGACGCGAGAACTCGCTGTTCGAGAAGTCGACCATCAGGCTGGTGCGCTGCGGGTCGTGCGTGTCGCGGTCAAGGGCCAGCGATCCTGACAGCCCGCTGACGGTGTTGTCGGCGGCCAACGCGTCCAGCCGCAGACCCACGCGCCAGCGCGGCATGAACTGCCACGCGGCCTGCGCGTACCAGCCCGACTGATCGCCCGAGTAGGCACCGGTCTCGGGACCGCCGCCGAAATCAGTGTCGATCGTGCCGTCCTCGGAACGACGCATCCATTCAGCGACGAACACGACGTTGCGCTGCTTGTAGTTGCCCTGCGGCGCCCACTTCCAGACGACATCGAGGCCGACCAGGTCGGAATCGCCGCTGAACGCGAACTCGGGCTGCGGTGTGCCGGCCGGATCGTCGTAGGCCTCGGAGGTCAGGCCGATCGCCTTGGCGTCGACCATGCTCGCGCCCACCTGCCAGGTGTTGCTGACGCCGGCGTCGCCGCCGAGCTTGACGAACGCCGTGCTCATGCCCTGGCCCTTGTCCGCGCGCCCGCCAGCCGGGAAGCCCTCGCCGCTCAACAGCTCGACGCCGAACTCCAGGTACAGGTCGGTCGGCGCGAGCCAGCGGAGCTGCACCCCGGAGTCCTTGAGGTTGTTGGCGAGGAACGCGCGGTAGATCAACGGCACATCGGCGAAGTCGTGCGCGTGCGGATGCTTCTCGTTGAGGTAGCCGATGCGCGAGAAGAACTTGCCGGCCTTGAGCGTGAACCCGGCCGGCAGCGCCAGAGTCTGGATCCACGCTTCTTCGAGCTCGATCACGCCTTCCCCATCCTCGGAGGCGATCGCCGCGACCAGGTTGCCGTAGAACATGTCGTCGACGTTGGAGGAGATGTTGAGCTCGGCCTCGCCCAAGGCGAAGCCTTGCTCGCCCGGGCCGGTCTCAGGACCCGCCTGGAAACCAGGCAACTCGTAGTTCGCAGGATCCTGCTCGAAGCTGTTGAAGCGGCCGTCGAGGATCAGCGAGATCGCCGGGTTGAGCGCGTTGCTCGAGATGGTCTGGGCCGCCGCCAGGGGCGAGAAGCCGATGAGCGCGACGCCTGCGGCGAGCGCGATGTGAGGTCGGATGTCCATGGGGTCGCTCCATCTGATGCACGCCGCCGAGGCCGCGGGTGCGCGGCGCATCGGTGGTCGTAGGTTCGGGGTGCGCAGCGATCGCCACGCAGAGAACGGCTATCAGACGAGAGCGGGTGGTCCGCGGCTGCGTTCGACGAGCGGAGCGCGGGACAGCGGCGCGCTGGGCGCCGCGAAGACGATGCGGATCGCGACCGGAGAGAGCGGCAGGACCTCGGCGACCACCGGCGGCAGGGCCGCGGCCTTGGCCACGACGCAGTGCTCGCAGACCTGATGGTTCGAGGGCAGCAGGTCGTGTTCGATGAAGTGGGTCTGCAGCGCGAGCTGCATGCCGGCGAGCAGCAGCGCTAGGCCGACGATCGCGCCGCGTACGCCCTGCCCCGTGAACGCTAGGCGCAGGCGCGCGAGGGTGCTGGCGAGGGGTGGCGCGGTGCGTGACATCGGGGAGCAGCCTAGTCCTTCGCTGCCGGAGCCGCTACCGCCGCGAGCCGACGCTGGATCAGCCGCGCCATGTCACGCTGCATCGCGGCCAGCAGCACGCCGGCCTCGCGTTGGCGCGCGAGCACATCGGCCTCGTCGAACGGGTAGTCGCGGCGCAACTCGAGCGTCTGCGGCGCGAGCAGGCGCTTGCCGCCGGCCAGCACCTCGAAGCGCACGCGGTACACCACCTCGTACTCGCGCGGCCGGCCCTGGGCGCTCACCGACAACACGCGCTGCTCAGAGGTCGCCTCGCGCACGATGACCTCTGCGGTCGCGCCCTCGGCGCTATCCACCGGCGTGCGCCCGCTGATCTCGATCGCCTCGGCCAGCTCGCGCTTCAGCAGCGGCTGGTCGATCGGCACCACCAGATGGGTCCGCGCGAACTGCTCGGGCAGATGCTGCGCGCCCTGCAGACGGAAGCCGCAGGCGCCGAGCGCGAGTGCCAGTGCGGCGAGAGCGACAAGGCGTGGTGTGGAACGCTGCATGGAGCGCACTCTATATGACCACGTTCACAAGACGGCCGGGCACGACCACCACTTTCTTCGGTGGCTTGCCCGCGGTAAAACGCAGCACGTCGGCGTTGGCGAGCGCGGCGGCTTCGATCGTGGCGCGGTCGGCCGCCACCGGTACGCGGATGCTGCCGCGCAGCTTGCCGTTGACCTGCACCACCAGCTCGATCTCGTCGCGGGCGAGCGCAGCGGGATCCGCCTTGGGCCAGGCCGCATCGATCGCGAGCCCCCTGCCGCCGAGCGCGGTCCACAACGCCTGCGACAGATGCGGAGTGAACGGCTGCAACAGCAGCGTCAGGTGCTCGAGCGCCTCTTGCATCAGCGCCCGGTCCTGCGGCGTGTTGTCGTCGAAATCGATCAGCGTGTTGACCAACTCCATCAGCGCGGCGACCGCCGTGTTGAAGTGGGTGCGCCGACCGATGTCGTCGCCGACCTTGGCGATCGTGGCGTGCACGGCGCGACGCAGCGCACGCTGCGGCTCGCTGAGCGTGGCGACCGCGAGCGCGGGTGCCGCGCCCGGCGCGAGGTGGGCGTGGACCAGCTTCCAGACCCGCTTGAGGAAGCGCGACGAGCCTTCCACGCCCGCATCCGACCACTCCAGCGTCTGCTCCGGCGGCGAGGCGAACATCATGAACAGCCGCACCGTGTCGGCGCCGTAGCGCTCGACCAACTCGTTCGGATCCACGCCGTTGTTCTTGGACTTCGACATCGTGCCGAGACCCTCGAAGGTCACGGGTCCGCCGTCGGCGCGCAGCGTGCCACCGACGATCTGGCCAGCAGCATCGCGCTTGGGTTCCACTTCGCTCGGATTGAAGTACTGCACCCGGCCCTCGGCCGGCTTCCGCGACCAGATGTGGTTCAGCACCATGCCCTGGGTGAGCAGGTTGGTGAAGGGCTCGTCGACCGTGACCAGCTTGAGGTCGCGCATCACCTTGGTCCAGAAGCGCGCATACAAGAGGTGCAGGATCGCGTGCTCGATGCCGCCGATGTACTGGTCCACCGCCATCCAATACTTGGCGCGCGCATCCACCATGGTCGGCGCGCCGGCCGAGCAGTAGCGCAGGAAGTACCACGACGAATCCACGAACGTGTCCATCGTGTCGGTCTCGCGCCGCGCGGGCTGACCGCACTTCGGGCAGTCGACCTTCACAAAGGGGTCGCATCGGTTGAGCGGATTGCCGGAGCCGTCGGGTGCCAGGCCCTCGGGCAGCACCACCGGCAGTTGTGCGTCGGGCACCGGCACCGCGCCGCAGGTCTTGCAGTGCACGATTGGGATCGGGCAGCCCCAGTAGCGCTGGCGCGAGATGCCCCAATCACGCAGACGCCATTGCACCTTCTTCTCGCCGAGCTGCTGCGCCGCGAGGTCGCGCGCGATGGCGTCCACCGCCGGAGCGTAGGCCAGGCCATCGTAAGCACCAGAGTTCACACAGCGCTCGGCCTTGCTGCCGTAGCTCTCGCGCCAAGTGGTCGCGTCGTAGGCGCCGTCCGGCACCGACACGACCTGTTGGATCTTGAGGCCGTACTTGAGCGCGAACGCGAAATCACGCTCGTCGTGGCCGGGCACGCCCATCACCGCGCCGTCGCCGTAGGCCATCAGCACGTAGTTGCCGATCCAGACCGGGAGCGCAGCACCGGTGAGCGGGTGCTCCACCGTGAAGCCGGTATCGACACCTTTCTTCTCCTGCACCGCGAGCTCGGCTTCGGTGACGCCGCCGTGCTTGCACTCCTCGATGAACGCGGCCAGCGCGGGCTTGGCCTCTTTCTGCTGAAGGGCGAGCTCGAGCGCCAGCGGATGCTCGGCGGCGATCGCCACGAAGGTGGCGCCCATCAAGGTGTCGGCGCGGGTGGTGAACACCCAGAGCTTCTCGGCCTTGCCGCCGAGGCTGTACGGGAAGGCGAGCCGCACGCCCACGCTCTTGCCGATCCAGTTGGCCTGCATCAGCTTCACGCGTTCCGGCCAGCCAGGCAGCGAATCGAGCGCGCCGAGCAGCTCGTCGGCGTAGCGCGTGATGTTGAGGTAGTACATCGGGATCTCGCGCTTCTCGATGAGCGCGCCGGTGCGCCAGCCGCGCCCGTCGATGACCTGCTCGTTCGCCAGCACGGTCTGGTCCACCGGATCCCAGTTCACCGTGCCGGTCTTGAGGTAGGCGATGCCCAGCTCGAGCATCCGCAGGAACAGCCATTGGTTCCAGCGGTAGTAGTCGGGCTGGCAGGTCGCGACCTCGCGCTCCCAATCGAGCGCGAAACCGAGCTGCTGCAGCTGGCCCTTCATGTAGGCGATGTTGTCGTAGGTCCAGGCAGCCGGCGGCACGCCGTTCGCGATCGCCGCGTTCTCGGCCGGCAGGCCGAACGCATCCCAGCCCATCGGCTGGAGCACGCTCTTGCCGTTCATGCGGTGGTAGCGCGTGAGCACGTCGCCGATGGTGTAGTTGCGAACGTGGCCCATGTGCAGCTTGCCGCTCGGGTAGGGCAGCATGCTCAGGCAATAGAACTTCTGGCGCGAAGGATCTTCGACCGCACGGAACGCGTGCGCCTGGTCCCAAGCGCGTTGCACCGCGGGCTCGATCGTCTCGGGTTGGTAGCGGACGTCCATCGTGCTCATCGTTCCTGTCGTCGTCCCTTCCACCAAGCAAGGCCCAACAGCAGCATCGCCAGCAACACCACCGGCCACTCGCGCAGCCGCGCGAACGGCGTCAGGCCCTGCATCGGCTGCACGCTCGCGCGCAGCACGCCGGCCTCGAACTGCGGCAACCGCGCGACCGTGGCCCCCTGCGAATCCACCACCGCAGTGATGCCGGTGCTGGTCGCCCGCAGCAGCGGCCGACCCGCCTCCAGCGCGCGCAAGCGCGCGATCTGGAAGTGCTGGTGCGGGCCGATCGAGTCGCCGAACCAGGCGTCGTTGCTGACGTTCACCAACAGCTGCGCCGCGGGTAGCGAGTCCATCATCGCATCCGGGAACGCGTCCTCGAAACACACCGACACGCCGATGAGCGTGCCGGCCACGGCCAACGGCGCCTGGCCCCGCTGCCCGCGGTCGAAGTCAGCATAGGGAAGGCTCATCAGCCGCAACCACTCGCGCACCCAGCCGGGGACCGGGAAGAACTCAGCGAAGGGCACCAACCGGCGCTTGTAATAGAACTGCGGCTCGGCGCTGGCGGCTGCCACGGCATTGAAGTAGCGGTCGCTGTCGAGCTCGTGGCGCAGGATGCCCATGACCAGCGGCGGGCGGCCGGGACCCGCGACCTCCTCCAGATAGTCAGGCGGGATCTGGTGCCAGAGGATCGGCAGTGCGGCCTCCGGCCAGACCACGAGGTCGGCGTCCACGATCGGCAGCGTGAGGTCGCGGTATTTGATCAGCGTCGGCGCGATCTGGTCCGGATCCCACTTGAGGTCCTGCGCGATGTTGCCCTGCACCAGCGCCACGCGCAGCGGCGCGCCGCTCGGCGTGGTCCACACGGGCAGACCGGCGAGTGGGATGAGCACCGCGCCGATGACGACCGCGAGCGCGAGCCCGCGCGCCTCACGCAAGCCGCGCCACTCGCGGCGCCAGGCCCAGGCCGCGCGCAGGACCGCGGCGGCGAGCAGCACGATGTACGACATGCCGTGCACGCCGACCAGCGGCGCCAGCGTGGCGAGCGGCGAATCCACCTGCGCATAACCGAGCGAGAACCAGGGGAAGCCCGACGCCACCCAGCCGCGCAGCCACTCCGCCAGCACGAACGCGGCTGGCAACACGCCGAACCAGCGCCAGGCGCCCGCGGTCGGCGCCAACCTGACGGTGAGCCAGAACGCGAAGCCGTGGTAGGCGGCCATGATCGCGACCAGCGCGACGAGCACCACGAAGGCCAGCGGCAGCGGCGCCTGGCCGATCGTATAGAGCGAGTTCCACAGCCAGAAGATGCCGACGCCGAACAGGCCCGCGCCGTAGAGCGCGCCCAAGCGGAACGCGGCGCGCGGGACGCCCTCCTTGGGACGAGCCGCCGGGAGCGCATCCAGTTCGTGGATCAGGACCGCGAGCAGCAGCGGCTGCAGCCACCAGAACCCGAACGGCGCGAAGCACAGGACCGACGCCGCGCCCAGCAGCGGCGCGACGAACCCGCGCCTCATCGCGCCTCCGGCAGCAGCGTCAGTTCGAACATGTGCGCCCGACGGTTGTCGGCGCGCTGCACTCTGAACTGCAACCGGCCAAGCGTGATGCGCTCGCCGCGACGCGGGATGTGACCAAGCGCCACGGTGACGGCACCGCCAACGGTGTCGCTGTCCTCGCCCGGTTCGGTGCTGCCGAGCTCGGTGCCGAAGGCGGCGTTGAACTCGTCGATCGGGGTCAACGCGCGCACCGTGTAGCGGTTGTCGGCGAGCTGGACGATCGCCGAGCCCTCCTCCACATCGTGCTCGTCGCCGATGTCGCCCACGATCTGCTCGAGCACATCCTCGATGGTAATCAGGCCAGCGATGCCGCCGTACTCATCCACCACCAGCGCCATGTGGTTGCGGCTGGCGCGGAACTCCTTGAGCAGCACGTTCAGGCGCTTGCTCTCGGGGATGAATGCCGCCGGACGCAGGTACTCGCGCACCGAGAGCTCGCCCTCCGGGTCGGTGGCGAAGTGGCGCAGCAGGTCCTTGGCCAGCACCACGCCGGTGACCTGGTCCTTGTCATCGCCCACTACCGGGAAGCGCGAGTGGCCCGATTCGACGACGATCCGCAACACCTCGGCACGCGACGCATCGCGCTCGATTACCACCATCTGCGAGCGCGGCACCATCGCTTCGCGCACCTGGGTCTCGGACACGGCCAGCACGCCCTCGAGCATCTCCAGCGCGTCGGAGTCCAGCAGCTCGCGGCCGCGCGCCGCACGCAGCGTGGCGCGCAGGCTCTCGCGGTCGGCCGGACCGCCGCGCAGGGCGTCGATCAGCCGCTCGATGAGCGTGCGGGTGTGCGGATTGCGGCGGCGTTCGTTCATTTCGTCTCGTTGGGGAGGGCGTAGGGATCGGGGTGGCCGAGGCCGGCGAGCACGCGGCGCTCGAGCCGCTCCATGCGTGCGGCATCGGCGTGGCGCAGGTGGTCGTGACCGAGCAGGTGCAGCGTGCCGTGCACCACCATGTGGGCCCAGTGGGCCGCGGCAGCCTTGCGCTGGGCGCGGGCCTCAGCGGCCACCACCGGCGCGCAGATCACGACATCGCCGAGCGCAGGCAGACGCCCATCGCTGGCGGAGAAAGAGAGCACGTTCGTCGCGTAATCGCGGCCCCGGAACTTCAGGTTCATGCGCCGTGCTTCGGCGCGGCCGACCAGACGAAGGCAGAGTCCGGCGCCGCGCGTGCGCTTGGCGCCAACGATTGCCGCGTGCGCCGCACGCCGCAGCGAGGTCGCCGACGGCAGCCCCTTGCGCGGCAGTGCGTATTGGACGGCGATGCGGATCATGCGCTGCCGCCCGGCTTGCCGTGGCGCTCGTAGGCCTGCACCACGCGCTGCACCAGCGGATGGCGCACCACATCGCGCGAGGAGAAGAACGAGAACGCCACGCCCTCGACGCCGCCGAGCACTTCGACCACCTCGCGCAGGCCCGACTTGATCTGGCGCGGCAGGTCGACCTGGGTGACGTCGCCGGTGACCACCGCCTTCGAGCCGAAGCCGATGCGGGTCAGGAACATCTTCATCTGCTCGCTGGTGGTGTTCTGTGCCTCGTCGAGGATCACGAAGGACTCGTTGAGCGTGCGGCCGCGCATGAACGCGAGCGGCGCGACCTCGATGATGTGCTTGTCCATCAGGCGCGCGACGCGCTCGAAGCCGAGCATCTCGTAGAGCGCGTCGTACATCGGACGCAGGTAGGGATCGACCTTCTGTGCCAGGTCGCCGGGCAGGAAGCCGAGCTTCTCGCCCGCCTCCACCGCCGGCCGCACCAGCACCAGGCGCCGCACCAGGTCGCGCTCTAGCGCGGCCACCGCCGCGGCCACCGCGAGATAGGTCTTGCCGGTGCCGGCCGGGCCGATGCCGAACACTAGGTCGTGGTCGCGGATCGCGGCGAGGTAGCGCTGCTGCGAACGGCCGCGGCCGCGCACCGGTCCACGCAGCGTGTTCACGATCACCGGCTCGCCGCCGTCGGGCGCGCCAGCTGCGCCATCGGTGCCGACCTCGGCATCAGCGCCGGATTCGACCAGCGCGAGGTGCACCTGCTCGAGCGTGATGGCCTCGTTCGCGGCGCGGCCGTAGAGCCGCCGCAGCACCTCGGTCGCCGACTGCACGGTCGCGGCCTCACCGATCACGCGGAACGCGTTGCTGCGGTTGTTGATCTCGACCCCGAGCCGGCGCTCGATCAGCCGCAAGTGCTCGTCGAACTGGCCACAGAGCATCGCGAGGCGTTCGTTGTCGAGCGGCTCGAGCGTGAGGTCCTGGGAGGCGGCGCTGGTGGCCATCAGGCGACTGCTGACGACGCTTCGTCGCGCCCGTAGGGGCGCGAGGCGGGCAGGCGGCCGCGCAGTGAGTACGGGCGCACTTCAGTGACGACGACCTCGGCGAAGCGGCCAATCAGCTGCTCCGGCCCGGCGAAGTTGACCCAGCGGTTGCACTCGGTGCGACCGGCGAGCTCGCGCGCACCGGCATCGTCCTGCCGCGTCGCGAAGCGCTCGACCAACAAGCGCTGCGTGGTGCCGACGAGCCGCTCGGCGTAGGCGAGGCCGAAGCCGTGCACGG
>JANNEA010000189.1:0-2027 GCA_031388175.1 Gammaproteobacteria bacterium
CCCCGCGGCCTGGCCACCCTCAGCCCCCTGGGCAGCAAGGAGATCGAGGGCCTCAGAGTCAACGGCGAGCGCAGCAGTTGGACCATCGCCGCGGGCAAGCTCGGCAACGAGAAGGCGATCGTCGTCGTGCGCGATGTCTGGACCTCACCCGAGCTGATGCTCACGGTGCACAGCCGCGACTTCGATCCGCGCCGCGGCGAAACCAATTACCGCCTGCTCAACCTCAAACGCGGCGAGCCCGATCCGGCCTCGATGAAGGTGCCGGCGGATTTCAGCAAGAGTGGCGGTCGCGGCTGAGGCCGGCTACACAAGCACGATGCTGGCGGCCGCCAAGGCCAGGATCGCCAGCGCCGCGGCGCCGCACAGTTGCAGCAAGGGCGCAGCGCTGTCGATGTCGGGCTCGTCGGCCCAGGCCTCGGGCTCCATGCCCGGCAGGCGCGACTCGGCGGGGTGGGCGGCGGGTGGGGGCAGCGAGTCAGCTCGGAACATGTCGGCACCTGGGGTGTGGCGGCCCTTGCTTGGCCTGCCTGCACTGTCCACGGTCGCGGCCCCGAAGTCATTCCCTCTTAAGGGGGAAAAACAGCGCCGGCTGCGCGCTCAGCCGTTGTGCACGCAGCCGTTGCGCAGCACCACGGCGCCGGCGGCGGCCAGCTCGCCCACCAGGCGCTCGCCCCAGGCTGCGGCGCTGCCATCGGGCCGAGCCAGGCGTTGCCAGACCTGCAACGCGATCGGCGTGGCGGCGAACCAGGCCAGCAAATCGGGCAGCGGCTGGCAGCCGACTTCGAGCAGGTGGTACTTGGCAAGGGCCTTGATGCCGTGGCGGGCATGGCGCGTCGGCTCGGCGCGAAAGGCGGCGAGGCGCGAGCGCGCGCGCTGCAAGGCGCCGGGCAGGTCGCTGAAGGGCGCGCCGTGGCCGGGGATCACCAGGTGCGGTTGCAGGGCTTCGATCAGGTCGAGCGTGGCCGCCACGTCGTCGAAGGCGTTCACGCCGTCGAGTTCGGGGAAGACGACGCCGAAGCCGTTTTCCCACAGCGCGTCGGCCGAGATCAGGGTGCCGTTGTCGGCGTCGAAGAGGATCAGCGAGTGCGTGTCGTGGCCCGGCGCGGCGTGGGCCTGCCAGGTGCGTGCGCCTACGCTGAACGATTCACCGGGGCGCAGCAGGGCGTCGAAGGCGAAGCGCTCGCAACGCTGGCCGGTGAGCTTGTACGTCAGGCGGTCTTCGTCCCAGGCGGCGATCGCGTCGGCATCGCCCGGCGGGATCACGATGCGCGCGCCGAAGGCGCGTTGCAAGGCCGCGTTGCCGCCGCAGTGATCGGAGTGAAGGTGGGTGTTGACGATGCGCGCCAGGGTCTGGCCGGGGCGCAGCGCGCGGCGCACCAGGGCCAGGGTCTGCTCGGCGTGCGCGACATAGCCGCTGTCGATCAGGGTCGCGCCTTCGCCCTCGGCGCCGTGCAGCAGGATGTTGTTCGACGACAGCCAGCCGCGTTCGAAGAGTGCGAGGTCTTGGAACAACGCTGGCGGCATGCCTACTCTTCGACGCCGTCGTCCGACCGCATGGTCGCCAATTGCCCGATGAGTGCCGGCAAGTCGGGTTGCACGGTTTCCCAGACGATGCTCATGTCGATGTCGAAGTAGCCATGTGCGATACGGTTGCGCATGCCACGCATGGCGGCCCAGGGCACGGCCGGATGTCGCTCGAGAAACGCCGCGTCTTCGTCGTGGAGGCGATTGACGGTTTCGCCGATGACCGGCAGATTGAGCACGATCGCCTGCTGTGTCTTGCGGTCGGCAAGAAAGGCGTCCCGCGTCATGCCCTGCAAGTAAGTTTGTGCCTGGGTGGCCGATTCGCGCAGCCGCTCCAGATGCAGCGCGAGCCGTTCGCTCACAGTGGCGTCGCCTCGGCGAGCACGCGTCGGCGCAGTGCGGGCGGCAGGTCACCGGGTGTCAGCAGATCGACATGCACGCCCAGCAGCGTCTGAAGTTCGAGTTGCAGCGCGCCGAGGTCGAACAAGGTGGTGCCGGGCAGG
>JANNEA010000002.1:0-11577 GCA_031388175.1 Gammaproteobacteria bacterium
CTTGGGCTAGTCTAGCCGCGCGATGCGCACCCCACTGCACGGCGTCTTCCTCGACCACGACACCCTGTCGTTCGACGGCGACGTTGATCTGGCGCCGCTGCGCGCGGTGCTCGACGGGCTTGAGGTCCACGGCACCACGCCCCCTGCCGCGCTCACGGCGCGCATCGCGGCGGCCGAGGTCGTGTTCACCAACAAGTGCGCGCTCGATGCGGCCGCGCTGGCGGCAGCGCCTGCGCTCAAGCTGATCTGCCTCGCCGCGACCGGGTTCAACAACGTGGATGTCGCCATGGCGCGCGGCCGCGGGATAGCGGTGTGCAACATCCGCGGCTACTGCACGCCGAGCGTGGTGCAGCATGTGTTCATGCTGCTGTTGGCGCATGCCCAGCACCTCGACCGGTATCGTGCCTTGGTCGCGGCCCGCGCCTGGGAGCGTGCGCCGCAGTTCACGCTGCTCGACCTGCCGATCCACGAACTCGAGGGACGCACGCTCGGCATCGTGGGCTTCGGCGAGCTCGGCCGCGCGGTGGCCAAGGTCGCGTCCGCGTTCGGCATGCGCGTGCTCATCGCGGAACGGAAGAGCGCTGAGCGCTGTGGCGCGCCGCCGCGCGCGGGGCGAACGGCATTCGAAACCGTGCTGGCTGCGAGCGACTTCGTCACGCTGCATTGTCCGCTCGACGACTCGACCCGCGGCTTGATCGGCTCACCTGAGCTCGCGCGCATGAAGCCGAGCGCGGTGCTGATCAACTGTGCGCGCGGTGCGGTGGTGGACGAAGCGGCGCTGGCTGCGGCACTGCGCGCGGGCACGATCGCCGGCGCCGGCATCGACGTGCTGTCGCAGGAACCGCCGCGCGTCGTCGACGGGAGGGGCAACCCCCTGTTGGAGCCTGGCATCCCGAACCTGATCCTCACGCCGCACGTGGCCTGGGCGGCGGTCGAGGCACGCCAGCGCGCGATCGTGCAGATGGTCGAGTGCGTGGCGGCCTACCGCCGCGGCGAGCGCTTCAACCGGGTCGATTGACCTTGTTGCTGTGCTTGTGCTCGCTGACCGAGAGCCCGGCGGTCACGGTGAAGCGCATCGCATCCTCGAACGACATGTCGAGCGGTTCGAGCTGGGCCCGCGGCATGATCAGCGTGTAACCGCCGATCGTGTAGCTCATCGGGAAGTAGACCGCGACCATGTCCGGGCCGGCGATGCCCGCAGGCAGGCCTTCGAAGTCCTCGCGGGTCACGAAGCCGATCAGGTGCATCTCGGTGTGCGGGAACCTCACCCGCACCACCTTGCGGAAGCGCTTGTTCGGGTCGCTCTGGAACAGCTCGAGGATGTCGCGCACGCCACCGTAGATGGTCTTGATCAGCGGGATGCGATCGAGCAGCGCGTCGCCCCAACCGAGCAGTTGGCGCACGAACCACAGTTGCGCCAACAGGCCGACCGCGAACACCAGCGCCAGGCCCAACACCATGCCCATGCCGGGCCGGTACCAGTCGCCGAGCAGCGGCGCGATGAGGCTGCCGAAGAACGCCTCGGCGCTGGTCAGCAGCCACCACAGGAACACGATCGTGATCGTGACCGGCAGCAGCACGATCAGGCCGGTGAGGAAGATGCTGCCGACGCGGCGGAAGTCGAGGTTCATGGTGGCGGGATCCTGCGGCGAGGGGCTTGTACGCGCGTCGCTGTCGGTACAGATGTCGGCGGGCGGGGCGGATGATAATGGAACCATGCCCTCGACCGCGATCGTCTGGTTCCGCCGCGACCTGCGCCTCACCGACAACGCCGCGCTGCGCGCCGCGGTCGGAGGCGCTGAGCGCGTGTTGCCGTTGTTCGTCTGGGCACCCGACGAGGAGGGCGGGTTCCCGCCCGGCGCGGCGTCGCGCTGGTGGCTCGACCGTTCGCTCGTGGCTTTGGCCGCTGCGCTCGCGGCGCGCGGCGCGCCACTGTTGATCCGGCGCGGCGCGAGCGCGGCCACCTTGCTCGCCGTGGCCCGCGAGTGCGGCGCTGACGCGGTGCATTGGAACGCGCTGCACGAGCCCGCGGCCGTCGCGCGCGATGCCGAGGTCGCGGCCGCGTTGCAAACGGCGGGGATCGAGGCGCGGGCGCATCCCGGTGCGCTGTTGCATCGGCCGAGTGCGCTGCGGACCGGCAGTGGCACGCCCTACAAGGTGTTCACGCCGTTCTGGAACACGCTGCAACGCGATGCGGTGCCGGCGCCTGCCGCCGCTCCGCGCAGGCTCGTGGCCGTGTCGCGCCCGCCGTCAGGCGTGGCGCTCGAGTCCTTGCGACTCGCCCCGAGCATGGCACCTGGGGTCGGCTGGGACGCGGGGCTCGCCGCGGCGTGGATGCCGGGCGAGGCCGGCGCGCTCACGCGCCTCGCGGGATTCGTCGATGGCGCGCTCGTTGACTACAAGACCGGGCGCGACCTGCCTGGCGTCGACGGGGTCTCGCGCCTGTCGCCGCACCTGCATTTCGGCGAGGTCACGCCGGCGCAAGTCTGGCACGCGACGCAGCGCAGCCAGGGCGGTGGCGCGGAGAGCTACCGCCGCGAGCTCGGCTGGCGCGAGTTCGCGCATCACGTGCTCGCGCATTTCCCACACACGCCGGCGGCGCCGATGTACCCGAAGTACGCCGCCTTCCCCTGGCGCGACGACCCGCGCGGCCTGCGCGCTTGGCAACGGGGTCGCACCGGCATCCCGCTCGTGGACGCCGGCATGCGTGAGCTCTGGACCACCGGTTGGATGCACAACCGGGTGCGGATGATCGCCGCGTCCTTCCTGGTCAAGAACCTGCGCATCGACTGGCGCGCGGGCGCCGCCTGGTTCTGGGACACGCTGGTGGACGCCGACCTCGCCAACAACACGCTGGGCTGGCAGTGGAGCGCCGGTTGCGGCGCTGATGCCGCGCCCTACTACCGGATCTTCAACCCGCTGCTGCAATCGCGTCGCTTCGATGCAGCAGGGATCTATCTGCGGCGCTGGCTGCCGGAGCTCGGCCGGCTGCCGGATGCTGCAGTGCATGCGCCGCATGAGGCCTCGGCCGCCGTGCTCGCGACGGCCGGTGTCCGCCTCGGCCGCGACTACCCGCGGCCGATCGTGGACCTGGCGCGCAGCCGTGCCGAGGCGCTGGCGGCGCTGAAGTCGCTCGCGGGCTGAACGCCGGCTGACCGGCGCGTTCAGGACAGGTTCAGTGCGCGGGGCTCAGGCTTGCTCCCAACCGTGGCGGAGGCCACGGCGACGGACGATCAACCCAAGGAGCCCCTCTATGTCAAAGATCCGCAGCACCCTCGGCGCAGCACTGTTCGCGTTCGCCTGTAGCGCACTGCCCGCAGCCGCCGACCTCTACGTCGGCTTCGGTTCTGGCCGCTCCAGCATCGACGAGCACGTCGCCGGCTCGAGCGACGAGCTCAACGCCGACGAGACCAGCGAGCAGTTCTTCTTCGGACTGGAGCTCGGTCGCCATGCCACGCTCGAGTTCGGGCGCACCGACTTCGGCGTGCTCGAGGACACCATCACGATCGGCGCCATCCCGACGCCGACGATGTTCTCGGCCGACGGCCGCACCATCTCGCTCATGTTCCGCGACGAGATCACCGACGACCTCTCGCTGTTCCTGCGCGCTGGCGTGGTCGATTGGGACAGCACCACCGACCTCAACGGCGGTGCCACTGTGACCCACGCCAGTGGCCAGAATGGCGTGTTCGGCTTCGGTGCGACCTTCCGCGCCAGCGAGCACCTGACATTCCGCGCCGAGTACACGCAGTACGAGGTCGGTGATGCCGACCTGATGGTGCCGAGCTTCGCGGTCGTCTACGGATTCTGAGCGCGCCCGTATAATCGCGGCATGCAGCGTGTCGCGAGCACCACCAGGCAGCAACATGGCAAGCGGCTCTCCGCCGGCGTCGTGATCCTGCGCGAGACGCCGGCGGGGCCGCGCTTCCTGTTGCTGCGCGCGTTCCGCCATTGGGACTTCCCCAAGGGCGCGGTCGAGCCTGGCGAGACGCCGCTCGAGGCGGCCAAGCGCGAGGTGGCCGAGGAGGCCGGCATCACCATGCTCGAGTTCAAATGGGGCCTCGACTTCCAGGACACGCCGCCCTACGACCGCGGCAAGGTCGCGCGCTACTACCTTGCGGTCACCACCGAGGAGCGGGTGGAGCTCAAGGCCAACCCGACCACTGGCGAGCTCGAGCACCACGAGTACCGCTGGCTCGGTTTCGAAGACGCCTGGGATCTGGCGAGCCCGCGGGTGCGCGGGATCCTGTCGTGGACCGCGGCGGTGCTGAACATCCACACCGAGCACCCGCAGCTCAGCTTCGACTTCCGCAAGACCTAGGGCGCCGACTCAACGGCGGCGCAGCGTCTCCACCGGCGGATGTGTCACCACGTCGCGCGTCGCGAGCACGCCGGTCACGCCGACCAGCAGCGTGCCGAGCAGCCCGCCGGCGATCGCGAGCCGCGGATCGGGACGCCAGGGCATGTCGAACACTTCGCGTGCCAGCAGCCATTCGAGTCCGCTGGCGGCGAGTACCGCGAGCAGTCCGGCCAGCAGGCCGAGCAACAGGAACTCCGCCGCCACGCCCGCGAGCACGGTGCGACGCCTGGCGCCGAGCGTGCGCAGCACCGCCGACTCGAAGCGGCGCTCGTCGCGACTCGACTGGATCGCCGCCAGCAGCACCAGCACGCCGGCGCCCAAGGTGAACAAGAACACGAACTCGACCGTGAGCGAGGCGCGCGCGATCACCTCGCGCACCTGGTCGAGGATCACGTCGGTGTCGATGATCGTCACGCTGGGGAAAGCGCGGGTCAGCTCGAGCAGCAGCGGTGCGCGCTCGGCCGGCAGGTGCAGGCTGGTGATCCAGGTCGCCGGCGCGTCATCGAGGCTGCCCGGCGAGAACAGGATGAAGAAGTTGGGCCGGAAGGAATCCCAGTCGACCCAGCGCAAGCTGCTGACCCGCGCGGTGACCTGCTCGCCGGCGACATCGTAGGTCACGCGGCTGTCGATCTTGAGTCCGAGCGCGCGCCCGATGCCCACCTCGAACGAGACCTCGGGTTCACGTGGGCCGGCGCCGGTCGCGTCCCAGAAGCGGCCCTCGACCAACTTGTTGCCGGCCGGCAGCGCGGCGCCGAAGCTGATGTTCGCTTCGCGTTCGGCGAAGTTGCGCAGGTTCGGGTTGTCGAGCTTGACCTGTTCGATCGCCACGCCGTCGATTGCGACCAGCCGCGCGCGAACCAGCGGCGCGAGCGTGGGCGCCGGCAGGCCGCGCGCGGTGAAGAAGGCGGTGACCGCCACGCGCTCGTCGGTCTGGATGTTGATCAGGAAGCGGTTCGGTGCATCGGCCGGCAGCGTCGCGCGCCAATCCTCGAGCAGACCGGAACGGGTCAGCGTGAGCAGCAGCAGCACCGCGATGCCGATGCCGAAGGCGGTGAGCTGGGCCACGCTCTCGCGGCCGCGGCGCACGACGTTGGCGACGCCGTAGCGCCAGGCGACGCCGACGCGGCCGCGCAGCCGCCCAAGCAACTTGAGCAGCAGCAGCGCGGTCAGCGCGAACGCGACCACCACGATGCCCAATCCGCCCAGCGTGAAGGCCGCGAGCCTGAGGTCACGGGTCTGCACCGCGAGCAGCGCGATCACCGCGGCGGCGGCCGCCAAGGTCGCAAGTTGCGCCGGCAGCGGCACGGGTCCGAGGTCGTGGCGCAGTACGCGCAACGGCGGCGTGCGCCCCAACGCGATCACCGGCGGCAGCGCGAAGCCGGCGAGCACCACGCCGCCGAGCGCGATCACGCCGGGCAGCGCGGCCAGGGATGGCGCGGGCAGGTCCGCGGGCAACAGATTGCCGAGCAACGCGACCAAGCCTGCCTGCGCGCCCACGCCGATCGCCGCGCCGGCGAGGCCGCCGACCAGCGCGACCCACAGCACCACCAGCGCATAGCTCGCGAGCACTGCGCGTTGCCTGGCGCCGAGGCACTTGAGGATCGCCGCGGCGTCGGCCTCGCGCTTGGCCCAGCGGCGCGCGGCCATCGCGACGGCGACGGCCGCGAGCAGCACCGCCACCAGCGCGGCAAGGCCGAGGAAGCGTTCGGCGCGCGCGATCGCGGTGCGCAGTTCGGGGCGGCCGTCGCGCGCATCGAGCAGGCGTTGGCCGCGGGTGAGCAGCGGCGCGAGCTTGGCCTTCACGCCGGCGACCTCGCCCGCGACCAGCAGTCGATTGGTGACGCGGCTGGCCGGGCCGAGCAGGCCGGTGCTCGCGAGGTCCTCGCTGCGGATCAGTGCGGTCGGCGCGACGTCGACGAAATTCCAGCCCTGGTCAGGCAGGTAGTCGAGCACCTTGGTAGCGGTGAACTCGCGCGCACCGAGCCGCACGCGCGCGCCGGGCTCGATGCCGAGCGCGGCGAACAACCTGGGCTCCGCCCACAGCTCGCCTGGTCCCGGCAACGCGCGCAACGGCGTGCCGCGCGCGTAGGGCCGATCGGCGACGCGCAGCGTGCCGCGCAGCGGATAGCCGGCAGTGACCGCGCGGACCTCGACCAATTGGCTCGCGCTCGCGGTGGTGGCGACGCTCGGGAAATAGGTGAGACGCGCAGTGCGGAGGCCCGCGGTCTTCGCGCGCTCGTCGTAGGCCTGCGGCAGTGGATCGCGTGACTCGACCACGAGGTCGGCGGCGAGCGCCTCGCCCGCCTGCTGTTCCATGCCGAGCTGCACGCGCTCGGTGAACAACGCGACCGCGGCCATCGCGCCCACGCTGAGCGCGACCGATGCGAGCAGCATGGCGAGTTCGCCGCCACGCCAGCCGCGGCTGAAGCTCTTCAACGAATGGCTGAGCGGCTTCACGCCGCGACCTGCCCTGCGGCGAGCGCGATCCGCCTGGCGCAGCGCGCGGCGAGGCTGGCGTCGTGGGTCACGATCACCAGCGTGGTGCCGGCGCGGGCGTTGAGGTCGAACAGCAGGTCGGCGACGCGTGCGCCGGTTCCGCCATCGAGGTTGCCGGTGGGCTCGTCGGCGAACAGTAGCGACGGGCCCGCGGCGAAGGCGCGCGCGATCGCCACGCGCTGCTGCTCGCCGCCGGAGAGTTGGTTCGGGTAGTGGCCGACGCGCGCCGCCAAACCGACGTCGGCGAGCACCGCGCGCGCCGCCGGGTCGGCATCGGCGCGATCGGCGAGTTCGAGCGGCAGCATCACGTTCTCGAGCGCGGTGAGCCCGGGCAACAAGTGGAAGGACTGGAACACGAAGCCGACGCCACGGGCGCGCGCTTCGGCACGGCCGTCCTCGTCGAGCGCGCTGAGCTCGACGCCGTCGAGGAACACGCGTCCCGAGGTCGGCGCATCGAGCCCGGCCAGCAGCGCGAGCAGCGTGGACTTTCCCGAGCCCGACGGTCCGGTGATCGCCAGCGTCTCGCCGCGCGCGACGCTGAGCGACACGCGATCGAGGATGGTCAGCGTCCCTTCGGGACTGCTAACCTGCTTGGTGAGCGCATCGGCGCGCAGCAGCGCCGAAGAATCTGATCCATCCATCATCAGCCTGACCTCCAAGATGTCATCCCGCTGCCTCGCCATCCTGCTCGCCGCATCCGCGCTTGCCGTCGCTGCCTCACCGGCGCCGGTGGTGTTGGTCATCGGCGACAGCCTCTCCGCCGGCTACAACATGCGCGCGGAGCAGGGCTGGGTCGCCCTGCTCGCCGCGCGCATCAATGCGCGTGGTCTGCCGCAGCAGGTGGTCAACGCCAGCATATCCGGCGACACGACCCAAAGCGGGGTCGCTCGACTGCCGCGCGCGCTCCAGCGGCACCGACCCGCCGTGGTCGTGATCGAGCTCGGTGCGAACGATGGCTTGCGCGGCATCCCGCTCGAGACCACCCGCGCCAACCTCACGCGGATGGTCGGGTTGGCTCGGGCAGCCGGTGCGCAGGTCATGCTGATCGGCATCCAACTGCCCACCAACTACGGCAGCGAATGGAACGGGAAGTTCCATGCGATCTACACCGAACTGGCGCGGACTGAGCGCCTGCCTCTGTTGCCGACCTTCGTGGCTGAGGCGATCGCCACCGACCCCGCGCTGATGCAAGCTGACGGCCTGCACCCGAACCCGCGCGCCCAGCCGCTGCTGCTGGACGCGGTCTGGCCGGTGATCGCGCCGCTGTTGCAGAATCGCGTGCCATCACGCGCCACCACCTGAGCCTCCAGAAAAGGGACCTCCCCGCCATGCGCTACCTGTTGTTGGCCCTGCTCGCCGCCGTGGCCTATGCGTTGTTCCGGACCTTGACCCGGCCACGCCCCGATGCTCCCACCATGCGGCGCGAGACCGGAGAGCTTGGGCTCGAAAGCATTGAGGTGGCGCGGGCGCTGCCGGTCGCGGCGATCGGCGGTCGTTCCTACCGTCTGGTCGATGGGCGCTGCGTGCGCCACCGCCTGCCTGCGTTCCGGCCCGGGGCGCCGCGCTGGGAACTGCTGCAGCGCCCCGGGATCGAGACCGCGCCGCTGCCTGCGGGCTGGCAATTGGTGGTCCATGGTGGCGAGGTCTCGCTTGCACTCCGCGAGCAACTGCTGCAGATCACTGTCGGTTGGACTGAGGGCTTCCTGGAGATCGAGGGCGATGAGGAGGGTGTCGTGGCCTACACCGACGAGGCCCGCGGCCAGACCGCCCTGTGGCAGGTCCACGGGTATCTGAAGGCTCTCGCCAGCACGGCCTGAAATCCCGCCTCTGATCGGGAACGCGCGGCGTAGAGCTGCTGAGGGGCGGGCTTGCATCTTGTACAAAGATTACACACAATTGGCATAAGTTATGTCAACTTCTGTACAAGTTTTGGGCCACACCCAACCGCAGCGCATCGCCGTGGTCGGCAGTGGCATCGCCGGACTCGGCACGGCGTGGCTGCTCGGCCGCGACCACCAAGTCACGCTCTACGAACGCGATCCACGTCTCGGCGGCCACACCAACACCGTCGAGGTCGATGATGGCGGCAAGCGCATGCCGATCGACACCGGCTTCATCGTCTACAACGAGTTGAACTACCCGAACCTGACCGGGCTGTTCGCCACGCTCAGCGTGCCGACCCAGGCCAGTGACATGTCGTTCGCTGCGTCGGTGGAGGGGGTCGAGTACGCCGGCGACTCGTTCGCCACTCTGTTCGCCCAGCGCCGCCGCCTGCTCGACCCCGTGCACTGGCGGATGCTGTTCGACATCATCCGGTTCAATCGCGAAGCGAAGCAGGCGCTCATGACGGGCGTGGTCGACACCCGATCGCTCAGCCATCTGTCGTTGGGCGAGTTCCTCGACATCGGCCGCTACGGCCGTGCGCTCCGCGACCGCTACCTGCTGCCGATGGGCGGCGCGATCTGGTCATGCCCGACGCGCACCATGCTCGAGTTCCCGGCCGCGTCGTTCCTGCGCTTCCTCGACAACCATCACCTGCTCGCGACCGGCGACCGGCCGCAATGGCGCACCGTCAGCGGCGGCTCGCGCGAGTACTTGCGCCGTCTGCTCGAATCCGCCAAGCGCGGCCCGTTCCCGCTCACGGTGCGCCGTGGCACGCCCGTCACTCAGGTCAGGCGTTGCGCCGATGGCGTCGAGGTCACCGTCAAGGGCGGCCATCAAGCGCTGTACGACCAAGTGGTGCTCGCCGGTCACGCGCCCGACTCGCTGGCGGTCATCGCCGACGCCACCGGCCCGGAGCGTGAACTGCTCGGCGCGTTCAGCTATCAGCGCAACCGCGCGCTGCTGCATCGCGATGCGCGCCTCATGCCCAAGCTGCGCCGCGCCTGGTCGTCGTGGAACTATGCGGCACAACCGGCGGGCGAAGAGGGCGCACGGGTCACCGTCTCGTACTGGATGAACCGCCTGCAGCAACTGCCGACGACTACTGATTGGTTCGTCTCGCTGAACCCGGTGGTCGAGCCGGCGGCCGAGACCATCGCCGCCGCGTTCGAATACGAGCATCCCGTGTTCACCAGCGCCGCGATTCGTGCGCAGCGCGAGCTCAAGCGCATCCAGGGCCGCGACCGGATCTGGTTCGCCGGCGCCTGGACCGGCCACGGCTTCCACGAGGATGGGTTGCGTGCTGCGGCCGAGGTCGCCAAGGGGTTCGGCATCGAAGCGCCGTGGGCGGCACCGGCCATCGCGATGCACGCCGGCGCCGTGCGCGCAGCGGCGGTCTGAGGTCGCATGTCTGCGCTGTACCTCGGTCGGGTGATGCATCTGCGGCGCTTCCCGCAGCGCTACCGTTTTGACTACCGGGTGTTCAGCCTGCTGCTGGACATCGACACCATCGCGGGCGTGGCCGAGCGGCTGCGCTTCCTCTCGTACCGCCGCTTCAACCTCGTTTCCTTCCATCCTGAGGACCACGGTCCGCGCGACGGTTCCAGCCTGCGGGCCTGGGCCGAGCGCCTGCTCGCGGCACGCGGGGTCGCGCTCGAGGGCGGGCGGATCGACCTGCTGTGCTTCCCGCGCGTGCTCGGCTTCGGCTTCAACCCGCTGTCGGCGTGGTACTGCCATCATCGCGACGGCTCGTTGCGTGCGCTGATCTACGAGGTCCGCAACACCTTCGGTGAGAAGCACCAGTACCTGCAGGTCGCGGCCGACGGCGGACCGCTCGATGCCAGCGCCTGGCACCACGCGCCGAAGAGTTTCCACGTCTCGCCGTTCATCGGCATGGAGGCCGAGTACCGCTTCTCGGCGGCCGCGCCTGCGGCGCGGTTGCGGTTGACGATCGACGAGTACGCAACGGCGCCCTCCGGCACGCACGAGCGGATGCTGGTGGCGACGCTCTGCGCCGAGCGCGCTGCGCTCACCGACCGTGCGCTGCTACGCGCCTGCCTTGCGATGCCGTTCATGACCATGAAGGTTGTAGCCGCGATCCACTGGCGCGCGCTCAAGTTGTGGCTGACCGGCGCGCGCTATTTCCGCAAACCTGAACCCCCGAGCCATGAGGTCACTCCATGCAACCCGAGCACGTAAGCACACAGACCCCAGGCCTCAACCGAAGGCTGTCGCTCGGTTGGCGCCTGTTGCTCGGCGCGGCCGGACGGCTGACCCACGGTCGGCTCGAGGTCGTTTTCCCCGACCGCCAGCGCTTCTCGTTCGCCGGCACGCAACCGGGTCCGGACGCAACGCTGGTGGTGCGCGACCCGTCGTTCATCCGTCGCGTCGTGACCGGCGGCGAGATCGCGTTCGCCGAGGCCTACGTCGATGGTGCCTGGGACACGCCCTCGCTCGTCGATCTGCTCGAGCTGTTCGATGCGAACCGGACCGCGTTCGCGGGCGTCGCGAACGGCGGCTGGTTGGCGCGCGCGGTCGATTGGTTGCGCCACGCCTGGCGCGACAACTCGCGTGCCGGCAGCCGGCGCAACATCGCCGCACACTACGACCTCGGCAACTCGTTCTACGAGCTGTGGCTCGATCGCGAGACGATGGCCTACTCGGCCGCGCACTTCGATCACCCTGAGCAATCGCTGGCCGATGCCCAGCGCAACAAATTCCGCGAGATGGTGGCGCTGCTCGACCTGAAACCCCACCACCATCTGCTCGAGATCGGCTCGGGCTGGGGCGGCTTCGCCCTCTACGCCGCCCAGCACACCGGTTGTCGCGTGACCTCCATC
>JANNEA010000059.1:0-18919 GCA_031388175.1 Gammaproteobacteria bacterium
AGCGCCTTGTGGCTCGATCCGTTCTGGTCCCAGACCGCGAGGACATCCGGTCCCGCAACGCCGACGTGATCCGCGTCGACCACGAGCTCGGACGGCAGCGCGCTGCCGTCGGTGGCCCAGACCTTCGCGTCCTCGTCGAACACGATCAAGGATCGCGGGGTCGCGATCACTTCAATGACCTGGTCGTCCCAGGGTCGCGCATGGAGCTCGGTCCACGTGCAATCCGGCAGCGTCCCGCCGCAGGAGTACACCGCGAGCGTCTCAGGTCGGCCGTTCGCGTTCGCACGGTCGACGGCCATGAAGCGTCCGAATCCGCTCGGGCGGACCAAGCCCCGGCCGGCGACGACGTGCAGGCGTCCGTCGGGCACGAACCAGATCGCAGCGATGCGCCAGACGCCCTCCGGCGCGCGCATCTCCACCCATCGGCCCGGCTCGCGGCTCAGATGCAGGCCGCCGAACTCGCTCGCGGCGGCGAGCGTGCCGTCGGGCGCCACGCCCAAGGCCTCGACGCCGAACGGGACGCCCAGGTGCTCCACCGTCCAATTCGCCCCCGGCCCTAGGCGATGAACGCCGCCATGTCCGCCACGACCGATGAGCCCGCGTTCGCCGCCGTCGACCAGCGCGCCTTGTAGGCTCGCGGTGGCGCTTAGCTGAGCAACGATGCGGTCTTCGTGGCCATCCGGTTCCCATTGTCGATCGACCGGGAGCCCGAGGATCCCAGGTGCGGTCATCGCGGCGAACCGGAGCAGCGCCCCCGGATGGCCGGCCGGCGTGAACGTCGCAACCCAAGGGCGTTGGTGCTTCGGACGCGCCGGAAGCGCGATGGCACCGAGGTCGCTCACCCGCCCTGCGCTGACGGTGAACTCGCGGCCGTTTGCAACGCCAGTCAGCGCGCTCAGCCCCGCGGCCACACCGCCCTGCTCGCCGACCATGGAGTCGTAGAGCGCTTCGACCTTGTAGCGCCCGGCGGGCAGCGCGCCAACGAAGACCTGCGAGCCGTGCCGCAGCGGGATGCCGTAGATGTACCCCGTGCAACCTCCGAGGATTGGAGACCCTGGGTTGACGCATGAGACACGCACCCGATCCCAACGGTGCATCTCGGTGAGCGACCAGGTGAGCGCGCCCACGACGTAGCCTTCACCCGGACGGAGGCGCTCGACCTCCGCGGCGCCGATGCCCGCCTGCGCGAGCAACGACAGCACGATGACGACGCGGCGAATCATCCGCGCGTCGGCTTCTTCGGCGCGTACAGGTCGGTGACCGTGCCCTCGAAGGTCTCAGCGGCGAGGCCCACCGACTCGTGCAGCGTGGGATGGGCGTGGATGGTGAGCGCGATGTCCTCGGCCGACGCACCCATCTCGATCGCGAGCGTGAGCTCGCCGAGCAGCTCGCCAGCGTTCACACCGCAGGTTGCGGCACCGATGAGCCGGTGCGTGGCCTCGTCGAATATCAACTTGGTGAGGCCCGCGTCCTGCGCCATCGCGCGCGCACGGCCTGACGCCGCCCAGGGGAACACGCCCTTGCCGACCTTGATCCCTGCGGCCTTCGCCTCAGCTTCGGTCATGCCGACCCAGGCGACCTCGGGGTCGGTGTAGGCGATCGAGGGGATCGCGCGCGCGTCGTAGAAGCGCTTGTGACCGGCCGCCACCTCGGCCGCGATGTGGCCCTCGTGCGCGGCCTTGTGCGCCAGCATCGGGTTGCCGCGGATGTCGCCGATGGAATAGATGTGCGGCAGGTTGGTGCGCATCTGCTTGTCGCTGGGGATGAAGCCGCGCTCGTCCACCGTGATGCCGACCTCCGCTGCACCGAACAGCTTGCCGTTCGGTCTACGCCCGACCGCAATCAGCACGCGGTCGAAGGTATCGGTCGTCTGCTTCCCGGCGGCGTCGCCCCCCGTCGGGGGCCCCGAAGCGGTGAACGTGACCTCGATACCCTTGCGCCCAGCCTTGAAGGCCGTGACCTTGGTGCCAAGCAGGATCGCCTCGTAGCGTTCCTTGATGCGCTTCTCGAGCGGGCGCACCACGTCGCGGTCGGCGCCGGGGATCAGCGTGTCGGTGAGCTCGACCACCGTGACCTTGGTGCCGAGCGCGTCGTACACGCAGGCCATCTCGAGGCCGATGATGCCGCCACCCACCACCAGCAGTCGCTTGGGGATGTCCTTGAGCTCGAGCGCACCGGTGGAATCCATGATGCGCGGATCGTCGGGCAGGCCCGGGATGCGCATGGGCTCGGAACCGGCGGCGATGATGCACTGCTCGAAGCCGATGACCGTGCGCTTCGAACCGCCTTTCGACGCAGGCTGTTCCACCGCGAGGTGGTGCATGTCGAGGAAACGACCGACACCAGTCACGACCTCGACCTTGCGCTGCTTGGCCAGCATGTCCAGGCCCGCAGTGCTCTTCTTGATCACGCCGTCCTTGAAGCCGCGCAACTTGGCGAGGTCGATCTTCGGCGCACCAAAGGCGATGCCGTGCTCGGCCATGGCATGTGCGTCCTCGATCACCTTGGCGGCGTGGAGCAGCGCCTTGGACGGGATGCAGCCCACGTTGAGGCAGACGCCGCCGAGCACCGGCGCGCGTTCGACCAGCACGGTCTTGAGCCCGAGATCCGCGGCGCGGAACGCTGCGGCGTAGCCGCCGGGGCCCGAACCGAGCACCACGACCTGGCACTCGATGTCGGCGTCGGTGGCGAACATGTCGCGGGCAGCAGCCTGGAAGCGCGGCGCGACCTTGGCCGCGGCGACGGCCGCGGCCTGGATCGGCGCCTGCAGCGGCTTCGTCGCGCGTGCAGCGGGCGCTGTCGGTGGAACGAAAGTCGCGTCCGGGTCGTTCGGCACCACAGTCGCATCAGGATCGACGGCGCGCGCGCCGCGTACCACCGTCGCTTCGGCGTCCACCGTGCACACAAGGTCGCCTCGGCTCACCTTGTCGCCGACCTTCACCTTGACGGTGAGCACCTTGCCGGCCGCGGTCGCAGGCACGTCCATCGCCGACTTGTCGGTCTCGATGGTGCACAGGCCCTGCTCCAGCGCGACGCTGTCGCCGGGTTTCACCATCACTTCGATGATGGACACGTCCTTGAAGTCGCCGATGTCGGGGACGCGGATCTCGGTCGCCATGGTCAGTCCCACCTGTGCGCGTTGCGGGGGAAATCGGGATGCTGTGACATCGGGCTGACGCAGGCTCTACAGGACAAGCCCACGCACCTCGGCGAGCACCTCGCCGAGGAACTTGGTGAACCGTGCGGCAGCGGCGCCATCAATCACGCGGTGGTCGTAGCTAAGCGACAGCGGCAACATCATCCGCGGCTTGAACTGGGTGCCGTCCCAAATAGGTTTCATAGAAGACTTCGAGACGCCGAGAATCGCGACCTCGGGCGCGTTCACGATCGGCGTGAAGTAGGTGCCACCGATGCCGCCGAGCGACGAGATGCTGAAGCAACCACCCTGCATGTCGGCGGCCGGCAATTTGCCGTCGCGAGCCTTGGCGCTCATGTCAGCCAGCAGTTTCGCGATCTCGAACACCGACTTCTGGTCGGCATCCTTGATCACCGGGACCACGAGGCCGTTCGGCGTGTCGGCGGCGAAGCCGATGTGGAAATACTTCTTATAGACCAGGTTCTGCCCGCTCGGGTCGAGCGAGGCGTTGAAATCCGGGTACTCCTTGAGCGCCGCGACCGTGGCCTTCACCAGGAAGGCGAGCGGCGTGAGCTTGGCGCCCACCTTCTCCGCATCGGCCTTGAGCAGCTTGCGCATCGTCTCGAGGTCGGTGATGTCGGCCTCGTCGTGCTGGGTCACATGCGGCACGTTGATCCAGGCAGCCTGCAAGCGCGGCCCCGAGATCCGCTTGATGCGGTTGAGCGGCTTGACCTCGACCACACCGAACTTGGCGAAGTCGACGATCGGGACCTGGGGGAGAGCGCTACCGACTGCCGCGCCGCCTTCCATCACACCCTTGACGAACCGCTTGAGGTCTTCGTCTGTGATACGCCCCTTCACGCCGGAGCCGGAGACGCGGCCGAGGTCCACGCCGAGCTCGCGCGCGAGCTTGCGCACCGCGGGGCCGGCGTGCGCCCTGCCGAAGGAGTTCTCATCTATAGGCGGCAATTCGCGTGCAGCTGCCGCCTTCGGTGCGGATGGCGCGGGTGCCACAACGGACGCAGACCTGGCGGGTGCCGCTGCCGGCGCAGGTGCCGCGCTGGACGCTGGCGCTGCGGCGGCTGGCTTAACCGCGGCGGCCGCATCCACCACGCAGATCACATCGCCCTTGTTCACCTTGCCGCCGACCGCGACCTTGAGCGCGGTGATCGTGCCGGCGACGGTCGACGGGATGTCCATCGCCGATTTGTCGGTCTCGATCGTGCACAGCGCCTGGTCGACGGCGATGCTGTCGCCGACCTTCACCATCACGTCGATCACGCCGACGTCGTGGTAGTCGCCGATGTCAGGGACCTTGATCTCGACGCTGGCCACGGTCACACCGTCCAGGGCGCGGGGGCGTCGGCGTCGAGGCCGTACTTCTTGATCGCGTCAGCGGCGACCTTCGCGTCGAGCACCCCGTCCTCGGCCAGCGCTTTCAGCGCCGCGACCGCGATGTAGCGGCGGTCGACCTCGAAGAAGCGCCGCAGGTTCTCGCGCGAATCCGACCGACCGAAGCCATCGGTGCCGAGCGTGATGAAGCGCCCCGGCACGAATTCGCGGATCTGGTCGGGGAAAGCGCGCATGTAGTCGGTGGCGGCAATCACCGGGCCCTTGTGGCCGGCGAGTTGCTGCTCGACGAAGCTCTGCTTCGCCTTGCTGGTGGGATGCAGCAGGCTCCAGCGCCGCGCCGCCATGCCATCGCGGCGCAGCTCGGTGAACGAGGTCGCGCTCCAGACATCGCTGCCGATGCCGAAGTCCTTGTCCAACATCTCCGCGGCGGCTTCGACTTCGCGCAGGATCGTGCCCGAGCCCATCATCTGCACGCGCTGCTTGGCCTTGGGCGCGTGTTCGCGCAGCAGGTACATCCCCTTGAGGATTCCTTCCCTTACGGAGGCATCCTTGCGTTCTGGCATGGCGGGGTGCGGATAGTTCTCGTTCATGCAGGTGAGGTAGTAGAAGACGCTCTCCTGCTGCTCGACCATGCGGCGCAGACCGTCCTGGATGATCACCGCGAGTTCGTAGGCGTAGGTCGGGTCGTAGGCGACGCAGTTCGGGATCGTCGCGGCCATCAGGTGCGAGTGGCCATCCTCGTGCTGCAGGCCTTCGCCGTTGAGCGTGGTGCGCCCGGCAGTGCCGCCGAGCAGGAAGCCGCGCGCGCGCATGTCGCCGGCGGCCCAGGCCAGGTCGCCGATGCGCTGGAAGCCGAACATCGAGTAATAGATGTAGAACGGGATCATCTGGATCCCATGGTTGGCATAGGCGGTGGCGGCCGCGACCCAGGACGACATCGCGCCGGCCTCGTTGATGCCTTCCTCGAGGATCTGGCCCTTGATGTCCTCCTTATAGAAGGCGAGTTGGTCGGCGTCCTGCGGCTCGTACTTCTGGCCCACGGCCGAGTAGATGCCGAGCTGGCGGAACATGCCTTCCATGCCGAAGGTGCGGGCCTCGTCGGGGATGATCGGCACGATGTTCTTGCCGATTGCGCGGTCCTTGAGCAGCGTGTTCAGGATCCGCACGAACGCCATGGTAGTCGAGTACTCGCGCTCACCGGACGCTTCGAGCTGCTGCTTGAACGCATCGAGCGCCGGCACCGCGAGCTTCGGCGCGTCGGTGCGGCGCTGTGGCAGCGAACCGCCGAGCGCCTCGCGCTTGGCAGCGATGTATTTGGCCTCGGCGGAATCGGCTGCGGGCTTCACGAACGGCAGCTCGTGGAGTTGCGCATCGGGGACCGGGATGTTGAAGCGGTCGCGGAAGTCGCGCACGGCCGGGTCATCGAGCTTCTTCTGCTGGTGGGTGGTCATCAGGCCTTCACCGGCCTTGCCCATGCCGTAGCCCTTCACGGTCTTGGCCAGGATCACGGTCGGCTGCCCGGTGTGCGCGGAAGCCGACGCGTAGGCGGCATTGATCTTGCGCGCGTCATGGCCGCCGCGCTTCAGGCTCCAGATGTCCTCGTCGGACATGTGCGCCACCATCTCCAGCAGCTTGGGATGCTTGCCGAAGAATTTGGCGCGCACATAGGCGCCGTCCTTGGCCTTGAAGTTCTGGTACTCGCCGTCGACGGTCTCTTCCATCACGCGGCGCAGGTGGCCCTCGGTGTCGCGCGCCAGCAGCGGATCCCAACTGCTGCCCCAGACGACCTTGAGCACGTTCCAACCGCCGCCGCGGAACACGCCCTCCAGCTCCTGGATGATCTTGGCGTTGCCGCGCACCGGACCGTCGAGTCGCTGCAGGTTGCAGTTGATGACGAACACCAGGTTGTCGAGCCGCTCGCGCGCGGCCAAGGCGATCGCGCCCAGCGTCTCCGGCTCATCGGTCTCGCCATCGCCGATGAAGCACCAGACCTTGCGCCCTTGTGCAGCGATGAGGCCGCGGTTCTCGAGATAGCGCATGAACCGCGCCTGGTAGATCGCCATGATGGGACCTAAGCCCATCGAGACCGTGGGGAACTGCCAGAAATCCGGCATCAACCAGGGATGCGGATAGGAGGTGATGCCCTTGCGGTCGACATCCTCGCGGAAGCCCTCGAGCTGCTGCTCGGTGAGCCGCCCCTCGAGGAAGGCCCGCGCATAGATGCCGGGCGACGAGTGACCCTGGATGTAGATCAGGTCGCCGCCGTGGGCGGCCGACGGCGCGTGCCAGAAGTGGTTGAAGCCGACCTCGTAGAGCTGCGCGCTCGAGGCGTAGGTCGCGATATGGCCGCCGAGCTCGGTGCCCTTGCGGTTCGCGCGCACCACCATCGCCATCGCGTTCCAGCGGATGATCGCCTCGATGCGCTTCTCGAGCTCACGGTCGCCCGGGTACGGCGGCTCGTCCTGGGTGGCGATGGTGTTGAGGTAGGCGGTGGTCTGCTTGAACGGCAGATGCGTGCCGGCACGGCGCGCGACATCGATCAACTGCTCGAGCAACCAGTGTGCACGCGACGGTCCGTGCACGCGCAGCACGGATTCGAGCGACGCGAGCCACTCGCGGGTCTCGTCGGGATCTTGATCGGGCTCGCGGACGGGGTCGGACACTGAAAAGGCCTTGTGGTTTCAGGACTTGCGCGGGGTCGCGTATCATCCCGTTCCCGCACGATTCCGGTCAAGGCGAGGTCCCGTGTCTCTCGAGCTCCCCGCGCCGCTGCGCATCACGATCACGCAGGCGGCGGCATCGCCGCGCGCGGTCGAAGCCTTCGACCATGTCGCCATCCTGCTGCCCGAGTCCGCCAAGCGCGGTCCCTGGCCTGCGTTCCCGCATTCGAAGCTGCTCGAAGGCCGCTACCGCGCGCGTCACGGCAAGGCCGCTGGTGATCGACTGCTGACCGAGCTCGAGGATGGCAAAGGCACGCGCGCCGCGGTCGCGTTCGTGAAACCCGGCGCCTCGTCGTTCGAACTGCTCACGCTCGCACGCAAGCTCATCGCCGAAGCACGCGCGACCGCGCCGCGCACGCTCGCGCTGTTCGTGCTCGGCCTCGACGGCTCGGCGGCCGCAGGCACCGCCAGCCGCGCGGCCGAGGCCTACGCCAGCGCGTTGCTCGCGGCCGAAGCCGAACTGCCCGACTACAAGAGCAAGCCCGCGCCGCGCGTCGCGATCGAGTCGCTCATGGTGCATGGCTCCGGCAGCGGCTTCGACATCGCGCGCTGCCGCGCCACCGCCGAGGCCAACAACCTCGCGCGCTGGCTGACCACGCTGCCACCGAACCTGCTCCACCCGTCGAGCTACCGCGTGTTGCTCGCTGCCCTGGCCAAGCGCCACGGTTGGACGCTGAAGTTCCACGACGAGAAGGCGCTGGCCAAGCGCGGGGCGGAAGCGTTCCTCGCAGTGGTGCGCGGCTCGGCCGAACGCGACGCGGGCATCGTGGAGCTCACCTATACCCCCAAGAAGAGCGCCCGCACCAAAGGCAAGACCGTGCGCGCGCCGCTCGCGCTCGTCGGCAAGGGCCTGTGCTACGACACCGGCGGCAGCAACCTCAAGGCCGCCAAGGGCATGTACGGCATGCACGGCGACATGGGCGGTTCAGCGGTGGCGCTCGCCACGCTCGCCGCGCTGACCGTGCTCGAGGCGCCGTTCGCGGTGCGCTGCTACCTCGCGATCGCGCAGAACCGCATCGGGCCGCTGTCCTACATCCCCAACGAGGTGGTGCGCGCGGCCAACGGCGTGACCATCGAGACCGTGCACACCGACGCTGAGGGCCGCATGGTGCTGGCCGACACGCTGGTGCTGGCGAGCGAGGGCAAGCCGGCGGCGATCCTGGATTTCGCCACGCTCACCGGCTCCGCCGTCCATGCGCTGACCGACCGGATGGGCGCCGTGTTCAGCAACCGCAGCGCGCTCAACCCCACGCTAATCGCCGCCGGCGAGGCCAGCGGCGAACGCGTCTGGCCGTTCCCGATGCACGCCGACTACGACGAGGCGCTCGAGAGCAAGGTCGCCGACATCAAACAGTGCTTGATCGAAGGCCAGGGCGACCACATCCTGGCGGCGCGCTTCCTCTCGCGCTTCGTCGCCGACGGCATCCCGTGGGTCCATCTCGACATGTGCCCGAGCGACCGCGAAGGCGGCTTGGCCCACATCCCCTCCTTCTTCACCGGGTTCGGCGTGCGCTTCGCGCTCGACCTGGTGCTCGACCGCGGCTTCGGCCGGACGGAGCGACGCTGATGCGCACACATCTTGTACTGGCACTTGTCTACGCGGCCGTGCTCGCCGCTGCGGCGCCCCCTTGGGGGGCCACTGCGTCAGCCGCGGAGCCGCCGACGCCCGCGGCCATCGTCTTCGACGCCGAGGACTTCCTCTTCGTCTCACGCGAGGTGGACGCGGCGCGCATCGCAGAGCACTACCTTAGGGCTGACGAGACGCTCGCGCGCTTCAGCCGCCGGCTCACGGTCGCCGACCAGCCGAAAGCGGCAAGCGCGAAGGCCGTGGCGCTCGGCGTGGTCAACATCGCGAAGATGCGCACACCGGGCATCGCGGCCGACACCTTCGTTGCCGAAGGCTCGCAGGAGAGGGATCTCTCGGTCGCCTGGTTCGACCTCACCGATGACGGCGCTGCGGTGGAGTTCCACGTGGCACGCTTCGTCGACCGCGAGGGCGGCGGCGTGCGCGAGTACCACTTCGCGGTGCGGCGCTACACCAACGGCGTCCCAGCCGATGCGGCGCTAGGTACCCTTCACACCGCGGTCGAGCCGGTCACGCTGGGCTGGGTCGAACTGCTGTCGACGCTCGATCGCGCGCCGGCCAAGGTGGACATCCCGGCGCCGCCGAAGAAGAACAAGAAGAAATGACGCCGTGGACCGCCTGACGCTGACCACGCCTGACGACTGGCACCTGCACCTGCGCGATGGTGCGGCGCTGGCCGCAGTGCTGCCGCACACCGCGCGGCAGTTCGCCCGTGCGGTGGTGATGCCCAACCTCGATCCGCCAGTCACCACCACTGCCCATGCGCTGGCCTACCGCGACCGCATCCTCGCCGCGCGGCCGAAGGGCTCCAACTTCCAACCGCTGATGACGCTGTACCTGACCGAGGCCACGCCGCCGGACGAGATCGACCGCGCCAAGGCGTCGGGCGCGATCGTCGGCATCAAGCTCTACCCGGCGGGCGCCACCACGAACTCGGCGTCCGGCGTGAACGATTGGCGCCGATGCGAGGCCACGCTCGCGCGGATGCAGGAGCTCGGCATGCCACTCCAGGTGCACGGCGAGGTCACCGACCCGCGGGTGGATGTGTTCGCGCGTGAGACCGAGTTCATCAGCACGGTGCTGCTGCCGCTCACCGCGCTGCTGCCCCGGCTCAAGCTGGTGTTCGAGCACGTGACCAGCGCCGCTGGCGTGGACTTCGTCGCCGCGGGCGGCGACCAGATCGCGGCGACGATCACGCCGCAGCACCTGCTCTACAACCGCAACGCGCTGTTCGTCGGCGGCCTGCAGCCGCATTGGTATTGCCTGCCGGTGCTGAAACGCGAGCCCGATCGTCAGGCGCTGCTGGCCGCGGCGACCTCGGGCAATCGCAAGTTCTTCCTCGGCACGGATTCGGCGCCGCACTCGCAGGCGCGCAAGGAAGCCGCTTGCGGCTGCGCCGGCTGCTTCACCGCGCCGCACGCGCTCGAGCTCTATGCCGAAGCCTTCGAGCAGGCCGGCGCGCTCGACCAGCTCGAGGGCTTCGCCTCGCACCACGGCCCTGATTGGTACGGCCTGCCACGCAATGAAGGCAAGGTCACGCTCACGCGTGAGCGCTGGCGCCTGCCCGACAGCTACGCGTTCGGCGACGAGACGATCGTGCCGCTGCGCGCCGGCGAGTCATTGGACTGGAAGCTCAGCAGTGGCTGACGAGGTCTACGACAGCGAGGACACGCCGGGCTACGGCGACGGCTCGATGATGTCGCGCCGCTTCCGCGGCTTCCTGCCGGTGGTGGTGGACTGCGAGACCGGTGGCTTCAACCACCGCACCGACGCGCTGCTCGAGATCGCAGCGGTGATCCTCAAGCTCGACGAATCCGGCAAGCTCTATCGCGGCGACACGCACGTGTTCCACGTGCAGCCCTTCCCGGGCGCGAACATCGAGCCGGCCGCGCTCGCGGTGACCGGCATCAACGTCGACCATCCGCTGCGCCCTGCGGTGCCGGAGCGCGAGGCGCTGCGCCTCACCTTCCGCGCAGTGCGCGACGAGATGCACGCGACCGGCTGCACCCGCGCCATCCTGGTCGGGCACAACGCGTTCTTCGACCTCAACTTCGTCAACGCCGCAATCGAACGCACCGGGATGAAGCGCAGCCCCTTCCACCCGTTCTCATCGTTCGACACCGCCACGCTCGGCGGCGTGGCCTTCGGTCAGACGGTGCTGGCGCGCGCCTGCCAGGTGGCCGGCGTGCCGTTCGACGCCGGCGATGCGCACTCGGCGGCCTACGACGCCGAGCGCACCGCCGACCTGTTCTGCGAGATCGTGAACCGGGTCAAACCGGTGTACGACGCCGCCACTCGTTGAGTAGACCAGGGCTGACGAGCACGAAGCCCATCACCAGGCCGAAGGAGAGCTTCGACAGGAAGCTCAGCCACAGCGGCACCATCGCGACGAACTCCGGCGCGATCCGCGGCAGGATGACGAAGAAGTTCATTCCCCACACCGCGACCAGCGCCACCGCTGAGGCCAGCACCACGCCCTGACGCCCGATGCGGTGCAGCAGCACCGGCAGCAGCGCCACGAAGCAGGCCGCGATCAGCAACGACAGCGCGAAGTGCACGGTCAGCCCGACCAGCACCGCGTCATCACCGCTGAACAGCGTGCCGAAGGTCGCGCGTGACACACCTTCCGCCACGATCCAGCCACCGGCACCGGCCAGCAACGCGTAGAGCGTCACCACCAGCACCTCGGCTGCGCCGCCGGCGAGTCCGCCGACCAGGAACCGGTTCATCTTCACGTTCGTCATATCCACTCCTTCCCATCAAAGGGTGATGTGCAGGGTCAACTCGAAGATGTCCATCTCGTAGTTCGGGTCGATCTCGCCGAGGCCGAGCACGCCGGGTACGGTGTCGGGCGCAACGCCGGTGATCGCCCAGTCGGACGAATCGAAACGCTCATGGCGCCAACCGAGCAGCAGCGTGTAGCGCTCGGAGATGCGCAGGCGGCCCTCAATCCGAATGAGCATGAGGTGCGAGCTGACCTCGGGGAAGGAATCGACGCTGCCGGTCGTCACATCGACCTGGCCGCTGGATTCGGTGAGCGCAAGCTCGGCGCGCAAGCCGAGGTTCTCGGTCAGGTAGGGCGCGTCGAGCTCGAGACCGACCGCGTCGGTCGCGTCCTCGCTGAGCGCGCTCCAGTCGGCGGCGGCGAAGCCTTGGCTGCCGGCCTGCTGGTAGCCGAGCGTCTGGTGCTGGAAGTAGAGCGCAACCGCGATGTCCTCGGCCGCGATCCAATTGAGGTCGGCTCCGAAGCCGGTATCGTCGTGGTCGGTCAGGCCGACCTCGGTGGCGGCATAGTCCTCGATCCGCCCGTCGATCCGAAGTTCGAAGCTCACCCGTTCGGACGGCGCTGCGCTGATCGACGCCGACCAGCGATCGCGCTGCATGGGAGCCATGTTGGTGTAGCGCAGCGCCGGGTTCTGCGGTGCAGGACCCGCGAGCGGCACGAACGGCGAGGCGCCGCGCCGGTCGTGAGCCACCTCGAGCGAGCCCTCGAGCACGCCGAACATCGGACCACGCAGCTCGGCGCTGATCGAATCCTCGTCGTTGCGCGCGACCGAACCCTGGTCGCGATCGGTGATGAGGCGCTGGCCGCGGACCAGCAGGCGCAGGTCAGAGAACCGCCAGTCGCCCTCGATCCGTGCCAGCGTCTTGGCGTAGTCGTTGACCACGCTGGACCGCGAGGGCGCGAGGTAGGTGTCGGTGACCACCTGCGGGAACAGATCGAGCGGCGCGGTCGCATCGCGCTCGTCGTAGCGCAGCTCGCCGCGGAGCGCGAGGTCATGGCTCACCGGCCAGCTCGCGCGCAGGTAGGCGAGCGTGGTGTCCACGTCCATCGCCGCCGTGGCGCGCGGCAAAGCGATCGCGAGCCCCGGCGTGATCGAGGTCGGCAGCAGCGCCGCATCCTGGCTGCCCTGACCGATGCTGACGCTCGCGTTCAGCTTGAGACCGCCCGCGCCGCGCCAGCTGCCGTCCACGCCGAACTGCTGGAAGTCGTTGTCCGGCGCGAGCGCCATGCGGCCCTGGGTCGCGGCTGGGTTGAGCGCCGTGAACGGCACATCCCAGGTCACGGACTCGACAGCGTTGCGGAACGTAGCGAGGCGGTAGCGCGCCTCGACGTTCCACGGCCCGGTCTTGTAGCCGAGCCCGGCCTCGAAACTATCGGTGACCTGGTCGACCGGCTCGGGCAGGATCGTCGAGCGCGTGATCAGGCTCGCACCCATCGGATCGGTGCCGCGCTTGGTCTCGGTCGCCGCGCGCAGGTCGGTGGTGAAGCCGCGGCGTTCGAACCAGGTCGCGCTGGCGCCGACGCGCTCGCGCTCGGTGCCGATCTCGACCGGCTGCAGCGCGCCCGGCAACAGGGTCATGTCAGTAGTCGCGTCCCCGCGGACCCAGCCCGGCGGCAGCGTCAGCGTGCTGCTGCCGACGCCGGCGAAGGGCGTGCGCGTGCCCTCCGCGGCCAGTGACGGGATCGCGCGGTACTCGACCGCGTAGCGATGGTCGCCGGGCCGGCGATGCACGAGGCTGAGCGAGCGGCTGTCGAGGCCGAGGTCGCGCGCGATGAACTCCCAGCGCCCGCCGTCCTCCTCGAGCAGCAGCAGGTTGGCGTCGAGCACCGGGTAGACGGTGTTCTTGTAGAGGCCGGTGTAGCGCCCGGCCCAGGGCGTGACGCCGAACGCGATGTCGGCGCCGACGTCGTAGCTGCCGGTCCAGCCGACCGGGTACAGACAGGTCGAGCAGGTCCAGGCGGTCGGTTCGTCGGTTGGAGTGTCGGCTGGAGCGTCGGCGTCCTCGCCGCGACTCGGCGGAGCGACGAGCAAGCTGCCCAACAGGACCAGGAGGGTGCCCAGGCGCTGCATGTCGATGTTCATGCGAGCCTCCTCACCGGCTCAGCTGGGAGCCGGAGGGATGGTTGCTGCCATGCACCTGCGAGTGGCAGTTCATGCAACTGCGCGCCAGCAGGAAAGCCGACGGCGCGCCACTCGGCAGGCCGGCGGTGTTGAAGGCCACGCTCGGGTGCCCGGACTGCGCATGGCAGGACTGGCACAGCAGCGGCGCACTGCGCGTGAGCAGCGCGCGATGGTTCGAACCGTGCGGCGTGTGGCAGGTCGAGCAGTCCTCGGTGACCGGCGCGTGCTCCCACAGGTAGGGGCCGCGTTTGTCGGCGTGGCAATCGAAGCAGAGCTGGTTGGTCGTGTCGCGCTTGAGCAGCGCGGCGGCGTCGCGCGCGCCATGAGATGCGTGACAATCGTTGCAGGCCATCTGCCCGTCGCGCAGCGGGTGGGCGCTGATCTTGCGGATGTCGGCCAGCTGCTGGCGGTGGCAGCCGACGCAGGTCTCGTTCTGGGCCAGCGGGTCCATCATCGGGTCACGACGCGCATGCACGTCGTGGCAGGCCACGCAGCTCACGTCGGCGCGCTGGTGCACGCCGCCCTCCCAATCGTCGCGGTGGCTGTCGGCGTGGCAGGTCAAGCACTTGCCGTCGATCTTGGCTGGTGCATCGTGCTTCGGATCGAAAGCGAACATGGGCGCGCGTTCCTCGCCGCGACGCAGGCGCTTGCCGTGCTCGCCGCTCGCGCCATGGCAGGTCTCACACTGCTTCGCGTCTTCGGCGAAGGGACTGCCGTCGAGCGCGCGGCTCGCATGCGGCGTGACGAAGATCGGCAGGACCGGGACCTCCTTGTCGGCGTCGTGGCACTTGAGGCAGGTGTCGGCGCCCGCGGCGCTGAACGGCACCGACTGTTGCTCCGCTGCCGGTTCGGGCGGCGACGTGGACGCGTCCTGCGCCCACGCGCCGCTGGCGAGCACCATGAACGCAGCACCGAACAGTACGATGCGCGAGTGGTGTTCCACGGTCCCGCCCTCTCCGCCAGCCAACCTCAGTCCTCGATCTCGTGCACGACTTTCACATCCGCCGTGCGCCCGGCGCCGTGGCAGATCGCGCAGGTCTCCGGCGTGGTGCCGGTCAGCGTGGTCTGCACCGCCGTGAACAGCGCGCCGTTGAGTTGCATGTGGGTCTGCGACAGCGAGTCGTCGTGGCAACCTCTGCAGGACGCTGCGATCGGCGTGACGTTCTCATCGTCATCATGGTTCTGGTTCGCGCCGGCCGGCGTGAGCACCGTCGGGCCGCGCGACAGCACCGTCGAGCCCGAGCTCAGCGTGACGCCGAGCCGTTGCGAGGTGTCGCTCGCCGGCATGTAAGTGTCGGCCAGGTGGCAGGTCTCGCACTGGTTGAGCCGGCCCGGGAACCGCACCTCGCTGAAGTCGTATGCAGCACCGCCGAAGCCATAGACGAAGTAGGGATTAACGCGATGGTCGGCCGCATGGAGGCTGTGGACCAGCGAGCGGAAATCGATCGGTACCTCCTCGAGACCGTCACCGGCAGCGCTATTGTCGCCGTCGTTCACGCCATCCGGGTCCGCCGGGCGCTGCGCGATGTCGGTGTTGTCCGGGTTGTGGCACATCACGCAGAGCTCGACGTTGTCCGAGCGGCTGTCGCCGTGCAGCACCAGGCCGTTCAGCGTCCCATGGCATTGCTGACAGCGCGCGGTCTCGACAATCGTGCGCCGTGGGACCGCAGCGATGTCGGTGATCGCGAAGTAGCTCACTGCCGACCTGACCGGGATGCGCTCGCGGATGCCATCTGGCACGTGTGCCGGTCCGGTGACATCCACGCCCATCCGACCGTCCAGCGCCATCGCGCCGGAGCCGCTGGCTGCCACCGACACGGCGAAGGCGAAGGTCTTGCTGTAGGTGCCATCGCCGTTGTTGATGGCGCTGGTGAGCAGGCTGAGGCTCGCCGTCGACGCGGGGGCCGAGGTCGCCGTGGCTGTGCCGGTGTTGTGGTAGTCGCGCGTGTCCCAGGCCATGCGCGCGGTGAGCGAGCCGTTCGCGACCGGCGAGTCGGTGAGTGCGTAGGCCGCGCTGGTCAACGGGTTGGTCACCGAATAGCGCACGATCGGGAACTGGCCGGGCGCGGTGTTGGTGACGCTGATGATGTTGAACTGGTACTTGGTCGCCTCGGCCAGGACCGGATCGGCGTGCGACTCCTCGACCGAGCCAGCGATGGCGCCGCTGCGGTGACACACGGTGCAGTCGGCGTTGCTGGTGACCACGCCACCCGGATGCCCGCCCGCGATTCCGGCCGCGAAGTCCACGGTGTCGTGGCAGGCACCGCAGGCCTGCATGGTCGGCGCGCTGGCCCAGTTGCCGCCCTGCGGCGTCGACGCGTCGGCTGCGTCGTGGCACTTGGTGCAGTTGGTCGTGTCCTGCGGCCACTTCACCGTCGAATAGTCGTGCGGCGTGCCGCTGTTGCCGTAGATAGTGTAGGCACCGCCGGCGACGACACTCGGCAGGTCCTCGCCGCTGTGGATCTTGTGCACCATCACCTTGAAGTCGAGCGTGTTGCCGCTGCTCGGCTCGGTCGAGCCCGGGTTGTGGCAGGTGACGCAGAGCTTGGTGTCCTTGCGCAGATCACCGTGGACCGCGAGCTCGCCATGGCATTCATTGCAGCTCTCGATGGTCACGATCTCGCGCTTGGCGATGAGCGTGATGCTGCCGGTGAGCGGGATGAAATCGTAGGTGGTGTTGGCCGCCGGGATCGCGCCATCGCGCAAGCCGACGCGCAGACCGGTCCGGTGCGTGGCGGTGTTGTCGTAGGCGACCGCCAGCGGCACGGTCACCGCGGTGACGTTGGTGCCGAAGGTGTAGGTGTAGGTGCCGTCGCCGTTGGTGACCAAAGTGCCGCCGGTGTCGCCGGTGGCCTCGATCGTGGCCGTGGTGCCCGGCCCGACCACCGGAGCCTTCAAGCGGTTGATGTAGCTCTGCCAGCGGCTCGAGTCGCCGTTCGCGCCGGGCACGAGCTTGGCGAAGGTGAACTCGACCCAAGCCGGCTCGACGCCGATGAACGGGATGCCGTTCTCGTCGGTCACCGTGAACTGCACCACCGGCGCGCTGTTGATCGTGACCCCGGTGATGATCGCCTGGAGCTGCTTGGCCTGGTTCACGACCAAGACGCCAGGCGGGCCCGCGGGTCCGGGAGCGCCGGTATCCCCGTCGTGCCCACAGGCGCCCAGCAGCGCCGCAAGGCCGATAATCAGTGCCTGGAACCCCATCCCGCGCGCTTGGCTACGCATGGTCCACCACCTGTCGATGACCGTTCGTTCCCATGGCTGCGATGGGGCGCCTTTCGGTCGCCGCGGACATTGACCTGCATCAGTCCGCAGCCTAGTCGCTCGGCGTAGGGTTGGAACTGCCCGAACGGGGGCCTTCCGGGAGGATTCGATGCGTAGCGTCTTGCTCGTCCTTGCCACCCTGGTGGTCACCATGGCAGCGCCTGCCGCCCCGCCGCAGGCCGCGGGCTGTGCCGACTGCCACGGCAAGGACGGCGTGAGCGCCGCGGCCGAGGTGCCGACAATCGCCGGCATCTCCGCGTTCGCGCTCGAGGAGCAGTTGCAGGGCTACAAGGCGAAAGCGCGGCCCTGCGCCAAGGTGAAGTTCGCCAGTGGCACGCATCCGGCGGGCGCGACCGATGACATGTGCACGATCGCCGGCAAGCTCAGCGACGCCGACCTCGGCGCTCTGACCACGCACTTCGCCGCGCAGAAGTTCGTGGCGGCGAAGAACACCGTCGATCCCGCCAAAGCGGCGATCGGCAAGAAGGTCCACTCGACCAACTGCGAGAAGTGCCACTCCGAGGGCGGCAGCCTCGCCGACGATGACGCCAGCATCCTGGCCGGTCAGCCCAAGGGCTACCTGGTCCAGGCGTTCAAGGAGCTGCGCGCCGGCGAGCGCGAGATGGACGAGAAGATGGCGCCGAAGATCAAGGCGCTGAAGGGCCCCGAGGTCGACGCGCTGATCGAGTTCTACGCCAGCGGCGGCAAATAGCGATGGCCGATGAACAGGAGGCTGGGCGCTTCAGCGGCGCATGGCGCCGCCTGATGGGCTGGGCCTGGGCGCGGCCCAAGCGCTGGTGGATGTATGGCCTGCCGATCGGCGCGTTCCTCGCCTTCTTCGGCGGCATCCTGTTCTGGGGCGGTTTCCACACCGCGATGGACATGTCGAACACGCTCGAGTTCTGCATCTCCTGCCACGAGATGCGCGACACCGTCTACAAGGAATACGTCGAGACGCCGCACTTCAAGAACCCGTCGGGGGTGCGCGCGGTCTGCGGCGACTGCCACGTGCCGCAGCCCTGGGCCTACAAGGTGGTGCGCAAGATCAAGGCGACCAACGAGCTGTTCCACAAGTTGCGCGGCACGATCGACACGCCGGAGAAGTTCGAGGCCAAGCGCCTGGAGATGGCACAGCATGTCTGGGCCGACATGAAGGCCACCGACTCGCGCGAGTGCCGCAACTGCCATTCGTTCGACACGATGGACCTCGAGCAGCAGGGCCGGCAGGCGTCGAAGAAGCACTCGCCGGAATGGCGCGCGAAGACCGGCGATACCTGCATCGACTGCCACAAGGGCATCGCGCACCGTCTGCCGGACGAGGTCGGCTGACCCGCGCCAGGCGGCCGCCGCCCCTGGGGTAGCGTCGGGATGGGTGACCCAGGTCAAGGCGGTCGGCACGACGGGCGGATAGCCTGCGCTGGGTAGCGCGGCGGACCGTGGACCGCCGTGGACCGCGGCCCTCAAACGTTCGCGCCCAGGAAGTGCACCATGTTCGGTAGACACCTACGCCGCGACATCCAGCGCCTGCAGGCCGCACAGAAGGAGCGCCAAGGCACCAAGGCCGATCCGACGGATCAGCCGCTGCTGTCGTTCTATATCCGAGTCACGGCGAGGCTCTTGAACGCCGAACGATGCAGCATCTTCATCCTAGACCGCAGCACCAAGAGGGTCTGGCTCAAGCGCGGCACCGGCGTCGATGATCGCGCCATCGAGGTCGACGTCGAGGGTTCGATCGTCGGACGGGTCATCGGGTCGGGACTGCCGACGGTCGAGAACAGTCTCGAGCACAGGGAAGGAGCCCACAAGTCGGTTGAAGCCGGCCTCGGCTTCGTGACCCGCAACTTGGTCTGCGTGCCGATCCGCACGGTCGACGGCCGAGCGGTGGTAGGCGCGGTACAAGTGCTGAACAAGCGTGACGGCGATTTCACAGCTGAGGATACCGAGACCCTCGCGG